>JALYVZ010000045.1 GCA_030852965.1 Actinomycetota bacterium | reverse complement strand
GGACAGGGCGGTCCCGGCGGCCGCCCCGGTGGCGGTGGCGGTGGCCGCGGTCGCGGTGGCGCGGCCGGTGCGTTCGGTCGTCCCGGCGGTCCGGCTCGTAAGGGTCGCAAGTCGAAGCGGCAGAAGCGCCAGGAGTACGACGCCATGCAGGCGCCGTCCGTGGGTGGTGTGCGGCTGCCCAAGGGCAAGGGCGAGACGATCCGCCTGGCCAGGGGCGCCTCGCTGACCGACTTCGCGGACAAGATCAACGCCAACCCGGCGGCGCTGGTCCAGGTGCTGTTCCACCTCGGTGAGATGGTCACCGCCACGCAGTCGGTGGCCGACGAGATCCTTGAGCTGCTCGGTACCGAGATGAACTACCACGTGCAGGTGGTCTCTCCGGAGGAGGAGGACCGCGAGCTGCTGGACTCCTTCGACATCTCCTACGGCGAGAACGCCGGCGACGAGGACGATCTTGAGTTCCGGCCGCCAGTGGTGACCGTTATGGGTCACGTCGACCACGGCAAGACGCGCCTGCTGGACACCATCCGCAAGGCGAACGTGATGGCAGGCGAGGCCGGTGGCATCACCCAGCACATCGGCGCCTACCAAGTGGCCACCGAGCTCGAGGGCATCGAGCGACTGATCACCTTCATCGACACCCCTGGTCACGAGGCGTTCACCGCCATGCGTGCCCGTGGTGCCAGGTCGACCGACATCGCGGTCATCGTGGTGGCCGCCGACGACGGTGTAATGCCACAGACGGTGGAGGCGATCAACCACGCGCAGGCGGCCTCGGTGCCGATCGTGGTCGCGGTGAACAAGATCGACAAGGAAGGTGCCAACCCGGCGAAGATCCGCCAGCAGCTGACCGAGTACGGGCTGGTCGCCGAGGAGTACGGCGGCGACACCATGTTCGTTGACGTCTCGGCTCGGGAGAACCTCAACATCGAGCAACTGCTCGAGGCGATCCTGCTCACCGCAGACGCCGCGCTGGACCTGCGGGCCAACCCCAACATGGAGGCCCAGGGCGTCGCGATCGAGGCACACCTCGACCGTGGTCGAGGCCCGGTGGCCACCGTGCTGGTGCAGCGCGGCACGCTGCACGTCGGCGACTCGATCGTGGCCGGCGACGCCTCCGGTCGGGTCCGGCGGATGCTCGACGAGCATGGCGCGGACATCAAGGAGGCCTATCCCTCCCGCCCGGTGCAGGTCATCGGGTTCACCTCGGTGCCAGGCGCGGGCGACACCTTCCTGGTGGTCGAGGAGGACCGGGTGGCCCGCCAGATCGCCGACCGCCGGCGTGCTCGGGACCGAAACGCCGAGCTGGCACAGCGTCGCAAGCGGGTCAGCCTGGAGGACCTGGACGCCGCGCTGAAGGAGACCGACAGCCTCAACCTGATCATCAAGGGTGACAACTCGGGTACCGTCGAGGCGCTCGAGGACGCTCTGCTGAAGATTGAGGTTGGAGACGACGTCGAGCTACGGGTCACCCACCGGGGCGTCGGTGGTGTCACCGAGAGCGACATCAACCTCGCCATCGCCTCGGACGCCATCGTGCTGGGCTTCAACGTCCGGGCCGAGGGCAAGGCCACCGAGATGGCCAACCGCGAGGGTGTGGAGGTCCGCTACTACTCGGTGATCTACCAGGCCATCGACGAGATCGAGGCGGCCCTCAAGGGCATGCTCAAGCCCGAGTACGAGGAGGTCGCGCTCGGCCGGGCCGAGGTCCGGGACGTCTTCCGGTCCTCCAAGGTCGGCACGATCGCCGGTTGCATGGTGCTCAGTGGGGAGATCCGCCGCAATGCCCGTGCCCGGTTGATCCGAGACAGTGTGGTGGTGGTGGAGAACCAGCCGATCAGCTCGCTGCGCCGGTTCAAGGACGACGCCACCGAGGTCCGCGAGGGGTTCGAGTGTGGTCTGACGCTCGGGTCGTTCAACGATCTGAAGCTCGGTGACATCATCGAGACCTTCGAGATGCGGGAGAAGCCGAGGGCATAGCGCTACCTCGTCAGTGTCTGGGTACCACATGTATGTAGGCGTGCTGGAGTTCGACGTGCTCTTCGGGGACGTCGGCTCACTCAAGCAGAAGCGCTCGCTGGTACGACCGATGTTGGCCGAGCTGCGGCGGCGCTACGAGGTGGCGGTGGCCGAGGCCGGTCATCTCGACCTGCACCGGCGTGCACTGCTCGGGGTGAGCTGTGTAGCAGCCGATGCCAGGCACGTGACCGATGTGTTGGACCAGTGCGAGCGATGGCTGGCGGTGCGGCCGGAGCTGGAGTTGCTTTCCGCCCGGCGACGGATCATCGGCCCGCACGACGAGTGACCCGAGGCCGCACGCCGGAGGCATCAGCAGGGAGTGAGGGACGTGGTCGACCAGGCGAGGGCCAGCAAGCTGGCCAAGCGGATCAGCCAGATCGTGGCGCATGCACTGGAGTACCAGGTCAAGGACCCTCGGCTGGCCAAAGTAACCATCACCGACACTCGAGTGACCGGTGACCTGCACGACGCCACGGTGTTCTACACCGTCCTGGGCGAGACAGTGGACGCCGAGCCTGACATCGAGGCCGTCACCGCCGCGCTGGCCAGCGCGAACGGTGTGTTGCGTTCGATCGTCGGCAAGCGCACCGGGGTTCGGTTCACCCCGACCCTGACCTTCGTCCGGGACGCCGTGCCCGAGGGTGTGCGCGCGTTCGACGAGCTGCTCGCGCGGGCCCGGGATGCCGACGCGGAGGTGGCCCGGCTGGCCGCCGGCGCGCAGCCGGCCGGTGAGGCCGACCCGTACAAACCCCCGCGCGAGGACGTCAGCGACGGGGACTGAGCGCGAGGTGACCGGGCGCGAGGTGACCGGGCGCGAGGTGACCGGGCGCGAGGTGACCGGGCGCGAGGTGACCGGGCGCGAGGTGAGCAGCACCGGCACCGCAGGTGCCCGCGAGGTAGTCCGACTGGCGGCGCCGGCGTTGGTGGTGCTCGCCGCCGAACCGCTGTACTTGTTGGTCGACACGGCGGTGGTCGGCCACCTCGGGGCAGTGCCGCTAGCGAGTCTGGCGATCGGCGCGGTGCTGCTCGCGCAGGTCTCCACCCAGCTGGTATTCCTGTCCTACGGCACCACCGCCCGGGCGGCCCGGCTCCACGGCGCCGGCCGGCGGGCCGATGCCGTCATTGAGGGGGTCCAGTCCACCTGGCTGGCGTTGGCGGTCGGGGCGGGGGTGCTGGTAGTTGGGCAATTGGTCGCCGCGCCGGCGGCCCGAGGGTTGTCCGGTGGACCGGGACCGGTGGCTGACTCGGCAGTGGGCTGGTTGCGGATCGCGCTGGTCGGTGCCCCGCTGGTGCTGGTGACCCTGGCCGGCAACGGCTGGCTGCGCGGTGTCCAGGACACCAGGCGGCCGATGCGGTACGTGCTGACCGGCAACGGGCTCTCGGCTCTGGCCTGCCCGGTGCTGGTCTACGGGCTCGGTCCGATTCCGGCGTTCGGTCTGGCCGGATCGGCGATCGCGAACGTGACGGCGCAGGTGGTCACCGCGGTGCTGTTCGGGCGGGCGCTGCTGGTCGAGCGGGTGTCGCTGGCCCTGCGGCCGGCGGTGCTGCGCGGCCAGCTCGGGATGGGCCGGGACCTGGTCTTGCGCAGCCTGGGCTTCCAGGCGTGCTTCCTGTCGGCGGCCGCCGTGGCCGCCCGGTTCGGCGCCGCCTCGGTGGGCGCACACCAGATCGTGCTGCAGCTGTGGGGACTCCAGGTCATGGTGCTCGACTCGTTGGCGATCGCGGCGCAGTCGCTGGTCGGGTCCGCGCTTGGTGCTGGTGAGGCCGGTGCGGCCCGGGCGTTGGCCTGGCGGGTGACCCGCTATGGGTTGGTGCTGGGCTGCGGCTTCGCTGTGCTGTTCGCGGCGCTCGTTGGCGTGCTGCCGAGGGTGTTCACCGCCGATCCGTCCGTGCTGGCGCTGGTGCCGTCGGCGTGGTGGTTCTTCGTCGGACTGCAGCCGGTCGCCGGCGTGGTGTTCGCGCTGGACGGGGTGCTGCTGGGGGCCGGCGACGCCGGTTTCCTGCGGACCTCGACGCTGGCCGCCACGATGTTGGGCTTCCTGCCGCTGATCTGGGCCTCGCTCAGGTTCGGATGGGGGCTGGTGGGGATCTGGACCGGGCTGGCCGTGTTCATGGTCATCCGGCTGGTCGCGGTGCTGGCCCGGACCCGGTCGGGTGCCTGGGCGGTGCCGGGGGTGGTGGCCGCCCGTGTCGTTCATCGGCGGTGTGCCGTTCACCGAGATGGCCGAGATCTACGGTCGGACGTTGGACACGGTGCTGTTGCTGCCGGACCGGTACGCCGCTGTTGCTGCCGGACCGGTACGCCCGAGCAGGACAGATGACCCAACGATTGGTGAGGCGGTCCTCGCCAGGTGCCTGCCGTTGACGCCAGCATCCATCCGCAGCGCCGATCGGTTCACGCCGTGACGATTGCACGTCGCGGATGGTGCTGAAGCAGCAGCCATGCTCACCCACCTGACAGACATCGTCGAGACGAGCGAGCACGTGGAGCTGATCGCCGCCTGTCTGCGGGCACGCGAGACATTCCGCGCGTCGCGCCAACTGGATGTGCTGGACAAACTGTGTGCCGGGCAACGCGGCCGAGATGTGGTGACCGCGTGACCGGCGAGGTGTTGAAGGTCGACGAATGCCAGCTGCCGCTCGAAGACGTCGACGGTGGTGTCTGCCCAGGGGATGCGGGGGTAGACGCCGGCGGCGGACACCACCACCTGCAGCTGCCCGGTGCGCTCGGTGGTCGCGGCGCCGAGGTCGGCGATGACGGCCGGGTCGGTGAGGTCGCCGGTTACGGTCGCGGTGGTCGCGCCGCGGTCCCGGCACGCGGTGCGGACCTGGTCGAGGTCGTCGTCGGCCTGCAGGTGGCTCAGCAGCAGGTCATGGGAGTCGGCGAGGCGGTGCGCGCCGGCGGCACCGATGCCGCTTCCAGCGCCGGTCACGACGGCCCCCGACCGGATCGGGGTCATGGGGTGGCCTGCACGGGCGCGGTGAGGTCGAGCAGGGTCGCCAGCTCGAGATGCGGGTTCTGGACGTGGGTGATCGCGGCGAGCAGGAGGACGGCGTCGGCCGGGGCGAGGTCGGTGGGGCGGTAGACGCCGAGCAGCCGCATCAGCAGGTAGAGCCGCAGCCACCCGGCGACGTCATCGACTCCGAGGTCTGCGGCGACCGGGACGACGAGGTCGCGCAGGTAGGTCGCGGCGAGCCGCTGTCGTGCAGGGGACGCCCGGTGGTGGATGTCGGCCTCGATCAGGCCTGGCCGGACCTGGTGCAGGGTCACACCGGGCCCGGACGGTGCGGTGACCAGCGCGGCGGGTGGTCGCGGTAGGCGCGCGGGTTCATCGCGGGGGTGAGGCGGGCGCCGTGCAGGAGCAGGTCGATCAGGGCGACGGCGAACTCCCCGGCCAGCGCGTTGTGGCCGGCGGTGTCGGAGCCGAACCAGAACGGGCCGTCCTGCGGAGTCCAGCCGAGGTTGAACGCGGTCCGGTCGCCTGGGTCACTGCGGACCACATCGCCTGCCGGCCGGCGAACCCGCTCTGGACCTCGTCGAGCACCGCAGGCCTGTCAAGTCGGTGCGCCACCCCGTTGAACAGCAGCGTCGTGTACGCGAGTTCGCCGATCGCGAGCTGCACACCGTCCGGGCTGGTGAGCCACGGCCGCCCGGTGCGGTGGTAGTAGGCGTCGAGGCGGCCGCCGGGCGCGGCTCGGTCGCCGAACAGCTTCTGCACCAGTTCTCCCGGCGTCCGGCGGCGCGCGGTGATGGCGATGACGCGGCGGTAGTGGCCGAGGATGTCGGCGGCCGCAATGTCCAGCTCGTCGTGCTGGCCGGTGTTCTCCGCAGTGGTGATGAGGTCGAGCAGCAGCCCGCGGCCGGCCCCGACGCCGGGCTGGCGGCGGTAGAGGTGGACGTACCAGCGTCCGGCGCGCCCGTGCGCGTACAGCGTCGGCACCGGGTAGCGGTCGGCAACGTCCTGATCTCCCCCCGGCGACATGCATGACAGTATGACGCCCGATCTCGCGCACAGAACACTTCGCGACGCGCGAGGTTTGCCCTGCCCATGAGGCGTGTCAGTACGTGGGCGTCAATGCCCAGCTTGTTGGACTGGATTCGGATCGGTGTGCTGGCGGCCGGCGTTCTGTGCGTCGCGACCGGGCTGCTGCCGGTCGCCGACGCCGAGGCCAACATCACCCGGATCGCACCGCCGCTGCTGCTGTTCCTGGCCAGCGTGATCGTGCTGGCCAACCTGGCTCGCCAAGCGCAGGTCTTCGACGTCATCGCGACCCGGTTGGCGATCATCGCGGGCGGCAACTATCCAGCGTTGTTCCTGCTCTGCGTGGCGTTCGCGTCGGCGACCACGATGTTCCTCAACCTCGACACCACCGCGGTGCTGCTCACCCCGGTGCTGTTGGCGCTGGCCGTTCGCGTCGACATCGCGACCGTCCCGTTGGCGATGACCACGGTGTGGCTGGCCAACACCGCGAGCCTGCTGCTGCCGGTGTCGAACCTGACCAACCTGCTCGCCGCCGACCGGGTGGCGCTCGCCGCGCCGGCCTTCGCCGCCCGGATGTGGCTGCCGCAGCTGGCCGCGATCGCCGCGACGATGGTGTTCCTGTGGGCGTGCTACTGGCGCCGGGGCCGGCGACCCAGCGACCGGTACCGCATCCCGGTGTACCTGGTGCTGAGCCAGCCCGGACAGTCGGCGCTGTTCCGGGTCACTGGGGGCCTGCCTGTTGTTCATCGTGGCCATCCCGTTCGTCCGCGAACAGATCGGACTGGCGGCGCTGGCGGCGGCGGTGGCCGTGCTGACGTTTGTGGTGTTGGTCCGACGGCAGCTGGGGTTGAGCCTGGTGCCGTGGCAGCTGTTGATCCTGGTGGCCGGGCTGTTCCTGCTTGTCCCCACGCTGAGCCGACACGGTCTGGCCGAGGTGATGACCGCGCTGGTGGGTACTGACGGCGGCCAGGCCGGCATGTTCCGGGCTGCGACGGCCGGCGCGGCCCTGTCGAACGCGCTCAACAATCTGCCCGCCTACGCCGCCGGCGAGGCGGTGATCCCGGCTGGCCACCGCGACGTGCTGCTAGGGTTGCTGATCGGCACGAACGTCGGTCCCATTGTCACTCCGTGGGCCTCGCTGGCCACCCTGCTGTGCCTGGAGTCATGCCGCCGCCACGGGGTGCGGGTTCGGATGCGGACGTTCGTGCTCACTGGTCTCGGGCTGGCCGTCACCGCCCTGGTCGCCAGTGTCGGCGCGCTGCGGCTCACGGCTTGCCCCTGCGCTAACCGAACGCGTTCTGCTCTGCAAGCGTTTGCGGATGATCGCTCTGACGTCGTTGTCCGGGAGGGAGCGCGGCAGGTCTAGCCCGAGCAGCGCAAACAGCTTGCGCACCCCTCGAGGGTCGGTTCGTCACTGAGGTGGTGGTCGCTCGCCCGGGCGATGGGGACCTGGCGGGCCTGGTCGAAGCTGTGCGCCAGCTCCCGTTGACAAGCTCTGTGGTACGGCTGTTCGTCGCCGGTCTCGACGTGCAGCGTGGCGAGCGCCCGCTCCCGCGCCTGGCATTTCGCCGCGGCAGGATGGACCTCCGTGAGCACACCCTCCGGTTTGGTGGTTGTCGACAAGCCCGCCGGCCTGACCTCGCATGATGTGGTCGGTCGGCTGCGTCGGTTGCTGGGCACCCGCAAGATCGGACACGCCGGCACCCTCGACCCGATGGCCACTGGCGTGCTGGTACTCGGAGTGGAGCGGGCCACCCGGCTCCTCGGCCACCTCGCCCTGGACACCAAGGCGTACGCCGCCACCATCCGGCTCGGCTCCACGACCAGCACCGACGACGCCGAAGGGGAGCTGCTCGCCGCGGCGGACGCCGCCGGGGTCACCGAGGATGCCGTCCGGTCCGGGATGGCGGCGTTGACCGGGGACATCGAGCAGGTCCCCAGCACGGTCAGCGCGATCAAGGTGGACGGCAAGCGGGCCTACGCTCGGGCCCGCGCGGGGGAGGACGTGGTGTTGGCGGCCCGTCCGGTGACGGTGTCGGAGCTCTCGCTCACTGGTGCCCGCCCTGATGGCCCGTACCTGGACCTGGACGTCCGGGTGGAGTGCTCCTCGGGCACCTATGTGCGGGCGCTGGCCCGTGACCTCGGTGCCGGGCTGGGTGTCGGTGGCCACCTCACCGCCCTGCGCCGGACCCGGGTCGGCCCGTTCCACCTCGACAAGGCGCGAACATTGGAGCAGCTGACCGAGCACCCTGGGCTGACCTACCCGCTCGACGACGCCGTCGCCGCCGCGTTCCGGCTCCGGGTGGCAGACACGGTCGAAGCCGTCGGGTTGTCCTACGGCCGGCCGCTGACCGGCATCGGGATGGCCGGCGTGTATGCGGTGACCGACGCAGCCGGGCGGGCGTTGGCACTGGTCAGCGAGGTCGACGGGCGGGCCAAGCCGGTGTTGGTGCTGGCCCCGGCCGGCGCCGACGGACGATCCACGTAGGCTCGCGGCCGTGTTGCGCTGGCGAGGACTGGACGACGTGCCCAGCGACTGGGGGCGAAGCGTGATCACCGTCGGTGTCTTCGACGGCGTGCACCGCGGTCACCAACGGCTGATCAACCGAGCGGTGGCCGTGGCCGCCGAACGGGAGCTGCCGTCGGTGCTGATCACCTTCGACCCGCATCCCACCGAGGTGCTGCGTCCCGGCCGACACCCGGCTCAGTTGACCACCCTGCGCCGGCGGGCCGGCCTCGTCGCGGAGCTGGGCATCGCGGCGTGCTGCGTGCTGCCGTTCTCCGCCGAGCTGGCCCGGATGTCGGCCGACGAGTTCGTGCACGAGGTCCTTGTCGAACGGCTGCATGCGGCGGCGGTGCTGGTCGGGAACAACTTCATCTTCGGTCACGGCGCGCGGGGTGACGTGAGCCTGCTGCGCCAGTTGGGCCAACGTTTCGGGTTCGCGGCCGAGGGCGTGGAGCTGATCACCGACCCGGTGGGCACCGGCATCACCTACTCCTCGACGTACATTCGCTCCTGTATCGACGGCGGTGACGTGCGGGCGGCGGCCGACGCGCTCGGGCGCCCGCACCGGGTGGAGGGCGTGGTGGTGCGCGGCGACCAGCGTGGCCGGGCGATGGGATTCCCCACCGCGAACCTGTCGTTGCCTCAGTTCACCGCGATCCCCGCCGACGGTGTGTACGCGGCGTGGTTCGTACACGGCAAACGGGAGCTTCCGGCGGCGGTCTCGATCGGCACCAACCCGACGTTCTCCGGTCGCCAGCGCACCGTGGAGGCGTACGTGCTGGACATCGACGAGGACTTCTATGGGCACCGGGTCGCGCTGGACTTCGTGGCCCGGCTGCGCGGCCAGATCCGTTTCGACGGGGTCCCGGCGCTGGTCGAGCAGATGACCCGGGACGTCGACCAGCTCCGCGCGCTGTTGGACGTCTAGACCTCTGCCGCGGGTTGGTTGGTGTCTGAACCGTGCCGCCCGCCCGCGGTTTGACCGGATTGGCCCGAGTCTTCGCAATCCACCCCATGGCTTCCGCTTCGCCTGCGACGATCAGCACATCGTTGCGACCTGGGGGACCTGTGAACGATCTGGACGAACTGCACACCGCCGCGGCCGAGGGCGACTCTGCCGAGCAGACCCTGTTCGCCCGGAACCTGGAGCGCCAGCGCGCGCTCTATGGCGAGGAGCTGAGGGAGAAGATTCGTCGGTTGCAGGCTGCGCTGGACGTGTCGCAGGCCCGGCTGGCCAAGTCGCTCGGGATCAGCACCGCCATGATCAGCCAGCTGATGAGCGGACGTCGAGTCAAGATCGGGGATCCGAACGTGCTCGCCAGGCTGTTGTTGCTGGACCGGCAGGTGAGCCGGGGCGTCGCCGGTGACCGGGTCCGGGCCGACGCCTTGCTGGCCCACGTCCGGGAGAGCAGGCCCAACCTGGGTGTTCCGACCGTCGCGCCGGACCCCTCAGAGGCGCTGCGCGGGGTGGCCTCGCAGACCCAGCTGGCGGCTGCGGCCAACGTCCTGGGACCCCGGTTCCCGGCGATCGCCGAGATGCTGCGCCGTGCCGCCGCTGACCGGCGCTGAGCAGCTGTGTCCCGGCTGTTCACCGCGGTCTGGCCGCCCTCCCCGGCGGTCGCGGAGTTGCATGGCGCGCTGGTGGCCGATGACGGGTGGCCACCGGAGGGCTGGCGGTCGATACCGCTGCAACGATGGCACCTCACGCTCTGCTTCCACGGCGAGGCCGACCCCGGGATACTGGCCAGGCGGCTGGAGACCGAGGCCGGTGGCGCGGAGGCGCCCTGGCTGCGGCTGGCCAGTTCGGTGTCGTTCGCGCACGTCATCGCCGCCGAGGTGCACGCTGAGCCGGGCACGGGCTTGGCGGCCCTGGTAGTGGCCGCCGGCGGGGATCCGGGGGCGTATCGCCCGCACGTCACCGTGGCCCGAACCGCGCGGCGGGGCGACGCGCCCCCGCGCGGTGGGCCGTTGGCCGGGTTCGTCGGATCCTGGTGGCGGCCCGAGGAGATCTGCCTGGTGCGCTCCGAACTGGTCTCCGGAGGACCGCGGTACACGGTCCTCCATCGGGTTCCGCTGCAGGTGGATCCTGCCCTGGCCGCGCGGGCGGAGCAGCCGGCCGCGGCGGAAACACCCCACCGAGCACCGACACGTTGTCCGGGCGGCCTGTGACACCTGGTAATCTTGTCTACGGTCTGGCTGCGGTCCGTGGCGGCCGGCCCATCTGTTGCCCCGTCAGCGCACTTGCATCGCTGGGGAATCACACGGCACCGCACACCATTGAGGAGTACCACCCCGTGGCACTGAACGCCGCTGAGAAGAAGACCATCCTGACCGAGTACGGGGTCCACGAGTCCGACACCGGCTCGCCGGAAGCCCAGGTCGCCCTGCTGACGAAGCGCATCGTCGATCTGACCGAGCACCTCAAGCAGCACAAGCACGACCACCACTCCCGCCGCGGCCTGTTGCTGATGGTCGGCCGACGCCGTCGTCTGCTGAAGTACCTGCGCCAGGTCGACGTCTCCCGCTACCGCGCGCTGATCGAGCGCCTCGGCCTGCGGCGATAGACCGGGCCGGCGCTCTGAGCGCCGCCCACCTGAACAAACCAACTACACAGCGAAGCGGCCACCGCGGCACCGGAGCGGGAGCAACCCGATCTGCCGGTCCTCGGTAGTGGCCCCCGATGCGGACGCCGAGACGTCCGCCCGAGGGCTTCGATCGAAGACCGGCCCTGTCTCCGAGCTCGTCGTGGTCGCCCGTGACATCAAGGCGCTGTGACCAGCGCCATGACATCCAAGGAGCGATCACTACATGTCCGATCACACCCCCGAAGGGGTGCACGAGACCATCGCCGTCATCGACAACGGGAGCCTCGGTTCCCGCACGGTGCGGTTCGAGACCGGCCGGCTGGCCCGCCAAGCCGCCGGCTCCGTCGTCGCCTACCTCGACGACGAGACCATGCTGCTGTCCGCCACCACGGCGTCCAAGCACCCGAAGGACAACCTCGACTTCTTCCCGTTGACCATCGACGTTGAAGAGCGGATGTACGCCGCCGGGCGAATCCCCGGTTCGTTCTTCCGGCGCGAGGGCCGGCCGTCCACGGACGCCATCCTGGCCTGCCGGCTGATCGACCGTCCGCTCCGGCCGACCTTCGCTGACGGCCTGCGCAACGAGATCCAGGTCGTGGTGACAGTGCTGTCGCTGCACCCGCAGGACCCTTACGACGTGCTGGCGATCAACGCCGCGTCGGCCTCCACCCAGATCTCCGGGCTACCCTTCACCGGACCGGTCGGCGGGGTCCGCGTCGCTCTGATCGACGGCCAGTGGGTCGCCTTCCCGACCTACGAGCAACTTGAGCGCGCCGTGTTCGACATGGTGGTGGCTGGCCGCATCGCCACCTCCGGCGGTGCCGGAGCATCGGACGCCGCCGATGTCACGATCATGATGGTCGAGGCGGAGGCCACCACCCGCACGATCGAGCTGGTCGCCGGCGGTGCCACCGCGCCGACCGAGGAGGTCGTCGCTGCCGGCCTGGAGGCCGCGAAGCCGTTCATCAAGGCGCTCTGTGCGGCCCAGCAGCAGTTGCACGACGCCGCAGCCAAACCCACCGGGGTGTTCCCGCTCTATCCCGCGTACCAGCCGGATGCGCTCGACGCGGTGACTGACGCAGCCTCCGACGAGCTCGGGCAGGCGCTGACCATCGCCGACAAGCAGGTCCGCGAGGCCAAGCTCGACGAGCTCAAGGCCGGTGTGCTGGGCAGTCTCGGCGAGAAGTTCGCCGGGCGCGAGAAGGAGCTCGGCGGGGCCTTCCGGGCGGTCACCAAGAAGCTGGTCCGCCAGCGGGTGCTGCGTGACCAGGTCCGCATCGACGGCCGCGGCCTCACCGACATCCGGCCGTTGTCCGCTGAGGTCGAGGTGATCCCGAGGGCGCACGGCTCGGCACTGTTCGAGCGCGGCGAGACCCAGATCATGGGTGTGACCACGCTGAACATGCTCCGGATGGAACAGCAGATCGACTCGCTGTCCCCGGAGACCAAGAAGCGCTACATGCACAACTACAACTTCCCGCCCTACTCCACCGGTGAGACCGGTCGGGTCGGGTCACCGAAGCGCCGGGAGATCGGCCACGGCGCGCTGGCCGAGCGCGCCATGCTGCCGGTGCTGCCCACCCGCGAGGAGTTCCCGTACGCCATCCGCCAGGTCTCCGAGGCCCTCGGCTCGAACGGGTCGACCTCAATGGGCTCGGTGTGTGCCTCGACGCTGTCGTTGCTCAATGCCGGGGTGCCGCTCAAGGCCCCGGTCGCGGGCATCGCGATGGGTCTGGTCTCGGATGAGGTGGACGGTAAGACGCGGTATGTGGCGCTAACCGACATCCTCGGCGCGGAAGATGCCTTTGGTGACATGGACTTCAAGGTCGCCGGCACCAAGGAGTTCGTGACCGCGCTGCAACTGGACACCAAGCTGGACGGTATCCCGGCCGATGTCTTGGGAGCTGCCCTCCTGCAGGCCCGCGACGCCCGGCTGACCATCCTGGAGGTGCTCGCCGAGGCGATCGACGAGCCCGACGAGATGAGCCCGTACTCGCCTCGGGTGACCTCGGTGAAGATCCCGATCGACAAGATCGGCGAGGTCATCGGCCCGAAGGGCAAGATGATCAACTCGATCACCGAGCAGACCGGCGCGGACATCTCGATCGAGGACGACGGCACGATCTACGTCGGTGCCGCCGACGGCCCGTCCGCCGAGGCAGCCATCGCCATGATCAACGGAATTGCCAACCCACACCTGCCGAAGGTCGGCGAGCGGTTCCTCGGGACGGTCGTCAAGACCGCCGCGTTCGGCGCGTTCGTGTCGCTGGTGCCTGGCAAGGACGGGTTGGTGCACATCTCCAAGCTGGGCAACGGCAAGCGCATCAACAAGGTTGAGGACGTCGTCAAGGTCGGCGACAAGCTCCGGGTGGAGGTCGTCGACATCGACAACCGGGGCAAGGTCTCGTTGGTGCCCGTTGTCGAAGGCTCAGCCGAGGGAGACGCGGCGGCCGCCGCGCCGGCTGAGGCCGTCGAGACTGGTGATGCTCTGAAGGTCGAGGTCAGTTGACACTGCTCGCGCCGTCGGGGTCGGTTCCCGGCGGCGCGGGCGATCCGGCATCCGAGTTGATCGGACGCGCCACGTTGCCCGATGGGCCGCGAGTGGTGACCGAGATGGTGCCGGGTGCCCGGTCGGTGTCGGTCGGGGTGTGGGTCGGCGTCGGCTCGCGCGACGAGTCGTCCGACGAGGCCGGCGCTGCGCACTACCTGGAGCACCTGCTGTTCAAGGGCACCGTGCGGCGTAGTGCGGCCCGGATCGCCGAGGAGATCGACGCCGTCGGCGGCGAGCTGAACGCGTTCACCGGCAAGGAGCACACCTGCTTCTACGCCCACGTGCTCGCCGAGGACCTCCCGCTGGCCATCGACCTGCTCGCCGATGTTGTCACCGCCGCCACGCTCGAACCGGCCGATGTCGAGCTGGAGCGCGCGGTGGTGCTCGAAGAGATCGCCATGCGGGCCGACGACCCGGAGGACCTGCTCGGCGAGGTGTTCGACACCGCGCTGTTCGGGGACCATCCGCTGGGGCGGCCGGTGATTGGCTCCGAGGACTCCGTCGAGGCGATGACCCGGGACCGGCTGCACGACTTCTGGCGCCGGTACTATCGGGCCCCGGCGCTGGTCGTGGCCGCCGCCGGCAATCTCGAGCACGAGCGGGTCGCGGAACTGGTGCGGGCGGCGTTCCCGAGTTCTACCGCTTCCGTGGCGGGCCGCCGGCCGGTTTTCCCGTTGCCCGATCGCCAGGACCGGCTGACGGTGTTGGACGAGGACACCGAGCAGGTGCACCTGATGCTCGGGGTGCGCTCCCTGGACCGCTACGACAAGCGCTGCCCAGCGCTGGAGGTGCTCAACACCGTGCTCGGCGGCGGCATGAGCTCGCGGCTGTTCCAGCAGATCCGTGAGCAGCGGGGGCTGGCCTACTCGGTCTACTCGGCCACCAGCGGATACGCCGATGCCGGCCAGCTCGTGGTGTACGCGGGCTGTCAACCTGACCGGCTTGGCGAGGTGGCCGCGCTCACCGGCGAAGTGCTGGCGCGGCTGGCCGCCGACGGCCCAACAGACGCCGAGCTGGTCCGGGCCAAGGGGGCGCTGCGTGGCGGCCTGGTGCTCGGGTTGGAGGACACCGCGTCCCGGATGCACCGGATCGGGCGCCACGAGCTCGACCTCGGCCACCAGCGGTCGCTGGCCACCAGCCTGCGCATGATCGCCGACGTGGACCCCGGGTCGGTCGCCGACCTGGCCGCCGACCTGCTGACCCGGCCCCTCACCGCCGCTGTGGTCGGCCCGTACGCCGACCCGGACGAGCTGCCCGCGGACCTGCACGGCCTGACGACCTGATAAGCGTGCGGGCGACGCCAGGACCGAGGCCCACAGTGTCGGTGCTGTTAATGATCATTGTGGTGGGGTGGTCCGGTACCGGGGTGGTTGCTTGGGGTGGTGCGCCAGCGGTATCCCCCGATGGCGCGTGCGGCCAGCAGGGCGATGGCCAGGGTCCGGGTGATGGCCTGTCTGGTCGTGGCAACTGGCGGGCACTGCGCACCGCTGCCCTGAACGGCCAGCTCGACATCAGGTAGCTGGGGAGCACCCCCGGCGCCGGTCCGCGTCCGCCAGGCTAGTTGCGCACGTCGAAGTCGCCGTCGCTGATGCCACCGACGAACGCCTCCCCACTCCGCGCGGGTGTAGACCTGGCAGGGACCATCAGGGGCCGCGACGTTGCGCAATACGACGTAGGTCTCCCGTCCGAGTGTGCGATGAACGCGTACTCGACCAGCGGCTCGGCCGGGTCAGAGCCTGGAGCCTACCGCCAGCACGCACCGTCGAGATCAAGCTCGTGCCGAGTCTCCGCCTTGTCATCGAGTATCGGGCGGAAGCCATATGGCACACCTTACCGAGCTGAGGCCCGTTTGGACGATGATTCTGGGCGCGCGTCGATCTGCGGTGCGTCGGTGTATGCAGAGCGAAGCAAGTTCTGGAGCTGTGTGTGGGAGCCCAGTGGGGCCGACGGTGCCCGCGGGATACTGGCGACGTGACGGTCTACACCGTGGTGGCGGCAGTCCTGGTCGTCATGGGGTTGGTCGGCATCGTCATGCCGCTGCTGCCTGGTCCGTTGCTGGTGGTGGGCGGCATCGCGGTGTGGGCGGTGCCGCGGCACGACACCGTCGGCTGGACCGTACTCGGCGTGGCGATCGGGTTCACGGCGCTGCGGGCGGTGGAGAAGTATCTGCTGCCCGGGCGCCGGTTGGGGCCGCCGGGGTGCGCGTGCGGAGCCTGGTCGTTGGGCTGGGCCTCGGGATCGTCGGGTTCTTCGTCATCCCGGTGATCGGCCTCGTGCTGGGGTTCGTGCTGGGGGTGTTCCTGGCCGAACGGGTGCGGCTGGGATCCACCGAGGCAGCGTGGTCGTCCACCCGCGAGGCGCTGGCGGCGGTCGGCTGGAGCATCCTGATCGAACTGGGCGCCGGGCTGCTGGCCACTGCGGCCTGGATCGTCGGCATGGTCGCCGCCTGACCGCGCCTGAGCAGTGTGAGCGGGTTCACGTAGGCTGCCGCCAAGATCGCTACGGAGGTCCGTGGATGACTGAATGCGTGCGGGTCGGGGTGCTGGGCGCCCGAGGTCGGATGGGCACCGAGGTGTGCGCCGCGGTGCGGGCCGCCGAGGACATGGAGCTGGTCGCCGAGCTCGACCTGGGCGATCAGCTGTCCGTGCTGACTGAGACCCGGGCGGAGGTGGTTGTCGACTTCACCCACCCGGGGGCGGTGCTGGACAACGTCCGGTTCTGCGTTGACCATGGGATCCACTGCGTGGTCGGGACCAGTGGGTTCGACGAGTCCAAGTACGCCGTGCTGCGGGAGTTGTTGGGGGCCGACCCGGGGTTGGGGGTGTTGGTGGCACCCAACTTCGGTGTCGGAGCGGTGCTGACCATGTATTTCGCCAAGCTCGCCGCACCATTCTTCGAGTCATGCGAGGTGATCGAGCTGCACCACGCCGGCAAGGTCGACGCCCCGTCCGGCACCGCCGGGCACACCGCTTCCCTGATCGCCGCCGCCCGGGCGGACGCGGGCTCGGCGATGATGCCGGATGCCACCACGCACGAGCTGCCCGGGGCCCGCGGCGCGACGGTCGACGGGGTCCGGGTGCATTCGATACGGATGTCCGGGCTGGTGGCCCATCAGGAGGTGTTGTTCGGCACCGAGGGCGAGATGCTGACGATCCGACACGACTCGCTGCACCGGACGTCGTTCATGGCCGGGGTGTTGCTCGGTGTCCGTTGGGTGGTCCACCACCCAGGCCTCACGGTTGGTCTGGAGCCGCTGCTCGGTCTGGGGTAGCGGGGTCTGGGGTAGCGGGGTCGTCGGCCCCCAACGGGCCGACCAGCCGGATCTCGCGCAGCTCCCGGTCCCCGGCGTCCAGTACCCGAACCAGCCCGTCGGACTCCCACTGCCGGCGGGCGTAGAACGCCCGGGACACCACGTCCTGCTCCAGCACCCAAGCAGCCCCCACCCGCGCGCCATCCGCGCGCAAAGCCGAGGTGGCCGCTTCGAACAACCGCCCGCCGTGACCGCGCCGCCCCCACCTTGGCTCCACCAGCAGCGCGGCGAGCGTGCCGCGACCGTCGTCGTCGGCGGCGGCGTCCCCCCGGTCGGCGGCGTTCCCCGGATCAGTAACGTCCCCTGGATCGGCGGCGTCACCCAGGTCGGTGCTGTCCGGATCGCGGTCGTCCGGCTCGGCACTGGTGACCGCGCAGAAACCCACCGTCCAGTTGCCCTCGGTGGCGACGAACACGTGGTGGCCGTCGCCCGCGGTCACTGCGGCATGCCACGCCTGCCGGGCCGCCGGACCGGACACCCGCTGCAACGCCGCCTCCGGTAGCAGCTTGGCGTACGCGACTGTCCAGGTCTCGGCCTGAATACGGATGATCTCGTCAACGTCGTCCGGGGTGGCGGCGCGCACCGAGGCAATGGCCATGAGCGGAGAAGGTACGCTGCGGTCGTGTCGGCCGGGGTCGCCGCGCTGGGAGGTTGGGTAGCCACCGAGCTCCTGGACATCACCGACGACCTGACCGCCCTGGACGGCGGCGGGTGGTGGGCGGTGGCGCTGCCGTTCGAGGGGCCGCCGGTGCTTGCGCGGTTCGCCCGACTCTGCCGGGCGCCGGTCCCTGCCTCTCGGGGTTGCTGGCCGGGAGTCGACTCGGGCTCGTGGCGTTCCGGGCTGGACCAGCCGGCTTTCGAGTCCGGGGTGCGGGCCATCCGCTCGGTCATCGGGTGCGGCGGCGTGTACCAGGTCAATCTAACCAGGCGGCTGTCCGCTTCGCTGCCGGCCGGAGCAAATCCGTTCGGGATGGCTCGCGGGTTGGCCGGGTTGCTCGCCGAGCGGCATCCGGCGCCGCATGCCGGGCACCTGGTACTGCCCTCGCGGGGGCTGGCGGTGGTGTCGGCGTCCCCGGAGCGGTTCCTGCGGCGCGACGGCCGGCTGGTGCTCAGCCAGCCGATCAAAGGCACCACGGCGTCGTCCCGCGACGATGGCCGGCCGGCGACGTTCGGGGAGAAGGACCGAGCCGAGAACGTGATGATCGTCGATCTGGTGCGCAACGACTTCGGTCGGGTGTGCGAGCCGGGCTCGGTCACCGTGCCGGTGTTGTTCGACCAGGAACGCCACCCTGGGCTGGTGCATCTGGTGTCCAGTGTGCGGGGTCGACTAGCGCCCGGGGTGGGCTGGCCCGAGCTGCTGGCCGCGACGTTCCCGCCCGGCAGCGTCACCGGGGCTCCGAAGCTGGCGGCCCGCGAGATCATCACCGCGCTGGAGCGGGGGCCGAGGGGTCCGTACTGCGGTGCGCTCGGCTGGGTGGACGCCGACCGTGGCGTCGGTGACCTGAACGTGGCGATCCGGACGTTCTGGTTCGCCGAGGGGGAGTTGCACTTCGGCACCGGCGGCGGGATCACCTGGAGTTCCCGCCCGGCGGGTGAGTGGGAGGAGACGGTGCTGAAGAGCCGCCGGCTGATCGCCGCCGTCGCCCAGCCCTGGTGAGCCTGACCGGAGTGTCGGAGGCGGGTGGCAGCATGCGGAGCGTGCGAACGAGGACGATGACGGTGGAGGCGGCTCGGCGGGCGGCGCTGGCCGCACAGGGTTTCGCTGAGCCCCGTCCCGCCGAGCCGGTCACCCGCCGCCATCTCGGGCGCCTGGTCGAGCGGTTGCGGCTGCTCCAGCTGGACTCGGTGAACGTCGTGGTCCGGGCGCACTACATGCCGGTGTTCAGCAGGCTCGGCGGCTACCCGCGCGAGCTGCTGGACGAGGCGGCCTGGGCGCCGCACTCCGCGCGGCGGCCCCGGATGCTGGTGGAGCACTGGGCGCACGAGGCGTGCCTGCTGCCGTCCGCCGACTGGCCGCTGCTGCGCTCCGGAGCCAAGCGGGCCGGCTGGTGGCGGCATTACGGGGAGCTGGTCGAGCGGGAGCCGGGCCTGGTCGACGAGGTGCTCGCGGCTGTGAAGGAGGTTGGCCCGGTCGGTGCTGGCGCCTTGGAGCGCATCCTCGGCTTGCCTGCGCCCCCGACCGGCGGGGGATCGCGGCCGACGGGCCGGGAAGAGCGGCCGACGGGCCTGGAAGAGCACCGGAGCTGGTGGAACCGGTCGGACGTCAAACGGATCTGTGAGTACCTGTTCGGCATCGGGCAGCTCACCACCGGTGCCCGGGTCAACTTCCAGCGGCTCTATGACCTACCCGAGCGGGTGCTGCCCCCGGCGGTGCTGGCCACCCCGTCGCCCGAGCCCGCCGAAGCCGCGCGGCGGTTGGTCGGGCAC
>JALYVZ010000044.1 GCA_030852965.1 Actinomycetota bacterium | reverse complement strand
ACAGGGCCAGCTCTGGGCCAGCACCACCAACCCGGAGTCCGCCACCGGCGACGGGGTCGCGCTGGGGCTGCGGGCCGGCGCGCTTGCCGCCGACCTGGAGTTCGTCCAGTTCCACCCCACAGTCCTCTACACCGGCCCGGGAGCCCGTGGCCGGCGCCCGCTGGTCACCGAGGCGGTCCGAGGGCACGGCGCGGTGCTGATCGACAGCACCGGCCGGCGCGTCATGCCAGGCGTGCACCCGCTGAGCGACCTGGCACCTCGGGACGTGGTGTCCGCGACGATCACCCGCCAGATGGCCACCACCGGCGCCCCCTGTGTCTACCTGGACGCGACGCCGCAGACCGACTTCGCCGAGCGCTTCCCGACGGTGTACGGGGCCTGCCGGGCCATTGGCGTCGACCCGTGCCGGGAGCCGATCCCGGTCAGCCCGGCCGCGCACTACTGCTGCGGCGGGCTGCTCACCGACACCTACGGCCGCACCGGGGTGGCCGGGCTGTGGGCGGCCGGCGAGGTCGCCCGAACCGGTCTGCACGGGGCAAACCGGCTGGCCTCGAACAGCCTGTTGGAGGGGCTCGTGGTCGGTCGGCGGGTGGCCTCGGCGGTGGCTTCCGCGTTGGCCGGGCCGCGCCGGTTGGTCCCTGTTGTGGTGCCACCCCCGTACACCGCGGCGCGGATGCTGGCCGACCGGGACGTGGTGCAGCGGGCGATGTCCCGGTCGGCCGGCATCGGGCGGGACGGCGCCGGTCTGGCGGCCGCCTCAGACGTGGTCGAGGCTGTCACCACTACGGCGCCGGTGACAGATCGGGCCAGCGGCGAGGACGCCGCGCTGACCCTGCTGGCGCAGGCCATGCTGGCTGCCGCCGGTACCCGCACCGAGAGCCGAGGTTGCCACGTGCGCACTGACTTCCCGAACACCGATGACGCCTACCAGCGCACCAGCCTGTTGGTCGGGTTGAGCACGTCCGGCAGGCTCACCGTGCGCTCGGCCGACGAGGACCGGGTGGGGGCGGCATGACAGCCGTCGAGACCTTCGCGCCGGATGCCGAGGACCTGGCTCGGGTGGTGGCGACAGCCCTAGCCGAGGACCTGCGTTACGGCCCGGACCTGACCACCCAGGCGACCGTGCCGGCCGACGTGGTGGCGGTCGCCGAGTTCACCCCGCGCAAGCCCGGTGTGCTGGCCGGTCTGCCGGTTGTGGTCGCGGTGTTGGACGAGGTCCTCGGCGCGGACGGCTACCAGGTGCTTGACAAGCGCCGCGATGGCGAGCGGCTCGAACCCGGGGAGCCGGGACTTCGGGTGCGCGGGCCGGTGCGCGGGTTGCTCACCGCCGAACGCACCGCACTGAACCTGGTGTGCCACTTGTCTGGGATCGCCACCGCGACGGCGGCCTGGGTGGATGCGGTGGCGGGCACCGGCGCGGTGATCCTGGACACCCGCAAGACGTTGCCCGGGCTGCGGCTGCTGCAGAAGTACGCGGTGCGCTGCGGCGGCGGGCGCAACCACCGGATGGGCCTTGGTGACATGGTGCTGATCAAGGACAACCACGTGGTTGCGGCGGGCTCGGTGACGGCAGCGTTGGCCGCCGCCCGGGCCGCGGCGCCGCCGGGGGTGCGCTGCGAGTTGGAGGTCGACTCGCTGGCCCAGCTCGACGAGGCGCTGGCCGCGGCCGCGGAGCTGGTGTTGCTGGACAACTTTACCCCGGAGCAGTGCGCGAGTGCGGTGCGTCGGCGGGCGGAGCTGGGGGTGCGTACCCAGTTCGAGGTTTCCGGTGGGTTGTCCCTGGAAATGGCGCCGGCGTATGCGGCAAGCGGCGTGGAGTTCCTGTCGGTCGGCGCGCTCACCCACTCGGTGACGGCGCTGGATCTCGGCCTCGACCTGGAGCCGGCCGACTGACCCGGCAAGATCGGGCTCGTTGAGTCTGACGGTCCGCCCGGCCCGGCGCACTGGACCACGAGCACCTCGTGGCTGAGCACATCGACCTGGAGTGGACCTGGCGGCCCGGTCGCCGAGCGTTTCGTCGAGTTGGCGGAGGGCTGACCCGGATCGGTTGAGCCGGTAGGGCGCGCGTTCGACACCGACTAGGATCATCGGCATGCTGACTCGCACCGACCTACGCGCCGGGCTGCCTTCCCGGGCCGGGCTGCGCGAGGTGATGCCGCGCGCCGTGATCAATGTCGATGCCGTGCTCGAGCGGGTGCGACCGATCGTCGCCGCGGTCGCCGAGCGCGGGGTTGACGCTGCGCTGGAGCTATCCGAGCGCTTCGATCGGGTCCGCCCCGCCTCGGTGCGGGTACCGAACGCCGCGTTGGCTCGGGCACTGGACGAGCTGGACGCAGGCGTTCGTGCCGCGCTGGCCACCTCCATCGAGCGGGCCCGGCTGGTGCACGCCGACCAGCGGCGTACCGACGTCGTGACCCAGGTCACCGCGGGCGGCACGGTCACCGAGCGGTTCCTGCCGGTCCGTCGGGTAGGGCTCTACGCCCCGGGCGGGTTGGCGGTCTACCCGTCGAGCGTCGTGATGAACGTGGTGCCGGCGCAGGCCGCCGGCGTGGAGTCGCTGGTGGTGTGCTCGCCGCCGCAGGCCGAGTACGGCGGCCTGCCGCACCCGACGATCCTGGCCGCCGCCGCGATGCTCGGTGTGGACGAGGTCTGGGCGGTCGGTGGTGCGCAGGCGGTCGCCCTGCTCGCCTATGGCGGCACCGACACCGACGGGACCGTCCTCGAACCGGTCGACCTGGTCACCGGGCCGGGCAACGCCTACACCACGGCGGCCAAGCGGCTGCTGCGCGGGCTGATCGGGATCGACGCCGAGGCCGGGCCCACCGAGATCGCGGTGCTGGCCGACCACACCGCCGACGCAGGTCATGTGGCGGCCGACCTGATCAGCCAGGCCGAGCACGACCCGTGTGCGGCGTCAGTGCTGGTCACCACGAGCGTGGAGCTGGCCGACGAGGTGGACCGCGAGCTGGAGCGCCAGGTGGCCGCCACCAAGCACACCGAGCGGATCTGGACCGCGCTCACCGGCCGGCAGTCCGGCACCGTGCTGGTGGCTGACCTGGATGACGGGCTGGCCGTTGTCGACGGGTATGCCGCCGAGCACCTGGAGATCCAGACCGTGGATGCGCCGGGCGTGGCCCGTCGGGTGCGCAATGCCGGCGCAATCTTCGTCGGGCCATGGGCGCCGGTGTCCTTGGGCGACTACTGCGCCGGCTCAAACCACGTGCTGCCCACCGGCGGCTGCGCCCGGCACTCCGGGGGCCTGAGCGTGCAGACCTTCCTGCGGGGGATTCACCTGGTGGAGTACACCGAAGAAGCACTGGGTGCTGTCGCTGCCCAGGTCGTCACGCTGTCGGCCGCCGAGGACCTGCCGGCGCACGGCCAGGCCGTCACCGCCAGGTTCCGCCCGTGACCATCGGAGGCGAGGTCGAGCTCCACCAGCTGCCGCTGCGCGACGACCTGCGCGGCCGCACCCCCTACGGTGCCCCGCAGCTGGACGTGCCGATCCGGCTGAACACCAACGAGAACCCCTACCCGCCGCCGCCGGAGCTGGTGTCGGACCTGACCGAGGCTGTCGCCGACATCGCCGCGCAGCTGCACCGCTATCCCGACCGGGACGTAGTTGCCCTGCGCACCGACCTGGCTGCTTACCTCAGCCGAGCCACCGGCGTCGCGCTGGAGTGGGCGAACCTGTGGGCGGCCAACGGCAGCAACGAGATCCTGCAGCAGATCATGCAGGCCTTCGGCGGTCCGGGACGTACCGCGTTGGGGTTCGAACCATCGTACTCAATGCACCCGATCATCGCGGCCGGCACTCGCACCGAGTGGCTGCCGGCGCCTCGCCGACCCGATTTCACTCTGGACGCCCCCGCCGCCGCCTCCCTCATCTCGGCCCGCCAACCCGATCTGGTGATGGTGACCAGCCCCAACAACCCGACCGGTGGCTCGATCGAGCCCGCCGACCTTGCCCGGCTGATCGAGGCGGCGCCCGGGATGATCGTGGTGGACGAGGCATACGCGGAGTTCTCCGACCGACCAAGTGCCACCAGCCTGCTCGCTGAGTACGGCCACAAGCTGATCGTCAGCCGCACCATGAGCAAGGCGTTCGCGTTTGCCGGCGGCCGGCTGGGCTACCTGGCGGCCGCGCCGGCGGTGGTCGATGCTCTCCAACTGGTACGGCTGCCCTATCACCTCTCGGCGCTTACCCAGGCCGCCGCCCGCGCGGCGTTGCGGCACGCGGAGGCGACCCTGGGCTCGGTGGCGATGCTGCGCGCCGAGCGGGACCGAGTGGTGGCGGCGCTCGCTTCGTTGGGCTACGCCGTGGTGCCCAGCGATGCCAACTTCGTGTTGTTCGGCTCGTTTCCCGACGCGACCGAGTGCTGGCGGGCGTTCCTCGACCGTGGCGTGCTGATCCGCGACGTCGCCGTCCCGGGCCACCTGCGGGTGACCGTCGGCACCCCGGAGGAGAACGACGCGTTCCTGCAGGCGGCGAAAGAGGTGACGGCATGACCAGGACCGGACGGGTGGAGCGGATCACCAAGGAGTCGTCGGTCCTGGTGGAGATAGACCTGGACGGCACCGGACAGACCGAGATCAGCACCGGGGTGCCGTTCTTCGACCACATGCTCACCGCGCTGGGCAAGCACGCCGCCCTCGACCTGGTGGTGCGGGCGACGGGTGACGTCGGCGTGGACGCCCACCACACCGTCGAGGACGTCTCGATCGTGCTCGGTCAGGCGCTGCGCGCGGCGCTGGGCGAACGCACCGGCATCCGCCGCTTTGGCGACGCCTGGATCCCGATGGACGAGGCGCTGGCGCAGGCCGTGGTTGACGTGTCCGGCCGGCCGTACTGCGTGCACACCGGTGAGCCGGAGTCGATGGCCGGATTCGTCGTGGGCGGGCATTATCCGACGGTGCTCAACCGGCACGTGTTCGAGTCGCTGGCGTTTCACGCCGAGCTGGCCCTGCACGTGCGGGTGACCGGCGGGCGCGACCCGCACCACATCACCGAGGCCGAGTTCAAGGCGGTGGCCAGGGCGCTGCGAGCGGCGGTCACCCCGGACGAGCGGATCACCGGGGTGCCCTCGACCAAGGGAATCTTGTAGGCGCTGCGAGGCCTGGTACGGGTCGAGAGTCGTCAAGATGCGGGATGACCTCGGGTAGCTGGTCTGCCATGCTCTGAACATCGTCTCAGGGAGGCAGCCATGCCTCTCGGACCGGCAGTAGAGAGGTTACGCGGATGCGCAGGTCGATCGGAGTGGCAGCGATGGTATTGGCGCTGGCTACGGGGAGTACCGCGCTGCTCGGCGGAACCGCGCTGGCCGCACCGGGCTCAGCCGGTGCAATCAGTGGGTCGCCCGCACACATTCTGATCAACAAGACCGTCGACAACTGTTCGGGCAACAGCTTGACCATCGTGAACGGCAAGATTGTCAAGACGGCTCCGAACTGCACCTCGTCGGCCAAGGGCACGAACGGCGCCGGAGGTGGTGGTGGTCAGCCCGGAACCAGCACACAGGGGACGGCGACCAACAACTGTTCGGGAAGCAGCACCACCGTCGTGAACGGGGTCCCGACCACGAGCTCCGGCTGCAAGGCCTCGGCCAAGGGCACGGGCGGCAGCTCAAACTGACCGAGCTCGCGTCCGGTTGAGTTCGGGACGTGGCGAGGATCGCGGTACTGGACTACGGCTCGGGCAACCTGCGTCCGCGGAACGCGCGCTGACTCGGTCGGTGTGCCCGATCGGGCCGGCGGGGTCATCAGGAGCCGTCCGGTGTCATCTCTCGGTATCTGCTTGCCACCGGACTGAGCAGTTGGCGCGCGTCGTCGTCGTACCCGGCCAGGTACTCGAGCTCGGTGAACAACGTCAGGTACGCATTATTGATGTCTGGGCGGTCGGTGAGCAGGGCGGTTGCGGTGGTGGTCTCGGCGAGGACGGCGCGCTCGTCGTAGATCTCCCAGGAATGCAGTGGTTTGGTTTGCCAGCCAAGCCTGGGTTCCGTAGCTGATCGCCCGCTCAAAACCCTTGCGGGCGCGCGGCCAGCAGCGCACGGCGGTGGGTGTGCGAGGACGGCGGTGGTTGCGAGGAGGGTGGCAGCGGGGGCGGCCGGCGACGATGGCCAGAGGGCGAGGCTAGGCTGGTGGCTCCGCTCGTTCACTGTTCCGGGAGCATTCCTCGTGCCCAGTAAGCCCACGAACAACGCCGCCACCATTGACACCGTCGTCGCGCTGTGCAAGCGCCGGGGATTCGTATTCCCCTGCGGTGAGATCTACGGCGGCACCCGGTCGGCGTGGGACTACGGCCCGCTCGGCGTGGAGCTGAAGGAGAACATCAAGCGGCAGTGGTGGAAGGCCATGGTCACCGGCCGCGAGGACGTGGTCGGACTGGACTCGTCGGTGATCCTGCCGCGCCAGGTGTGGGTGGCCTCCGGTCATGTCGGGGTGTTCACTGACCCGCTGGTGGAGTGCACCAGCTGCCACAAGCGGTTCCGTGCCGACCAGCTCGCCGAGGAGTACGCCACGCGCACCGGCAAGGCGGCGACCGAGGACAACCTCTCCGACGTGCCGTGTCCGAGCTGTGGCACTCGCGGCCAGTACACCGAGCCGCGTGACTTCAACATGATGCTCAAGACTCACCTGGGTCCGGTGGAGACCGAGGAAGGGCTGCACTACCTGCGCCCGGAGACCGCCCAGGGCATCTTCGTCAACTTCCTCAACGTGCTCACCAGTACGCGCCGCAAGCCGCCGTTCGGCATCGGCCAGATGGGCAAGAGCTTCCGCAACGAGATCACCCCGGGCAACTTCATCTTCCGCACCCGGGAGTTCGAGCAGATGGAGATGGAGTACTTCGTCGAACCGGGCACCGACGAGGAGCTGCACCAGTACTGGATCGACACTCGCACCGACTGGTATGTCGAGCTGGGTATCGCCCGGGACAACCTGCGGCACTACGAGCATCCCAAGGAGAAGCTGTCGCACTACTCCAAGCGAACGGTCGACGTCGAGTACCGGTTCGGCTTCACCGGCTCGGAATGGGGTGAGCTGGAGGGCATCGCCAACCGCACCGACTTCGACCTGACCACCCACTCCAACCACTCCGGGGTCGACCTGTCGTACTACGACCAGGCCAGCGGCACCCGGTACCGGCCGTACGTGATCGAGCCTGCGGCCGGGCTGACCCGCTCGCTGATGGCCTTCATGGTGGAGGCCTACACCGAGGACGAAGCGCCGAACGCCAAGGGCGGGGTGGACAAGCGGGTGGTGCTTCGGCTGGACCGCCGGCTGGCGCCGGTGAAGGCGGCGGTGCTGCCACTGTCCCGACACGCCGACCTATCCCCGAAGGCCCGCGACCTGGCCGCCGCGCTGCGCAAGCACTGGAACGTCGAGTTCGACGATGCCGGTGCGATCGGGCGACGCTACCGCCGTCAGGACGAGATCGGCACGCCGTTCTGTGTGACTGTCGACTTCGACACCCTCACCGACCACGCGGTGACCGTCCGCGAACGCGACTCCATGGACCAGGAGC
This sequence comes from Actinomycetota bacterium, assembly GCA_030852965.1. Lineage (GTDB taxonomy): Bacteria > Actinomycetota > Actinomycetes > Mycobacteriales > Pseudonocardiaceae > Pseudonocardia. The sequence goes on along the minus strand of JALYVZ010000044.1, from coordinate 11,889 downwards.
GGATCGCGCTGGACGAGGTGGAGTCGTACCTGGCCACCCGCCTCATCGGCTGCTGATGAACCAGGCTCCTGAGCGTCGGCGTGCCCGGTGGGATTCTGAACGTCAGCAAGCTTGCGGGCGAACTCGATATCGCGCGTCGCACAGCGGACGTCTACCTGGGCCACCTTGAGCGACGGTTCCTGGTGCACCGGTTGGCCAAACCTCGGTGCCCGGGTGATCCCAGGTCAACCTGAACTTGATGATGGTGTCACCCGGCTCCTGAGTTGAGGTCCGCGAGATGATGCGGACGGTTGCTGCCATGGCCCGTCGACTCCGGCCCGTTGCCGGCGCTGCAGGCGCAGGGGTGGATCTGATCACGGAGATGGCGGCGAGTACCGACACCTGGTTGCAACTGTTGGGCGAGCCGCGTGGGTGAACGGGGGTTGCCGGTCCGAGTCGTAGTCTGGAGCATGTGACCGCCCCGCCGACCCCCGCCGACCGCCGAGCACTCGGGGCCGCGCTGCAACGTTGGGCACGGGGCGGGGTTGGCGTCGTGCGGGTGCTTGACCGGCACGGGTTCGGGACCGTCGAATCGGGGCAGCTGTTGGCGACCGGCTCAAGCGGTGAGCTGGCCGGTCAGGTGTTCATGGGGGCGTTGGACGCGGTGGCCGTGCCGCTGGCGGCTGAGGCCAGGACCGGGCCGGTCACCCGGAACGCGCACGTTGTCGAGGACGCGGCGGTGGCCGCCGGGCTGGCCTGCGGGGGTGGTGCCGCGCTGCTCGGTCACCCGCTGGCCCCTGACGCCGCCGTTGCTCTGGGCGCCGCGTTCGCCGAGGGCCGCCCGGCCGCGTTGGCCACTTCCGCAGGCGGCGCGCGCTGCTTGGTGTTGACCGGTCTGGAGCTCTCCGGGTCCCACGGCAGCCTCGGCGAACCCGCCGTCGACAAGGCGGTGTCGGAACGGGCAAGGCAATTGCTGCGCCGGGGTGCCACTGCCACCGAGCGGATCGCCAACGCCGACCTGGACGTGTTGCTGGACCTGTGGGTTCCGGTGCCGACGGTGCTGGTGGTCGGGTCCGGAGCGATCGGGGACGCGCTGCTCGCGCTGGCCACGCTGCTGGGTTGGGTAGGGGAGCGGGTCACCGGGCTGGACGAGGCGCGCACCGCGATAGCCGCGTTCACCGACGCCGACGTGTTGGTGCTGCTGGACCACGCAGGGGCTTTCGACGCGGTGCTGGTCGACGGGCTGCGACGGGGTCGGGGGTTCATCGGTGCGCTGGGTTCCCGGCACACCCAGTCGACGCGCCGCCGCCGGCTCGCCGATGCTGGGCTGACCGATGAGGAGATGGGCCGGCTGCACGGACCGGTCGGGCTGGACTTGGGCGCGCGCACCCCGGCGGAGACGGCAGTTTCCATCGTCGCGGAGGTCATCGGTGAACGCGCCGGGCGTGTAGCCAAGCCGCTGGCGGCCACCGCCGGCCGCATCGGCTCGTGAGCCGCACGCGGTGAGGGGCGCATCGGTCCGAGGGGTGGTCGTGGGTACGGTCCTGGTGGTCGCGGTGCTGGTCGGCGGGACGGCGTTCCGGGTCTGGCAGGTGGCCCGGGTGGACGATCGGCGCCCGGTGGACGTGGTGGTGGTGCTGGGTGCCGCGCAGTACGACGGTGGCCCGAGCCCGATCTTCGCCGCCCGGCTTAGACACGCCCAGACGCTCTACGAAGAGGGACTGGCGGCTCGCATCGTCACCGTCGGTGGCAACCGCACCGGCGACAGCTTCACCGAGGCCGAAGCCGGTCAGCGCTACCTGGTGAACCGGGGGCTGCCGACCAGCGTGGTGTTGGCGATCGGCGAAGGCTCGGACACCCTGGAGAGCCTGCGCGCGGTGGCAGCGGCCGGCGAGAGCCGGGGCTGGAGGTCGGCGCTGGTGGTCAGCGACCCGTGGCACTCGCTGCGGGCCCGCACGATGGCCCGCGACGCGGGGTTGGCGGCCTGGTCCTCGCCGACCCGCAGCGGCCCGGTGGTGCAGACCCGCGCTACCCAGGTCCGCTACATCGTGCGGGAGACCGGCGCGCTGCTGTACTACCGGTTGACCCATGCGTCGGTGGAGACGCCCGGATCCGGACTGGGATGACCCGCTACGTGTACGGCCCGCACGACGAGGCCCGGATGCTGCCCGAGCAGCCCAAACGCTCGACGCTCGACGGTGCCGAACGCACCGAGCACCGCAACCCCTTCGCCCGGGACCGGGCCCGGGTGCTGCACTCGGCGGCGCTGCGCCGACTGGCCGGCAAGACCCAGGTGGTCGGGCCCGGCGAGGGCGCGGAGATCACCGGCATGCCCCGGACCCGACTGACCCACTCCCTGGAGGTGGCCCAGATCGGCCGGGGCATCGCCGAGGAGCTGGGTTGCGACCCGGACGTGGTGGACACCGCCGGGTTGGCGCACGACATCGGGCACCCGCCGTTCGGGCACAATGGCGAACGGGCGCTGGACGCGGTGGCGGCCCCGTACGGTGGTTTCGAGGGCAACGCCCAGACCCTGCGCATCCTGGTGCGGCTGGAGCCGAAGGTTGCTCGCGGTGGGCTGAACCTGACCAGGGCGACGCTGGACGCCGCCTGCAAGTACCCCTGGCCGCGTCGGGACGGGGCGCGCAAGTACGGCGTGTACCCGGACGACCTCACGGCCTTCGAGTGGCTCCGCGACAGTGCGCCCGAGCATCGTCGCTGCCTGGAGGCCCAGGTGATGGACTGGTCGGATGACGTGGCGTACTCGGTGCACGACGTGGAGGACGGCATCCTGGCCGGCCGGGTCAAGTTGGCCGGACTGGCCGACGCCTCCGAGCGCGAGGCGCTGGCCGGGTTGGCCGCCGACTACTTCGGGGCCGACCGGGGCGCCTGTGAGGAGGCCGGGCGGCGGCTGCTGCAGTTGCCGGTGGTGGCCGCGGTGGCGCACGACTCGGACCCGGCCGGCTCGTCCGCCAGTGGTCAGATCGCGCTCAAGCGGCTGACCAGTGAGCTCGTGAGTCGGTTCGCCTCGGCGGCGGTGGACGCCACCCGCACGGTGTTCGGCGCCGGGCCGCTCGGCAGGTATGCAGCTGACCTGGTGGTCCCGGAGCTGGTGGCCGCCGAGGTGGCGCTGCTCAAGGCGGTCGCGGTGCGCTACGTGATGTCCGACCCGGACCGGCTCCGCGCCCAGGCCGGCCAGCGCGAGCTGGTCACCGAGCTGGCGCACGCGGTGGCCGACTGCGCTCCGGGCAGCCTGGCACCGTCGCTGCGCGAGGCCTGGCAGGCGGCGGGCGACGACGCGGCCCGGTGGCGGGTGGTGATCGACCAGGTGGCAACCCTGACCGATCAGCAGGCCCACGTCTGGCATGGTCGCCTCGTCGGCCGCTGAGTTCGGACGTTCGTCATCGAGCCGAACGTGATGGTGGTTCGATCATGGTCGCAACCACCATGGTGCACGGTTCGGCGGATCGAGCCTCGCAACGAAGCTCAGGCCCGCCGAAGCTCAGCCCGCCGAAGCTCAGCCCGCAGTGATCCCGGCGAGCAGCCAGCGTAGGCCGCGCTGGAAGTTCGCGGTGAGTTCCGCGGCGGAGAGGACGACTGCCTCGGCGGCGGTGAATGCGGCGAACCCGATCGTGTAGACGATCAGCACCCGCAGTGCCTCCCGAGCGGGCGCACCGACGACCCCGGCCTCGGCCAGGAGCGCGCGCATCACCTCGCCGAGGTGATGCGCGTTCGTGCCCAGGGCACCCTGGCGGGCGAGGTAGAGCGGCACCAGGTCGGGGTGTCTCAGCAACACCCGATAGGTCGACGCCATCAGCGCGTGCAGGCCATCCGCCCCGGTCCCGAAAGTGGGCTCGTCGACCTCGCCGAGCACATTGTCCAGCAAGTCGTCGATCAGCGCGGTCTTGTTCGGCACATGGCTGTACAGCGCGTTCGGGGCCACCTGGAGCCGTTCGGCGAGGGCGCGCATGGTCAGCGCGTCCAGGCCACGCTCGCCGTGTAACTCGCGGGCCGCGGCGAGCACTCGGGCACGGGTGAGTCCGGCGCGTTGGCCCGGTGTTCGGCGGGTTTCCACATTGCATACTGTACATCGTCCAGCTATATTGGACAAGGTACAGCTCAAGGGATTGGAGGAGAACATCATGGCGGTCGAGCGCGAGATGGTCACCGGGGTGACGGCCGGAGTTCCGTTCGTTGCGATCCCACCGAGTGCGGGCCCGCGTCCCGATGCGCCGGTGGTGCTGGCCTGGCATCTGCTGGACCCGCCGCGTACCGAGGCCGGGTTCGCGGCGGCGTTGCCGCTGGACGGGCTGGACGCCTGGCGGTTCTACCTCGGGCTGCCGCTGAGCGGATCCCGACTGCCGGCCGGCGGGATGGACGAGCTGATGCGGCTCGGGTACGAGGACGCGGTGCTCAACCTGTACGGCCCGATCAGTGAGCAGGCGGTGGCCGAGGCTGCGCCCGCATATGCCGAGCTGCGTGCCCGGTTCGGGCTGGGCGACGGGCCGCTGGGGCTGCTCGGCGGCTCACAGGGTGCGGCGGTGGCCGGGCTGGTATTGGCCGAGAGTGTGCTGGACGCACGAGCGGCGGTGCTGGTCAGCCCGCTGATACGGCTGCGGCCGGTGGTCGAGGCGGTGGGCCGACAGTACGGCGTGGACTACCGGTGGTCGCAGCACTCGCTGGCGGTGGCCGCCCGGATGGACCTGGTGGCTCGCGCCGACGAGGTGGCCCGGAATGGTCCGGCGGTGCTGGCCGTGGTCGGTGAGCAGGACGACGTCGACGGCTTCCGCCGGCCGGCCGAGGAGCTGGTCCGGGCACTCGGGCCGGGGCGCTCGTCGCTGGTACTCATCCCTGGCATGGCGCACGCACTGGCCGACGAGCCGGGCATCGAGCCCGCGCCCCAGACCGAGCACGCCGAGGCGGTGGACCGGCACGCGGTGCGGTGGCTGCATCAGTACCTCGGGGGACCAGCCGGCGGCTGAACCGGCTGTCCGATCGGTTTCAGACGACAAGGCCGACCGCGGCCTTGAGGCTCGCTGTCACATTCCGGGCCGCTGCGCCGTCCTCGGGGCAACACGACATGAGGAGCGCAGATCATGAGTCGAGTGCCTGCGGTAGCCGCTGACCAGGCCGGGCTGTTCGGTCGGCTGGCGTATTGGTATGCCCGCCGGCGGTTCGGTGCGGTGCCCGAGCCGATCGCGGTGACCCGGTGGCACCGGCGGCTGTTCTGGGCCACCTCAATGGCCGAACTGGCCGCTGAGCGCGCTCACCGGGTGCTGCCGACCGGCTTACGGGACCTCGCGGTATACCGGGTGGCGACCAACGTCGGCTGCTCGTGGTGCGTCGACTTCGGCACCATGTTGCAGCGGCACAAGGGCCTGGACATCGACCGGTTGCGCGACATCGACCGGAACGCCACCAGCCCGCTGTTCACCGCCCAGGAACGGCTGGCGCTGGCCTACGCCGACGCGATGACCGCCCAGCCGATGGCCGTCACCGACGAGCAGGTCGCCGAGCTGGACGCCGCGCTCGGCCACGACGGGCTGGTGGAGCTCACCCACGCCATCGCGCTGGAGAACCAACGCGCCCGGTACAACCATGCACTGGGCATCGTCGACCAGGGCTTCACCTCGGGCGAAGCGTGCCGGGTACCCGGCTCAGCTTCGCGGGGTTGAGCACTGAGTAGCAGCCGACCACCAACCCGTCGGCCACACTGAACACGGTGACCGCTTCGGCCGCCCTGCCGATACCAGGCGTCCAGTAGCCCTGTTCGCCGTTGACCATCACCGGAGTGGCCTTGGTCAGCCAGTTCGTGCCATGGCGGTTGGCCAGCCCGATCAGCAGCCGGGCCACCTTGTCCGCGCCGTGCACCACCCGCCGGGCCGCCGGCGCCATACCGCCGCTGTCGCTGATCAGCACCGCGTCCGGGTGCAGCAGCGACACCAGCGTGGCGGAGTCGCCCCGGATGATCGCATCGGCGATGTTGGCCAACATGCGTCGCTGCTCGTCGAGATCGGAGCGTGGTGGTGGCGGTGCGTCCGCGACGGCGCGGCGGGCCCGTGACGCGTGCTGGCGGGCGGCGGGAACCGAACAGCCGAGGACCTCGGCGATGTCCTCGAAGCTCCACGACAGCGCGTCGTGTAGCACGAAGGCGACCCGCTGCGGCGGCGTCAGCCGCTCCAGCAGCACCATCGCGGCCATTCGTACGTCTTCGTCGCGGACCACCGCCGTCAGCGGGTCGTCCTCGGCGGTGGTGCTGACCAGCGGCTCGGGCAGCCACGGGCCGACGTAGCTCTCCCGGCGGGCGGCCGCCGAACGCAGCCGGTCCAGGCAGAGTCGCCCGACGGCGGTTGTCAACCACGCCCGTAGGTCCCGGATCTCGGCGCGCTGGTCGTCGGTGAGCTGGCGCAGCCGCAGCCACGCGTCCTGGACGGCATCTTCGGCATCGGAACGGCTGCCGGTGAGCCGGTAGCCGACGGCGATCAGGTGCGGACGGTGCGCCTCAATGTCCAGAGCGGTCGCCACGGGCTCGACGGTAACCAGCTCAGCTGGTGCGCAGGCGCCCCAGTAGCTCGTTGGGCACGATCCGTACGCCGAACGGTCGGGCGGCCTCGAACACTTCATCCCCGGCCACTCTGCCCACCTGCTGGTAGTCGCCGGCGGAGTCCAGCTCGAGGACCAGCAGGTCCGGTACGTCCGGGTCGATGATCCAGTAGCCGGGTGTGCCCATCCGCTGGTAGGCGGCGCGTTTGAGATTGAGGTCGATCAGCCGTCCGCTGCGCGAGAGCACTTCGACGGCCAGCACCGGGGCGGTGGGCAGGTTCCTCATCGTGAGTTCGGCGTACCGGGCGACCAGTACGTCCGGTTGCACCTCGTTGAAGTGGTCCAGCTGCATCGCGAACGGTGCGATGATCACGTGCAGTTCTTCGGGGCAGGCGTCGTCGAGCAGCCGGTACAGCCGGACCGCAGTTTCCTGGTGCGGCAAGCCAGGCGCGGGGCTCACCAGGAGCTCCCCGTCGACGAGTTCGTAGCGGCGGCCGTCATCGGGCATCCTCTCCAAGTCATCGACCGTGAAGGGGCTGCTCGCGTGGATGCTCATGGTGGTCATGGTCCCCGTTCGGGTTGAGATGGACAACCTCGCACGGTGCACCGACAGTTCCCGATGGGCGCTGTCGGAGGTCCCGCATACACTCGTGCCCGTGGCAGGCCGGATCAGGGACTCGGACATCGCGCTGGTCCGCGACCGAGCCCGGATCGAGGACGTCATCGGCGAGTACGTGGCGCTGCGCCGGGCCGGTGCCGGCTCGGTGAAGGGGCTGTGCCCGTTTCACGACGAGAAGTCTCCGTCGCTCAACGTCCGTCCGACCCACGGCACCTTCCACTGCTTCGGCTGTGGTGTGGGCGGCAGCGTCATCGACTTCGTGATGAAGATCGAGCACCTGGGTTTCGTGGAGGCCGTGGAGCGGCTGGCCGACCAGGTCGGGGTTCGGTTGACCTACGAGGGCGGCGGGTCGTCCGTGCAGCGGGACCGGGGCACCCGCAGCCGGCTGCTCGAGGCCAACCGCCGGGCCGCTGACTTCTACGCCGAGTGGCTGCGCAAGCCGGAAGCCGCGCCGGCCATGCGCTTCCTTACCAGCCGGGGGTTTGACGCGAGCGTGGCCGAGACGTTCGGCTGCGGGTACGCCCCCTCAGAGTGGGACGGGCTGACGAAGCACCTGCTCGACGGCGGTTTCACCCTCGACGAGTTGGAGAAGGCGGGGTTGTCCAAGCCGGGCAGGCACGGGCCGATCGACCGGTTCCGGCGCCGGCTGCTGTGGCCGATCCGGGACCTCGGGGGTGACGTCGTCGGGTTCGGCGCGCGCCGGTTGTTCGACGACGACCCGATCGAGGCGAAGTACCTCAACACCTCCGACACGCCGGTCTACCGCAAGACGCACGTGCTGTTCGGGCTCGATGTGGCCAAGCGGGAGATCGCCCGGCGTCGCCAGGCCGTCGTCGTCGAGGGCTACACCGACGTGATGGCCATGCATCTGGCAGGGGTGCCCACGGCGGTGGCCTCCTGCGGCACCGCATTCGGTACCGAGCACATCGGCGTGTTGCGTCGGCTGATCGGCGACGACTCGTTCGAGTTCGGCGAAATGATCTATACGTTCGACGGTGACGCGGCCGGGCAGGCGGCCGCGCTGAAGGCATTCGACGCCGACCAGGCGTTTGCCGCGCAGACGTTCGTGGCGATCGCCCCGGACGATCACGATCCGTGTGAGCTGAGGCAGAGCCAGGGCGACGCGGCCGTGCGTGACCTGGTGGCTCGTCGCGAGCCGCTGTTCGAGTTCGCGATCCGCTCGATGCTGCGCGAGCACAACCTGGACACCCCGGAAGGCCAGACCGCCGCGCTGCGCCGTGCGGTCCCGCTGGTGGCGCGGATCCGGCGGGAGGACCTGCGCGACCGATATGCGACCCGGCTCGCGGAATGGACTGGTTGGCAGGACGTGACTATGGTCGTCCGCCGGGTCCGGGAGGAGGCCGGGATGCCGGCTGAACGGGTGCGTGGCCGCCGCCCCCCGCCTGCCCCGCCGGCGCGTAACGACCCGAAGCTGCACGGTCAGCGGGAGACGCTCAAGGCGGCGTTGCAGTGTCCAGCGGTTGCCGGGCCGGCTTTCGACGAGCTACCAGCAGCGGGTTTCAGCCATCCCGCGTTCGCCGCTGTGCGCCAGGCCATCGAGGAGGCGGGCGGGGTGTGCGGGGAGCTGAAGGGCCGGGCGTGGCTGGAGGCGGTGTCCGCGCTGTGCACGCCGGAGGTCCGTCCACTGGTCACCGAGCTCGCCGTGGAACCGCTGGAGCTGCCGCGCAGGGGCGTCGAGGAAGCCCGCTACGTCGCCAGTGTGATCGCCGGAGTACGGTTGACGCTGGTGGAAGCACAGGTCGCCGAGCTGAAGGCTCGGCTGCAGCGCACCAACCCGGTGGAGCACCCCGAGATCTACAACCAGCTGTTCGGTGAGCTGGTGCCGCTGGAGCAGTACCGTCAGGCCTTGCGAGGACAGGCGGCGCGGTGAGCCGGCCCATGGGCTGGGATCCGGCCACTTATCTGGCTTTCGGCAACCACCGATCGCGACCGTTCCACGACCTGCTTGCCCGGGTCGGGGCAAGCGTGCCGCGCCGGGTCGTTGACCTCGGCTGTGGGCCCGGACATCTCACCGGTGCGCTGGCCGGACGCGGAGATCGACGCCCTCGACTCCTCGTCCACGATGGTCACGGACGCCCGGTGCCGTGGGGTGCCGGCCCGCTGCGTTGACGTGCGCGACTGGCGCCCTGGCGAGTGCGATGACGTCGTCGTGTGCAACGCGGTGCTGCAGTGGGTGCCAGGGCACCTCTCGCTGCTGGCGCGGTGGTTGACGGCAATGTCGGCCGGCGGGTGGTTCGCCATGCAGGTACCGGGGAACCTCGGCGCACCGTCCCACACGCTGATCCGCGCTCTGTTGGCCGAGCCGAGGTGGCGCGGGCAGGTCAGCGATCGCGACGAGCTCGCGGTGGCCGGCCCGGACGAGTACGCCCTGGCCCTCGCCGCAACCGGCGCGGATGTCGATGTCTGGGAGACCACCTACCTGCATCGGCTCACCGGGTCGGACCCGGTGCTGGACTGGGTGAGCGGCACGGCGCTGCGGCCCGTGCGCGACGCGTTGGACGACGCCGAGTGGGACTTGTTCCGGGCTTCCCTGGCTCCGCGATTGCGCGCGGCCTACCCGGAGCAGCCGGATGGCAGTACGTGGTTCCCGTTCCGAAGAATCTTCGCGGTAGCCCGGGTATCCTGAGGTCTGAGCGAGCCGTCTGGGGTGGTTACGGACTCAGATCCCGCAGTGGTTCGTGGTCAGCTGGATGTCGCTTCGTCCGCTGGTGGCCGCTGTCACCGTCGTGTCCACCGCCACGCCCGGCCGCGCGCTGTACGGCCGGACGGTCGGCAACCCGGCGGTAGCTGCGGGTGAGCTGCTCGTAACGCTCTCGTCCGGCCGGGGCACCCAGCGTACCTGCTGCCGCACCGAAGACGAACGGGATCACCACGGCTTTCTCCTTGTCCGCCGGTCGCTGGTAGCCGGGTCCATCCTGCCGCGATCCGACGGTCGGGGCCCGATACCGCCTCGTCCGCGGGCACCCCGTCCGCGGGCACCCCGTCCGCGGGCACCCCGTCCGCGGGCGCCACTCGGGGGATGCGTTATCGTTTATCGGTGTCGGCGGCGAGCCCGCCCGGCCACGGCGATCCTCCGTAGCTCAATTGGCAGAGCATGCGACTGTTAATCGCAGGGTTACTGGTTCGAGTCCAGTCGGAGGAGCACAAAACCCAGGTCAAACCCCCTCCGGGGGGTTCACTATGAAGATCCGCACATGACTTACGCATGAAGTACCTCATGCCAGGTTTCCAACTGCGGTATCCAAGGCGTCAGCCGTACGTCGACTGGTGAGCCGGCGACCCAGGTAGTTGTCCTGGGTCATGGACACTTTCGAGTGGCCGAGTTGATCAGCGATCTCACGAGCCGACAGGTCCGACTCATCCAAGATCGTGGCACATGTCTTGCGGAACACGTGACTGGTCACCCACGCGAACTCTTCGCCGCCTCTGGCCTCCCTCAGGTCGCGGGAGGTGTTGGACGGATCACGCCAGCCCCCAAGTGAGTCAGGAAAGAGTGGCCCGAACCCGCCGAGTTGGATCATCCGTCGCTCCAGCATGCGTACAGCGAACAGGGGTAACGGCAGGGTGCGGTGCCCAGCTTCCGACTTCGGACGAGGAATCCGCAGCAACCCCTTGCCGGTCACACGGATGATTTTGTGGTCAATCTCAACCGTGGCAGCCTCCAGATCGATCTCATCCCAGCTCACAGCAATCGCCTCTCCAATTCGTACACCGGTCGCCAACAACCAGCGGGTGAGGTCCGGAAGATCTCGACGCACGGCAACATCGTCATCTTCGAGACGTGCGAGCCAAACAGCGCATTCTCCGATACTCAGGCTGCGCGCCTTCACCTTGCGGTTGGCCCCATGAATACGCCCAATATCGCGTACCGGGTTGTGCTCAAGCGCGCCATGACGCACCGCGTAGCCCATGAAACCTGACAGCACGCTCCGACAGGTCTTGACGACCGATACGCCGTTGTGCTCGGCCAATGAAACGATGAATGCGTCCAATCTCGGAACGTCCGCCTCACTGACCCGCAAAGCACCAACTGCCGGTAGGATATGACGATCCAAATAGCATCGGTACAGTCTCGCGGTTGTCGGCGACATGTCACCAGCCACAACCGCGGCATCAATTTCCTTGAACCAACGCTCGGCTACGTCCCGCAACCGCGTTTCGCGGTTCGTTGAGGCACCTCTGATCTTTGACCGTACCGTTAACGCCTTCTTGAGCTCCCGCTCGGCTGCGGCACCACTACGGCCGCGTCGTGACACGAGACGGCTCTGTCCGTCGTGGTCACGGTAGTAGGTCCGCGCCTCCCAGTTGTTTTCACCCCATTCGATATGTTTGATTTTGCCATACGATCCAATCGGCGTTGGCGGCCTTCCCATGGGTTCACCTTCTCACGCTACGTCGTCTACTGAATCAAACCAGTCTCGGACCGCTTGCGGATGGTATCTGACATACCGTCCAACACGTCGCCCTTTCGGCCCGATTCCCTGGCAGCGCCACTGGTAGAGCGTCTTAACCGGAATCTGGAGATACTCGGCCACATCTTGAATACTCCAAAGTCCTTCCATTGGTGCGTTCATTTCCCTCCCTTCGGTGTCTATCCAGCCATTCGTTCTTCCTTTGCTGTTTGTCGTTGCTCGCGTGCGGCGGCTGCTGCTGCTGTGGCGAGTTGTGCGTCGGCGGTGGTGTGGTAGCCGATGCCGGCGAGGGTGAGTTGGGTGATGATGAGTGTG
>JALYVZ010000517.1 GCA_030852965.1 Actinomycetota bacterium | reverse complement strand
GAGCAGGGCCTGTTGCGCGCGCCCGATATTCGCGCCTAAGCCGCCCCAGATCGTCAGCGCGGGTTCCTGGATCGCGCGGCCGAAGGAGAACGCAATCGGCCAGGGCAGCGGGGCGAAGGTCGGGCTGTTCATCGCGGCGAGCCGCGCGGTGGCGAGGTCACCGGATTGGCCGCCGGACAGAAACGCGATCCCAACAACGGCGGCGGGCACCGCCCGCCGCAGGCAGCCGATCGTCGCCGCGGCCACCGCATCGACCGAGACCTGGGTCGGGCAGGCCAACCCCGGCAGGACCATGTTGGGTTTGAGCAGCGTCGCCTCGAGCACAACCCCTTGGGTGTGCAGTTGGGCAAAGACCTCGTGCAGCACCTCCTCGGTGACCTGGCCGCACCGAGCGAGTGTGTGTTCTCCGTCCATCAGCACCTCCGGCTCCACGATGGGCACCAGACCGTTCTCCTGGCACAGCGCTGCGTAGCGGGCCAGCGCGTGCGCGTTCGCCTCGACGCAGGCTCGGCTCGGGGTCGAGTCACCGATGACGAAAACGGCTCGCCATTTCGCGAAGCGGGCGCCCATCTGGGCATACTCGGCCAGTCGTTGCCGGAGTCCGTCCAGCCCCTCGGTCACCTTCTCGCCGGGGTGCCCGGCCATTGGCTTAGCGCCGAGGTCGAGCTTGATCCCCGCGATGATCCCGGCCTCAGCCAGCACCGTCAGGAACGCGACACCGCCCATGGTCTTTTCTCGGATCGTCTCGTCGTAGAGGATCACCCCGCTGATGCAGTCCCCGAGACCGGACGTGGTCAGGATCAGCTCCCGGTACGCGCGGCGGGTGGACTCGTCCTGAGTGATCCCCAGCCGAGCGAATCGCTGGTTGCAGGTAGGGATGGACTCATCGAGCGCGAGCAAGCCTTTGTCGCCGGTGACCAGCAGTCGCGCGAGGTCCACCAGTGAGTTCAGATCCGTGGGCGGCGGGAGCGGGTCGGGCCCGGTCACTGTCGTGGTCATTGCGGTGGGGTCCAGGTCCAGTCGCGGATCTCGGGCAGGTCTTGGCCGTGGATGTTGATGTAGAGGTTGTGTTCGATGAGCTTGTCGGTCATCGACTGCCTGAGGTAGTCGCCGCTCGAGCCGAGCTGCGGGAGTCGGTCGATGACGTCCTGGACGAGGTGGAACCGGTCGAGGCGGTTCTGGACCCGCATGTCGAATGAGGTGGTGATGGTGCCTTCCTCGTTGTAGCCGCGCACGTGCAGGTTGCGGTTGGTGCGCCGGTAGGTCAGGCGGTGGATCAAGGTGGGGTAGCCGTGGAAGGCGAAGACGATGGGCTTGTCGGTGGTGAACAGGGCGTCGTAGTCGCCGTCCGAGAGGCCGTGCGGGTGTTCGCTGGCCGACTGCAGCTTCATCAGGTCCACGACGTTGACCACCCGGACCTTCAGGTCGGGCAGGTGCTCACCCAGGATCGAGACCGCCGCCAACACCTCCATCGTCGGGGTATCTCCGCAGCAGGCCAACACCACGTCGGGTTCGGCGCCGCGGTCGTTGCCGGCCCACTCCCAGATCCCGATGCCCTTGGTGCAGTGCACCTCGGCCTGAGCCATGGACAGCCATTGCGGCATGGCGCGCTTGCCGGCGACGATCACGTTGACGTAGTGCCGGCTGCGTAGGCAGTGGTCGGCGACCGAGAGCAGGCAGTTGGCGTCCGGCGGGAGGTAGACCCGCACGATGTCCGCCTTCTTGTTCACGACATGGTCGAGGAAGCCGGGATCCTGATGGGTGAACCCGTTGTGGTCCTGCTGCCACACGTGGGAGGTCAGCAGGTAGTTCAGCGACGAGATGTCACGTCGCCACGGCAGCGCCTTGGTGACCTTCAGCCACTTCGCGTGTTGGTTGAACATCGAGTCGACGATGTGGATGAACGCCTCGTAGCAGTTGAACAGCCCGTGCCGTCCGGTGAGGAGATACCCCTCCAGCCAGCCCTCCGACTGGTGCTCCGACAACATCGAGTCCAGCACCCGCCCCGACGGCGCCAGCCACTCGTCGCCGGGAATCGTGGCCGCGTCCCACTGCCGGTCGGTCACCTCGAACACCGCGCCGAGCAGGTTCGAC
>JALYVZ010000196.1 GCA_030852965.1 Actinomycetota bacterium | reverse complement strand
CACCCGACCCGACCACCCGCCCGTCCCGCACCCGCCACCCACTCCCGCCGCGCGGGTAGCCGCCCGTTCGAGGTGGCCGCCAAACCGGCCGCCAAACCTCAGGGGGCGCGTGCCTACCGTCCAGAGGTTGCCTTCCGGGTCCCGCAGGGTGAAGTCGAGCACGTCAACCAGAAAACGCAGCGCGCCAGGCGTCGTCGTAACGCAGCGCGGGCCATACCGTCGGAGTTGTCATGTATGTGAGTCTGCGGGGTCGCTCGGGCCGGCGTCTTGGAGAAACGGGAGCTCCTCGGCGACCCAGGTGCCGGGCGTGCAGCCGGCGAGCGCGTTGAACTCATTCGTCAAGTGCGCCTGGTCGACGTACCCGCAGGTGTGCGCGACCGCGCTCAGCCCGCCGAACCGGCCGCCCACGCGCAGCAGCTCGGTGGCCCGGCCGAAACGCACCACCCGGGCCGCCTGCTTGGGTGGCAACCCGAGCTCACGAGTGAAGCGTTCGGAAAAGTGCCGGCGGCTCCAGCCGACCTCGGCGGCCAGCTCGCCGACCCGCGCCGCCCCCGCGGTGCCCCGCATCCGCCGCCACGCCCACCCGATCTCGCAGGGCGGCGGGTGCTCGCGGGCATGGTTGGCGCACGCCAGCAGCAGCTCGTCCAATATCTCGAACCGACGTACCCAGTCCGGCGTCTCATGCAGCCTCCCGGCCAGCGAGCTCAGCCCGGGCCGGGGCAGCTCCGCGAGGTCGACCACACACCCCGACAGCTCGGCGGCCGACACCCCGAGCAGCGTGCGCACCCCGAGTGGGTTGAGGTCCAGGTGCACCCCGGCCTGCACCTCGTCCTGGGCGATCAGCGCCGGCCCGGCGTGCAGCCCGCTGGCGAACGCCTGCCAGTGGCCCACGCCGTCCGCCGAGCCCGGCATCCCGACGATCCGCACAGGGTCGGCCAGGCTGACGATCAGCGTGACGTGCTCGCTCGGCAGCCCCCGGTGCACCGGCAGCGTCACCCCGCGCTGTCGGTAACCGGCGTAACGGCTGACCAGCGCACGCAGCGCCGGATGCGGCCGCCGGGCCGCCCAGTCCACTTGGACCCCGTCCACGACATCCACTGTAGGGGCGCCGACGCCGGGGTGCCCTGATCGTGCAGAGCGCAGCGCGCCGTCGGGTGGTTAGCTGGCGCCAGCTAACCTGAGAACGTGACCCATCGCGGACTGTCGAGCCGGTCCCTTCTCGCTCGACACCCGCCCGTCGTGGTGGTGCTGCTGGCCGTCGCATTGTTGGGTGGGATCGTGTTCGCCTTCGCCGCGTGCCAGAGTCGCCGCCCCAGCCCGCTGCCACCGCCAGGGCCGCCGTCCCGGATTGACCTGTCCGGCTGGAAGCTCTCGATTCCGGTGCCGAACAAGAAAGGCACCCCCACCTTGCTGGAGCCGGCCTACACCGTCGACCCGTGGATGGTGGCCGACCCCACCGGCGGACTGATGTTCTGGGCGCCAGCCAATGGCGTGAGCACCGAGAACTCGGAGAACCCGCGCACCGAGTTGAACAGCCTGACCACCTTCAACGCCGGCCAGAACGCCCGCACCCTGCGCGCGTCAGTCACGTTGCTGCAGGTCCCCGAGGACGGTGAGGGAATCATCCTCGGCCAGATCCACGGCACCGACGACATCAGCTCCGTCCCGTACGTGATGCTGCGCTACCAGAAGGACCAGGTGAAGGTCGTCGTCAAGCAGGTCCAGGACCGCGATGACCACATCAACTACACGTTGCTCGAGGACGTGCCACTCAACACCCGGTTCGACTTCACGATCAGCGACCTCGGCACCGGGGAGATGACCTTCGCCGCGACCCGCGACGGGAAGACCGAAGAGGTGAAGGCGCCGGTACCGGCCCCGTTCATGGGTGCGCCGGTGCGTTTCCAGGCCGGCGACTACCAGCAGGCCGACAAACCCGGTGGTGCGAAGGACGGCGGCCGGGTCATCTTCCACCGGCTCGCCGAGGCGCCCGGCGCCGCACCCTGAGGCCACGGCGCCGGTCCGGGTACCGGTCCGCTGACACCGTTGCCTGGCCCGTACGCTGGTCCGTGCGACACCCGCCGGGGCGATCGTCCCGGGCAGGGGTCTTTTCTCGCGCGCCCTCAGCAGGTGAAGGAATCGCCTTGGCTGCACTGACCACATCGACCGTCTCGCCAGGGCTGCTCGCCGCCGCGCTGGCCGATCCGGGCCTGGCCCAGATAGCGGCCGCCTCGGGTCGCCCGAGGCTGCGCATAGAGGGGCCGCCGGCGCTGCGCCCGCTGGTCGCCGCGGCCTTGGCAACGGCCGAAGATCTTCCCACCACGCTGGTCGTCACCGCGACGGAGCGGGAGGCCGAGGACCTCGCGGCGGCGACGGCCGACCTGATCGGGGCGGGCGGGCTTGCGGTGCTGCCGTCCTGGGAGACGCTGCCGCACGAGCGGCTCTCACCCCGGGCGGACACTGTCGGTCGACGTGTTTCGATCTTCCATCGGCTGGCCGGCAAGGACCCGTCGCTGCGGGTGGTGATCACCGCGGTGCGCAGCCTGATCCAGCCGATAGCCCCCGGGCTGGGCGAGCTGGAGCCGGTCACACTGCGCGTCGGCGACATCCGCGACTTCGACGTCCTGCTGCACCGGCTGGTCGAGCTGGCCTACACCAGGGTCGACATGGTCACCGGGCGCGGTGAGTTCGCCGTGCGCGGCGGCATCGTGGACGTCTTCCCACCGACCGCCGAGCACCCGGTGCGGGTCGAGATGTGGGGCGACGAGATCGCCGAGCTGCGCGGGTTCACCGTCGCGGACCAGCGCTCGATCGGGCCGGTGGACCAGCTGGCCGCCCCGCCGTGCCGCGAGCTGCTGCTCACCGACCAGGTTCGGGCCAGAGCGGCCGTTCTCGCGACCGAGCACCAGAACAACCCCGCGCTCGCCGACGTGTTGGGCAAGCTGGCCGAGGGTATCGCTTGCGAGGGCATGGAGTCGCTGATCCCGGCGTTGTGCGAGGGCCGGCTCGACCTGCTGACCGACCTGCTGCCTGCCGGTGGGCACGTGCTGCTGGTCGACCCGGAACGCATCCGCCGTCGCGCGGTCGACCTGGTCCGCACCGGGCAGGAGTTCCTGGAGGCCAGCTGGCTCGCGGCGGCGGGCACCGAGGCGCAGGCCCCGATCGACGTAGGCGCCTCCGCATACCAGGCCCTGGACGAGGTGGCCGAGCACACCGAGACCAACGGCCGTCGATGGTGGACCCTGACCCCGTTCGGCAGCGCACCAACGGCAATGAGCGGGCTCGTTGCCGGCGAAGAGGGCTCGCCGAGGGCGAATGAGCCCGCTCATTCGCCAGATCCCGATGTGGTGCGGCCGGGGGTTCGGGCCGTTGGGACCTATCGGGGGGAGCTGGCTCGGGCGTTGGTCGATCTGGGGGCGCATACCGCCGCGGGTGGGGCTGCCGTGTTGGTGCTCGGCGGTGCGGGTACTGCGCAGCGGGCGGTTGAGCAGCTCGGCGAGGCTGAGGTGCCGGCCCGGCTGGTGGCCGGCGGGCTCGCGGAGCCACCCGAAAAAGGGCTGGTCAGCGTCACCTGTGGTCGCATCACCGACGGGTTCACCGTGCCGGGGCAGCGCCTCGTGGTGCTCACCGAGGCCGACCTCACCGGCAACCGGATATCGACCGGTGAGGTGCGCAAACTCGCGTCCAGAAGGCGCAACGCGGTGCAGCTGGAAGCCCTGGAGCCCGGCGACCACGTGGTGCACGCCCAGCACGGCATCGGGCGGTTCGTCGAGATGCGCGAGCGCACGGTCGCTGGCGCGGCGCGGGAGTACCTGGTGCTGGAGTACGCCGCAACCAAGCGAGGTCATCCACCAGACAAGCTGTTCGTGCCGACCGACCAGCTCGACGAGGTCAGCCGCTACGTCGGCGGCGAGACCCCGACGCTGAACAAGATGGGCGGCGGTGACTGGGCCAAGACAAAGAGCAAGGCCCGCCGCGCGGTCCGGCAGATCGCGGCTCAGCTGGTGCAGCTCTACGCCGCCCGCAAGTCGAGCCCTGGGCACGCGTTCGGCCCGGACACCCCGTGGCAGCGCGAGCTGGAGGACGCGTTCCCCCACACCGAGACGCCCGATCAACTCTCCGCCATCAACGACGTCAAGCGGGACATGGAGCAGCCCGTTCCGATGGACCGGGTGGTCTCCGGCGACGTCGGCTTCGGCAAGACCGAGATCGCGGTCCGGGCGGCGTTCAAGGCAGTGCAGGACGGCAAACAGGTCGCGGTGCTGGTGCCGACCACGCTGCTGGCCAGCCAACACCTGCAGACCTTCACCGATCGGATGCGCTCGTTCCCGGTGAACGTCAAGGGGCTGTCCCGCTTCACCGACAACGCCGAGGCCGCCGAGACGATCAAGGGGTTGGCCGAGGGCACCGTCGACCTGGTCGTCGGCACCCACCGGCTGCTGCAGAACGGCGTGCTCTGGAAGGACCTGGGGCTGGTCATCGTCGACGAGGAGCAGCGCTTCGGCGTCGAGCACAAGGAGCACATCACCGCGCTGCGCGCACACGTCGACATCCTGGCGATGTCGGCCACCCCGATCCCGCGCACGTTGGAGATGAGTCTGGCCGGCATCCGGGAGCTGTCCACCATCGCCACCCCACCGGAGGAGCGCCACCCGGTGCTCACCTACGTGGGGCCCTACGACAGCAAGCAGGTCGCCGCCGCGATCCGGCGCGAGCTGCTGCGCGACGGGCAGGTGTTCTACGTGCACAACCGGGTCGCCAGCATCGATCGGGCGGCGGCTACCGTGCGTGCGATGGTGCCGGAGGCGCGGGTCGCGGTGGCGCATGGGCAGATGAACGAGGACCTGCTGGAACGCACGGTCGCCGGGTTCTGGCAAAATGACGTCGATGTGCTGGTGTGCACGACGATCGTGGAGAACGGGCTGGACATCTCCAACGCCAACACGTTGATCGTCGAGCGGTCCGAGAACCTGGGGCTCTCGCAGCTGCACCAGCTGCGGGGCCGGGTCGGCCGCGGTCGGGAGCGTGGGTACGCCTACTTCCTGTTCCCGCCGGAGTCACCGCTGACCGAGACCGCGCACGACCGGCTGGCCACCATCGCCCAGCACTCCGAGCTGGGCTCGGGTACCGCGGTGGCGATGAAAGACCTGGAGATCCGGGGCGCGGGCAACATTCTGGGTGCCGAGCAGTCCGGGCACATCGCCGGTGTCGGGTTCGACCTCTACGTGCGGCTGGTCGGTGAGGCAGTGGCGGCGTTCCGGGCGGCCGGTGGGGCGGGCGTGGGCGTCGAGGAGGAGCCGCTGGCCGACGTGCGCATCGAGCTGCCGGTGGACGCGCACGTGCCGCATGACTACATCCCAGGCGAGCGGCTGCGCCTGGAGGCGTACCGCAAGATCGCCGAGGCGCCCGACATCGACGCCCTCACCGCCATCACCGAAGAGCTGACCGACCGGTACGGCAGCCCACCGGAGCCGGTGTGCAATCTGATGGCGGTGGCCGCCTTCCGGCATGCCTGCCGGAAGGTCGGGGTGACCGAGGTGGCGATGAGCGGCGCGGGGTCGATCCGGCTCGGGCCGGTGGAGCTGCCGGACTCAGGCCAGCTACGGCTCAAGCGTCTGCACCCGAGGTCGATCTACAAGCCGGCCTCCAATCAGGTCGTGGTACCCCGACCCACCGCGGCCGGCGGCGGGTCGGGCCCGCGCATCGGTGCGGCGCCGGTGCGGGACACCGCGCTGCTGGACTGGTGCGCCCAGCTGTTGGCCGACCTGACCGAGGGACGGGTGCCGGCCGCCGGTGCCGAGTCCGCTGGTGCCGAGTCCGCGGGTGCCCAGTCGGCTGTTGCTCCGTCTGCGGGCCACTAGTGCCGCCGTTCGGGTGACCATGAGACAGTACGGTTCGTGTCTGGGGTCCAGGGTCGTCACCGGGTGATTCGTTCCACCGCCGCGCTGGTGGTGTCTGGTGTGTTGGTCGCCGCGCTCACCGGGTGCGGTGGTGGGCCGAGCCAGGCGGGTGCTGCGGTCATCGTCGGCTCGACGGCCGTGTCACTGAGCGACACCCAGCAACGGATCGATGTGGCGCTCGCCAAGCCCGGTCTGATCGACCAGCTGAAGCTGCAGGGCAACGAGCTGGCCGACATCTCCCGTGAGGTGGTGACCCGGGCTGTGCAACACGTGCTGCTCGCCGAGGCCGCGCGCCGGGAGGGCATCGGGATCCGAGATGACCAGGTCGATGCCGAGCTGACCCGTGAGGGCGGCGTGGACGAGTTGGTCGATGCGACCATCTACGACCGGGTGACCGTCCGAGAAGCGGTCCGTGACCAGCTAGTCTCCCAGGCTCTGGCTCGCAAGCTGCTCACCAGGGTGGCGGTGACCGTCGACGTGACCAGCGCCATCTCGCAGCAGGATGCCGTGGCCAAGGCGCGGCAGATGGCGGCGGGTCCGGCTCAGGCCGCCGCTGTGTTGGCCGTCGACCCGAGGGCAAAGCGCGGCCAGCAGCTGCGCGCCTCGCTGAACCCGCAGTTGGCCGCTTCGATTCTGTTCGGCACCCCGGCCGGCTCGGTGGTGGCGGTCCAGACCTCGCCGGCCCCCGACGGCTGGACCGTGCTGCGGGTGACCGCCCGCAGCACCACCGCGCCGCCGGTGGGCCCGGGGGCGGTGTCCCAGCTCGACGACGCCACCCTGGACGACATCGGCCTCCGGTTCACCCAGCCGCTGGCCGGGGAGCTCGGGGTGCGGGTCAACCCGCGCTACGGCGCCTGGGATCCGCTGCGGCTGATTGTGCTGGGACCGGGGATGTCGGCCGGGCTGGTCCTGCCGGCCGTGCTGTCCTGAGCACCCGCTGTCTTGAGTGCTGAGGTCGTGTCTCGTACGGTCGTGGTCCTCTCGGTTCGGCTGGGTGCGGTGTTGCCTGCCGCCGCACTGCCTGTGCTGCGGGCCGCCGACCGGGTGCTGGCCGACGGCACGGTGCCCGAGGAGGTCCTGCTCGCCGCCGGCGCGGAGCGGATGACGGGTTGGCATGCCTACAGCCCGCTGGGGCGGCGCGAGGTGCTGCTGACCGCCGACCCGGCGCACCCGCTGCGCGTCGGAGCCGATGCGGTGATCGAGACGGCCGAGCCGGCCGGGGTGGCGCTGCTGCACGCCGTCGCGGTGATGGATCGGCTGCGCTCACCCGGCGGTTGTCCGTGGGACGCGGAGCAGACCCACACCTCGCTGCTGCAGTACCTCGTCGAGGAGTGCTACGAGCTGTACCAGGCGGTGGAGGACGTCGACCGCCCGGCGTTGCGCGAGGAACTCGGTGACGTACTGCTCCAGGTGCTGTTCCACGCCAGGTTGGCAGCCGAGGGTGGGGTGGCACCGTTCCCGGGCGACGACGTCGCGTTCGACGTCGATGTGGTCGCCGATGACCTGGTGCGCAAGTTGGTCGACCGGCACCCCCACGTGTTCGGTTCCGGTGAGCGGGTGCAGACCGCGTCCGAACAGGAGCTGCGGTGGGACGAGCTGAAGCGCGTGGAGAAGCGCCGGGAGTCCAGCGTGGACGGCGTGGCGCTGGGCCAGCCGGCCGCCGCGCTGACGGCCAAGCTGGTGTCCCGGGCCCGCAAGGCCGGTCTGCCGGACGAGTTGGCGGTCACCGGGGACGAGCTGTTCGACCTGGTCGCCGAGGTGAAGGTGGCCGGCGGCGACCCGGAGCAGCGGCTGCGGACGGC
>JALYVZ010000516.1 GCA_030852965.1 Actinomycetota bacterium | reverse complement strand
CCGGCACCAGGGGGGCCGCCGGGAGGGTCAGCGAGCGGGGCCGCGGGAGCTGCCCTCCCCGAGGGCGCCGCTCCCGACGCCCAGCTGAGCGGCCGCTCGAAGTTCCTCGGAGCCATGTTCCTCATGGCGACTTCGGCGATCGGGCCAGGCTTCATCACCCAGACCACGACGTTCACCGCGCAGCTCGGTGCCGCCTTCGCGTTCGCGATCCTGGTGTCGATCCTGTTCGACATCGCGATCCAGCTGAACGTCTGGCGCGTCATCGGGGTGGCGGGACGTCGGGCCCAGGACCTGGCCAACAGCGTGCTCCCCGGCGCCGGCTACGTGCTGGCCGCGCTTGACGTGATGGGCGGGTTGGTGTTCAACATCGGCAACCTTGCCGGGACCTCGCTCGGTCTGAACGCCATCTTCGGGCTTGACGTGCGGGTGGGCGCGTCCATCTCTGCGTGTGTTGCTATCGCTATCTTCCTGATCCGCCGCGCCGGAGTAGCCATGGACCGGGTGGTGGTCATTCTCGGCGTGGTGATGATTGCCCTGACCGTCTTCGTCGCAGTAAAGACTCAGCCGCCGGTCGGCGAGGCCCTCCGGCAGACGGTTGCCCCGGACACCATCAGCTTCCTGGTGATCACCACCCTGATCGGCGGCACCGTCGGGGGGTACATCGTGTATGCCGGAGCCCACCGGCTGGTGGACAACGGGATCAAAGGAGCGGAGTTCGCGGGCCAGATTGCCCGCAGCTCGATCTCTGGTGTGCTGATCACCGCCGTGATGCGAGTGCTGCTGTTCCTGGCGGTCCTGGGTGTGGTGGCCGGCGGTGCGAAGCTCGACCCGGCCAACCCTCCCGGCTCCGCCTTCCAGCACGCGCTGGGCAGGGGCGGAGAGATCCTGTTCGGGGTGATCATGTGGTCCGCCGCAGTGACGTCGGTGATCGGCGCCTCCTATACCTCCACGTCGTTCCTGAAGGTGTTGGGCTCGTGGGTGACCCGTTGGGAGCGCTGGGTCGTATGCGGCTTCATCCTCGTCTCCACGGTGGTCTTGCTGGTGGCTCAGACCACGCCGGTCAAGCTGCTGATCTTCGCCGGCGCCTTCAACGGGCTGATCCTGCCCTTCGGACTGGGCATCCTGCTCTGGATCGCTGCCCGGCGGCGTGACCTCCTGGGCGGCTACCACTACCCCCGCTGGCTGCTGTCCGTCGGTGTCCTTGCCTGGATATTGACCGTCTATCTCGGCTTCGACTCACTCACCGGTATACAGAAGCTCTTCTCGTGATCACCATCGACCTGAACAGCGACCTCGGAGAAGGATTCGGCCACTGGACTCTTGGTGAGGACGACGCGCTGCTGGACGTCGTCACCAGCGCCAACGTCGCCTGCGGCTTCCACGCCAGCGACGCCTCGATCATGCGCCGGGTCTGCGGCCAGGCGGCTGAACGAGGGGTGGTCATCGGCGCGCAGGTGGGCTACCGCGACCTGCCCGGTTTCGGCAGACGGTTCATCGACATCGAACCCGACGCCTTGACCCAGGACGTCATCTACCAGATCGGAGCGCTGCAGGCGTTCGCCGCCGTGGCCGGCTCGCGCGTCGCCTACGTCAAACCGCACGGGGCCCTCTACAACGCGATCGTCCACCACGAAGAACAGGCCGCTGCCGTCGTTGCCGCGATCCTGGACTACGACGCGAGCCTCCCCGTGCTGGGCCTACCCGGCTCGGCCTGGCTCCGTCGAGCCAAAGAGGCCGGGCTGTCCACCGTGCCCGAAGCATTCGCCGACCGGGCCTACACCCCCCAGGGGACGCTGGTCTCACGGCGGCTACCCGGGGCGGTGCTCGAGGACGCCGAGGAGATCGCCCAGCGGTGTGTCGCCATCGCGACCGGTGAACCGATCAGCGACGTCGAGGGCGGGTCGCTGACCGTCATGGCCGGGTCGATCTGCGTGCACGGCGACACCGCCGGTGCCGTCGAGATCGCCCGATCGGTCAAGGCAGCGCTGGCCGCGGCCGGAGTCACCGTCGCCTCCTTCGTCGCCTGATGCGTGTCCTCCCGAGCGGCACCACGGCTCTGCTCATCGAGCTGGACGACCTGGACCACGTACTCGGGCTCTACGC
>JALYVZ010000195.1 GCA_030852965.1 Actinomycetota bacterium | reverse complement strand
GCCACCTGTTGTGACGACCTGCGCCCTCATGGCCCGGGGCGTGCGGGCCCACGTAGAGCCGCTGCAGGATGCCCAGTGCGTCATCATCGAGTCCTTCGGCACCGCGCAACAGATGCGCGAAAGGGGCCTCGTCGAGCCGCAATCCACTGTGTTGACCAAAGGCATGGGCATGGAGGACGAGAGTACGGGGCGCGCTGGTGTCAAGCCAGGCCCGGCTTGACGCCAGGCCCGGGTACGCCGAACGGCGACCTGACAGCCCTGGGGCAGGACCCGACAGACCGACTCGAGCCCACAACAAGCGTGGCCCTTCCCCCGCAAGGCGTCGATGAAGCCCACGATCAGCAGTTGCTGGGTCGGGCTCCCCATGCTCACGCACGACGAATGAGGTTGCCGCTTCCCGGACAGCGCCGTCTCTCGCGCTCGCCGGTTCTCGGCCTTGGCTGGTGACGCCCCTGACTGTGACAGGTTGACTTGGCCCCACCGTGACGGCCTGATCTGGCTCCACGTGCGACGCGCCGGGGTGGTTGTGACGGTTTGATCTGGCCCCACCTGAGCCTTGGTTCCATCCGATGGTTCTCAAGAGACGGTGGGCTGGGATGGGATCACGTGTGGAGCTGTTCGCTTTGATTCGCCGGGACGCTCGGGTGGAGGAGATGTCGATCCGGGAGCTGTCGCGCCGACATGGTGTGCACCGCCGTACGGTGCGCCAGGCGCTGGCGGTGGCGGAGCCACCGGTGCGGAAGCGGCCGGCTCGCTCGTCGCCTCGGTTGGAGCCGTTCAGGGACGCGATCGACGTCATGCTGCGGGCGGATCTGGACGCGCCCAGGAAACAAAGGCATACTGCAACCCGGATCCTGGCTCGTCTGGGCGACGAGCACGCGGCCGTAGGCCTGTCGTACTCGACCGTGCGGGACTATGTGCGCATCCGTCGGGTACAGATCGACCTGGAGGGCGGCCGCAGGGTCGAGGCGTTCATCGCCCAGGAGCACGCACCTGGTGAGGAGGCCGAGGTCGACTTCGGTGAGGTCTGGGTCGTCCTGGGTGGGGTGAAGACCAAGTGCTACATGTTCGTGTTGTGGCTCTCGCACTCCGGCAAGGCGATCCACCGGTTGTACCCGACGCAGGCTCAGGAAGCGTTCCTGCAAGGCCACATCGAGGCGTTCGAGGCGATCGGTGGAGTCCCGACCCGGCACATCAAGTACGACAACCTGACCTGCGCGGTCGCCGCCGTCATCCAGGGCCCCGGGCGGGCCAGGAATGAGAACGTGCGGTGGGTGCTGTTCCGGTCGCACTACTCTTTCGACCCGTTCTACTGCCAGCCCGGGATCGAGGGCGCGCACGAGAAGGGCGGCGTTGAGGGCGCGGTCGGCTGGTTCCGCCGTAACCACTTGAGCCCGATGCCCGAGGTTGACACTCTCGATCAGCTCAACGACCAGATTCGCGGCTGGGAGGCCGCGGATGAGCACCGGCGAATCAGGGGGCACACCAACACCATCGGCTCTGATTTTGTTGCTGAGCGGCCGTTGCTTCGTCCGCTGCCGGATGAGGCGTTCGAACCGGGCCTGGTGCTGCACCCGCGGGTCGACCGCTCCTCCATGATCACCGTACGGATGGTCAAGTACTCCGTGCCGGCGCACCTGATCGGTCGACGGGTCCGCGTCTCCCTCCGGGCGTCCCAGGTGGTCGTGTTCGACGGGCGGATCGTCGCGGCGACGCACTCATGGGTCGCTGCCCGGACTGGGCATCGGGTGGTTCTGGACCACTATCTGGAGGTGCTGCGGTTCAAGCCCGGCGCTCTGCCGGGGTCGACGGCGCTGTCCCAGGCTCGCGCTGCTGGGGCCTTCACGTCCGAGCACGAGGCGTTCTGGGCTGCGTCGCGGAAGGTCAACGGCGACACGGACGGTACCCGCGAGCTGCTCGACGTCCTTCTGCTACATCGGTCCCTGTCCGCGGACGACGTGGCCGCCGGGATCAGCGCCGCACTCTCGGTCGGCGCGGTGACCGCCGACGTCGTCGCCGTCGAGGCACGCCGCCACGCCACCACCACGACCGAGGGTGAGGGTGGGGCTACCAGGGGCCGTCACGGTGTTGCTCACGGTGGTGCACGCGAGAAACGAGTTGTCTCCCTGACCCAGCGCCGGCTGACCGACCCTGCTTCGGTGATCGCGGGACTACCACCCGACACCCGGCCCTTGCCGTCCGTGGCCGCCTACGACGAGCTGCTCCCGCGACGACGCACCACGACCAGTCAAACCGGTGATACCGGCCCGGACGCCTTCGATGCGAAAGTGAGCACCACCTGATGAGCCCGACCGCTCCCACGACCTCGATCACCCCGACCTTGCGCCGCCGGCGGGGCCTGACCGAGGAAGCCGCGATCGCCGCCGTCGACCACGCATGCCGGCGGTTGCGGCTACCCACGATCCGGGCGGTGGTCGATGAAGCCCTCACGGCCGCCACGAAGGAGCAGCAGACTTACCAAGGGTTCTTGGCCGAGTTGCTGATGGCTGAGGTCGACGATCGGGACCGCCGCTCCAGCGTTCGCCGGGTCAAGGCGGCCGGGTTCCCGAGGGACAAGTGGCTCGGCGACTTCGACTTCGGCGCCAACGAGGCGGTCAACCCGGCCACGGTGCACGAGCTGGCCAAGGGCGACTGGATCCGCAAAGGAGACCCCCTGTGCCTGATCGGGGACTCCGGAACCGGCAAGTCCCACCTGCTCATCGCCTTGGGTACCGCGGTCGCCGAGCAAGGTCACCGGGTGAAGTACACGTTGGCCACGAAGCTGGTCAACGAGCTGGTCGAGGCCGCTGACGACAAGCAGCTGGCTAAGACGATCGCCCGGTACGGGCGGGTGGATCTGCTGATGATCGACGAGCTGGGCTACATGGAACTCGACCGCCGCGGCGCCGAGCTCCTCTTCCAGGTCCTGACCGAACGGGAGGAGAAGAACTCCGTCGCGATCGCTTCCAATCAGTCCTTTTCCGGCTGGACCAGCACCTTCAGCGACCCCCGGCTATGCGCCGCCATCGTTGACCGGCTCACCTACCACGGGACCATCATCGAGACCGGTACCCACTCCTACCGCCTGGCCCATTCCCGCACCCAGGTAACCGCAGCCGGCTGACGCGCCGAGGGTCACCCGGACCAGGTTGCTCGGCGGCGCGTCAGCGGAGCGCGGGGACGGCGCTGATCGCCCCGAGCGGGGCCAGGGCGCCGGGCACGGGCAAGTTGACTTATGAGGAAGGAGTCATCAGCCACGAAAGGGCGGTTCAGTTCAGACGGGGCCCGACCCAGGTCGGCCGCGATCTTCCGGAGCGACCACCCCGCCTTCAGCCCCGCCGAGATCTCCCACCGGTCCGTCGCCGTCAACATCCGTCGCACCTGCCGCCACACCCCTGCCTCACCAGGCCCCGCTGACCAAGGCTGTTGCTACGACGGTATGACCCCGGCGAGCGTCCATGCGGGCCATGTCGACTCGACCCCGCAGAAAGTCAAAGAACTGCGTGACGCGTCCAGCGCGAGAGAGACGGCGCCCGCCATGCTTGGTGAACGGTCGCCTCTGCCACCGTGGTGTCCGTCGGTATTGCACACCGATATCGTTACCCGATATCTTGGTGGTGTGTATGAACTTCAAAGGGCAGCGATCGTGCTGCATGTGTTGCATCACGCCGCGGCGGAACCGGTTCACGGTGCCTGGATGAGCGAGGAGCTGGCTCATCACGGATACGACTTGTCACCGGGAACCTTGTATCCGACGCTGCATCGGATGGAACGGGACGGGCTGCTGGTCTCCGAACACGTCGTGGTGGGGGGCCGCACCCGGCGGGTCTACCGGGCCACACCGGCCGGGGTCGCCGCGCTCGAGGACGGCCGCCGTGCGATACGTGAGCTCGCCGACGAGATCCTGCCCCACGGCGAGCAGTCATGACCAGCCCCCCGAACGGGCTGCCCGGCGGCGACCTTGCGCGTCGGCTCAATCTGGGTGACGCCGTTGTCATCGGTCTCGGCTCGATGATCGGCGCCGGGATCTTCGCATCGTTCGCGCCGGCCGCCGCTGCTGCCGGCGCCGGGCTTTTGGTGGGCCTGGTCGTGGCGGGGTTCATCGCGTTCTGCAACGCCACCTCATCCGCCCAGCTGGCCGCCCAGTACCCCACATCGGGTGGCACCTATGTGTACGGCCGCGAACAGCTGGGCCCGTGGTCGGGCTTCTTGGCGGGCTGGTCCTTCGTGGTCGGAAAGAGCGCGAGCTCGGCCGCGATGGCGATCACCTTCGCCACCTACGCCGTACCCGGCCCATTGGCGAGGCCGGTCGCGATCCTGGCCGTGGTGGCCCTCACGGTCATCAACACCCTCGGCATCACCCGCACCGCGCTCGTGACCAGGATCCTCGTCGCCGTGTCCCTGGCCGCCCTGACAGTGGCGGTGCTCATCGGATTCACGCACACATCAACCTCGACCGCCCAACCAGGGCCCCCCGTGAGCGTGTACGGGACACTCCAGTCGGCCGGGTTCCTGTTCTTCGCCTTCGCCGGCTACGCCAGAGTCGCGACGATGGGTGAAGAGGTCATCAACCCCACGCGCACCATCCCGCGAGCGATCACCACCGCGTTGACGATCACGCTCGTCGTCTACGCCCTGGTCGCGGTGTCCGCTCTGCACGCCCTCGGCCCGGCCGGCCTGGCCTCGACGACTGCACCGCTCGGCGCCGTCGCCGACACCGCACGAGCCGGGTGGCCGGGAATTGTGATCCGTATCGGTGCAGCCGCGGCCGCCCTCGGGGCCCTTCTGGCGATGATCGCGGGCCTCGGCCGCACGAGTCTCGCGATGGCCCGCAACCG
Source organism: Actinomycetota bacterium (assembly GCA_030852965.1). GTDB lineage: Bacteria > Actinomycetota > Actinomycetes > Mycobacteriales > Pseudonocardiaceae > Pseudonocardia. The sequence goes on along the minus strand of JALYVZ010000195.1, from coordinate 2,875 downwards.
CGACCTTCCCACCTGGTTCTCCGCTGTCCACCCGCGCTTCAAAGTCCCCTACCGGGCTGAAATCGCCCTCGGTTTACTTGTCTGCATCTTGATCGCGGTGACCGACCTGCGTGGGGCCATCGGGTTCTCAAGCTTCGGGGTCCTGCTCTACTACTTCGTCGCCAACGCCTCCGCCTGGACCCAGGACCGGGCGAACCGCCGATACCCGCGCTTCCTCGCCATCGCGGGCATGATCGGGTGTCTCATTCTCATCATCACGCTCCCGGTCAGCTCGATCACCGCCGGGATCATCGTTGTGCTCACCGGTGTCGGTTACCGAGCTGTCCGACTCCGCGTCCAGGCGCGGGCATGACCCCGACGTTCACTCTGGCGCGATACGTCCACGCTGGAGCTGCAGCCGGAGCCCTGCACCGCCGATTCGTCGCCCGCGCAGGACAACGCTGAATCATGTCGACCCCGACGCCACCCGCAGACCACACCCGCACACAAGCCCGGGAGAATCGGCTCGTGCAACCCTCCAGGCATCCGGTCGCCACTCTCGTGGTCGCCGTGGTGGCAATCGCGCTGATCACCAGCATCGGGTTCGCCTTGCGGGCGGACCCGACCATCGACTCCGGCACAACCGAGACACTCAATGCCCTGCACGCCGGCCCCATCGGCAACGTAACAACGTTCGTGTACCGGCTGTTCAGCCCCGTGCCGGCGGTGATTCTCACGGTCATCCTCGCCGCAGGTATCTGGGCTGCCAGTGGGCGGCTCCGGCTGGCGGCTGCTTTCGCCGGTGTCGTCGCTGCGACGTGGATCCCGTCGGACATCATCAAACTCATGGTGCATCGCCCACGCCCAGACCCCCATCTCATGGCGCATCCCTACACCCCATTACAGGTCGACCCGTCCTACCCGAGCGGACACATGGTCTTCGTGACTGTCCTTGTCATTGCCTTGATCTATGTGCTCCACGGCTCCAGGTGGTCCCGCCTCGCAGTATCCGGGGGTGCCCTCCTCATCATCGGTGTCGCCGCATCACTGACGATCGACGCGGTGCACTACCCCACGGACGTCGCCGCATCCATCATCTGGTCCTTCGCGCTAGCCCCGGCGGCGCGCCTCATCTGTGTCGACTGGGTCCTTCCACACCTGCCATTCCTGCGGGAGAGAAACCCCCCACCAATAACGAGCAGCGCAAGTTGACGACCGCCGCGACACCCACTGCACTGCACTACGGGCGCCCACTTCTCTGAGCTGAGGCGGGGCGTCAGAAGCCCTTGGCCCGTCCGCGTCCCCGCAAGAGGGTGAACGTGAGCGCCACGCCCCGGAGCCTTCCGGCCCGGTGATGAGCTCGGCGGTGATGGCGCTCAACTGAAAGTCCTCAGACCTGCTCACTGAAAATCCCCACCCGTGTGGCTTCGCCACCTTGGGCGGGACTCCTTCGAGGCTGGTGGTCTCTGACCACCGACCAACCCGAAGGAGCCCCTCCGCTCATGCTCACACGGGAGGACGACATCGACGTGCACGCACTCCACCGCCAGGGATGGACGATCTCCGCGATCGCCCGCCACCTCGGTCGAGACCGTAAGACCATCCGCGCCTACCTCAACGGCCGCGAGGCCGGGGTCCGGAGCCGCAGCAGCAGCCAGCAGCAGGACCCGTTCGAGCCCTACGCCGCGTACGTGCGCCAACGCCTCAGCGATGACCCGCACCTGTGGGCCTCGGCCCTGTACGACGAGCTCCTCGACCTCGGGTACGACCGGTCCTACCCCACGATGACCAGGGCGATCCGCGCCCGGCAGCTGCGCCCGGCGTGTGAGCCGTGCGCCCCGACGAAGGGCCGCCCGGTCGCGGTCATCGAGCACCCGCCGGGTGAGGAGACCCAGTGGGACTGGGTCGAGCTACGCGACCCACCCGCGCACTGGGGCTGGGGCAAGGAAGCCCACCTGCTCGTCGGCGCCCTCAGTCATTCCGGCCGGTGGCGGGGCCTGTTGTGCGAGTCCGAAGACCAGCCGCATCTCATCGAGGGGTTGCACCACATCGCCGCTGCCCTCGGCGGGCTCACGAAGGACTGGCGGTTCGACCGGATGGCGACCGTGGTCAGCCCCGAGACGAAACGGGTCACCGCGACGTTCGCGGCCGTCGCGAAGCACTACGGCGTGACCGTTCGCCTGTGCCCCCCACGGCGAGGGAACCGCAAAGGCGTGGTCGAGAAGGCCAACCATGTTGCTGCGCAACGGTTCTGGCGGACCGTACCCGACGACATCAGCATCGAGGAGGCACAGGCCCGCCTCGACACGTGGTGCACCACCCGCGGGGACACCCGCCTACGGGCGACGACGGACGGTCGGTCCTCGGTCGCGGTCACCGCGCAACGAGAACCGTTGGCGCCGATGCCGACCCCGTTCCCCGCGGCCCTGACCGTGGAGCGGGTCGTGTCCGCGCAGGCGCTGGTGTCGTACCGGGGCAACCGCTACTCCGTCCCCCCGCACCTGCACGGCACCACCGTCACCGTCCACACCCGCCTCGGCAGCCCCCACCTCGACATCGCCACCACCCCCGGCCCGCACAGCACGCCCGGCACGCCCGGACGGGTCAGCCCTCTCCCCACGGTCATCGCTCGGCACCTCATCGCCCCGTCCGGGGCTGGGGCCACCGTCAGTGACGACGGGCACGTCACCGCCCTGACCGCGGCGGTGTTGTCCGCGTTCACCACCGAACCACCCCACCGGCGCAAGGAACGCCGACCACCGACCCCGACCGCCCTCGCCGAAGCCGCCCACCTCCGCGCCCGCAACAACCTCAGCCCCACCCCCAGGCCCAACGGGAGCGGTGCCGCCGCGGCCGTGGACGCCCCGGTCGTGATCGACCTCGGCCGCTACGCGGC
>JALYVZ010000194.1 GCA_030852965.1 Actinomycetota bacterium | reverse complement strand
GGACGTGGTGGTCGCCGACCCGCCCCGGCGTGGGCTCGGGCGCGAGGTGGTGCACGCGCTGGCCGATGCCGCGCCACGGCGGCTGGTGTACGTCGCCTGCGACCCGGCCTCTCTGGCCCGGGACCTCGCGTCCTTCGCCGAACGCGGCTACCAGCTGGCGGACCTGCGGGCCTTCGACGCCTTCCCCATGACCCACCACCTGGAGACCGTCGCCCTGCTGACCCCGTCCAGCTGAGCCCGAGCTGGCCTCGCCCAACTGACCTCGGCGGCCAACGAGACGCTGGCCGAGCCGGCATCAGATCGACACTCGCGCCGAACCGGACACCATGGTGGCGCTTCCCATGATCAAAAAACCATGGTGTTGGGTTCGGCGAGCGGTCGTGCGGGTGCGAGGTGCCTGGGCTACGAGATGCTCGTCGGCTTGCGGCGGCGAGCGGGGACGGCGGCCACCACCAGCAGCAACGTGGCGAACAACACGCCGAGGCCGTAGCCGTTGAGCACGTGCATCCCGAACGCCGCGCCGCCCGGCGAACCGGGTCCCAGCGCGGTGGGGGCGGCCAATCCCACGCCGGTGGCCACCAGCAGAAGTGCTCCGGCGACCAGCGGGACGATCGGGGACAGCCGGCGGCCGAGCACCAGCAGACCCAGGAACAGCCCGGCGGCCAGCAACCAGACCAGCCCCGGCGTCCGGCTGACCGCGTCGGCCCCGGTCGGCGATCGGAAGCTCAGCCCGACTCCCCGACCGGCCGCTACCGCGAACGCGGCGGTGAGCAACAGACCGACCAATCCGGCTAGCAGCTGGCGCACACCCCCGATGGTCTCAGAGTCCGAACGCAACGCGGGTCAACACGCCGAGCCCCAGCCCGATGACCAGCAGCGCGCCCGCCTGCCGGGTGTGCAGCCAGGCCAGCGCGGCGTACCAGAGCGGCCACACTGGAAACCCTTCCGGCGGTTCGTCCGGCGGCGGTTTGCGGAAGTAGGGCCACACCTTGACCAGCCGGGGTAGCGCGGCGAGTACCAGCAGCGCCGGCCAGGGCAGTGCCCCCACCAGCACCGACACCGCGACCAGCAGGTAGAACCCGACCATCAGGCCGAGCGTGGCGGCCCGCGCCCGGCGCTCGCCCAAGATCACCGGCAGGGTGCGGATACCCAGCGGCTGGTCGAAGGGGATCTTGTCGGTGTGCTTGCCCATCAGCACGGCCACGCACAGCAGCCCGTAGGGCAGCGAGGCCAGCAACACCTGCCAGGGCAGTGACCCGACGCCGGCGTAGTAGGTGCCCCCGACCATCAGCGGACCCCACACAAGCAGCACGTCCGGTTCGCCGAGCCCGCGTTTCTTCAGCCGCAGCGGGGGTGCGGTGTAGGCCACACTGAGCACGAAACCGGCCAGCGCGAACGCCACCACCGGCCATCCCCGGGCGTTCGCCAGGACCACCAGGATGGCCAGGCCTGCCAGGTTCGCGGCCACCGCCGCAATGACCAGCGCACGGCGGGTGACCAGCCCGGACAGGATCGGGTGCGGGGCGTACAGCGCGCGCGGGTAGGTCGTGGTGTCCGAGCCGGCACTGGTGTCGTACAGGTCGTTCATCACGTTGTTGGCCAGGTGTGCCAGCGTGATCCCGACTACTGACAGCGACAACCACCGCCAGTCGAAGCCAGGCTTCCCGACCGCCAGCAGCGCCGCTACCAGCCCGGCGACCACCGTCATCGGCAGCACCGCCGCCCGGCTCACCACGATCCACCGGGTGACCGGGTCGAGGCCCTCGATCGGCCCCGGCGGTGGGTTGGTGGTGCGCAGCGCGTAGCCCCAGGAACGAGCCCGAGAGCGAAGCCGGGAGCGGTGGGTGGCGTCGGTCACATCAGCGAGCGTACGCGGGATACTCGGGCCCGACCGGGTGGCGACACCCGGCCGGCCGGGGCGCCGCTCCGTACACTCGGGCGGGTGTCCCTGCTTTCGAACCTGCGCGGCCCCGCTGACCTGAGGCGGCTCGACGGCGACGAGCTTCGGACCCTGGCCGGTGAGATCCGAGAGTTCCTGGTCACCTCGGTGGCCCGCACCGGTGGTCACCTCGGCCCGAACCTGGGCGTGGTCGAGCTGACCATGGCGCTGCACCGGGTCTTCGACTCGCCGACCGATGCGCTGATCTTCGATACCGGCCACCAGGCCTACGTACACAAGATCCTCACCGGTCGTCGGGACGGTTTCGCGCGGCTGAAGATGACCGGCGGGCTGTCCGGCTATCCCAGCCGTGCGGAGAGCGAGCACGACTGGGTGGAGAACAGCCACGCCTCCACCGCGCTGTCCTACGCCGACGGGCTGGCCAGGGCGTTCGCCCACACCGGTGCGCGTCGGCACGTGGTGGCCGTGGTCGGCGACGGCGCGCTGACCGGCGGAATGTGCTGGGAGGCGCTCAACAACATCAGCGCCGGCAGCGCCGGCCAGCCCGGCAGCGCCGGCGAGTCCGTCACTGCACATCCGCACCACAATCTGGTGATCGTGGTGAACGACAACGGCTGGTCCTACGCCCCGACCATCGGCGGGCTGGCCGACCGGCTGGCGGCACTGCGACTGCAACCGGGCTACGAGAGGACGCTGGCCGCCGGCAAGCGGGCGCTGGAGCGGATTCCGCTGATCGGGCGGGGCCTCTACGCCGGCCTGCACGCGGTCAAGGTCGGCATCAAAGACGCGCTGGCACCGCAGCCGCTGTTCTCCGACCTGGGGCTGAAGTACGTCGGTCCGGTGGACGGCCACGATCTGGCCGCACTGGAGGCCGCGCTGCGCCGAGCCCGGGACTTCGGCGGCCCGGTCATCGTGCACGCGGTCACCCGCAAGGGTCGTGGCTACCCGCCGGCGGAGAACGACGAGATCGAGCAGATGCACGGCCCTGGCGCGTTCGACCCGGCCACCGGAGCCCCGGTAGGCCCTGCCAAGGACGGTTGGACGAAGGTGTTCGGCGAGGAGATGGTGGCCATCGGGGCCGAGCGTCCGGACGTGGTGGCGATCACTGCCGCGATGCTGCACCCGGTGGGCTTGGCCCCGTTCGCGAAGGCGTATCCGGGGCGCTGCCACGACGTCGGTATCGCCGAGCAGCACGCGCTGACTTCCGCCGCCGGTCTGGCCATGGGCGGACTGCATCCGGTCGTGGCGCTCTACGCGACGTTCCTGAACCGGGCGTTCGACCAGCTGCTGATGGACGTGGCACTGCACCGCCAGCCGGTCACCCTGGTGCTCGACCGGGCCGGGGTCACCGGCTCGGACGGCCCCAGCCACAACGGCATGTGGGACCTGTCGCTGCTGGGGATGGTGCCCGGGATCCGGGTGGCGGCGCCCCGGGACGCGGTCACCCTCCGCGAGGAGCTGCGCGAGGCGGTGGCCATCGACGACGGCCCGACCGCGCTGCGATACCCGAAGGGCTCGGTCGGGCCCGAGTTGGCGGCGATCCGCCGGGAGGGCGTTGTCGACGTTCTTCGCGAGCCGGCTGAGGGCGCTGACGTGCTGCTGGTCTGCGTGGGCACCTTCGGCGAGCTGGGGCTGGCCGCCGCCGACCGGTTGGCCGACCAGGGCGTACGGGTGACCGTGGTGGACCCGCGCTGGGTGTTGCCGGTCCCGGAGTCGATCGTGTCGCTCGCGAACGCACACCGGTTGGTGGTCACCGTGGAGGACGGCGGTGCGCACGGCGGGTTCGGCTCGGCGGTGGCTGGCGCGCTGCGGGAGGTCGGGCTGGACGTACCACTGCGCACGGTGGCGCTGCCGCAGGCGTTCCTGGAGCACGGCAGCCGTTCCGATGTGCTGGCTGCGGCCGGGCTGACCGCGCAGGACGTGGCCCGGCGGGTCACCGAGTGGGCGGCCGCGCTGCCCTCTGGCGAGCCCGCCGATGCCGCCCTGCAGCGCCCCCGCCACGACTGATCGTTCTGATGCGGGGTCTGCGCTGGCGTCCGATCGAGGGGGCAGCGGGGGTGTCCAACCAGACCCGCTGGCTGTGCCCAGGTGCGGGGCGCCGTTGATCTGGGTGCCGACCGCGAACTCGATCCGCTCGGGTAGCGAGGCGTGGATCCGAGGGCGCAGGACGTCGATCGAGCGCAGCGGTGCGTTGGCCAGCAAGCTGTTGGGCGAGCTGCGCGTAGCCGTCGTTGCTGGTCGGGAGTCAGCACCGGGTCCAGCCGGCCAGGGCGACCAAATCGGTGTCTGCCGCCTCGGATGTCCCGCCCGTCCCGGCTGTGCCGGATGCGCCGGATGCGCCGCGCGGCTCACTGGACGCGCCGCTCGCTCAGCAGCCAGAGCCGGCATCGGAGCCGGCGTCAGCACCACCGCGAGCCCGCGCTGGATCGCCACCGAACTGCCTGGTCAGAACGGCGGAATGTCGTAAGCGGGCTCGGTGGGTGCCGTCGTCGCTGGTGGTGGTTGTGGAGCGGTCTCTGGTGGCGGCAGCCGCAAGATCGTCGTTTGGTCGTTGGGCAGGCGGGTCGCAGGGTCGAACGCGGACGTAGGTTCGGGGATGACACGTGGCAAGGAGCACAACGGTGGGCTGATGGGTTCGCCGCGGGTCCGATACTGCCGCCCGAGCGGACTTGTCCATTCGAAGTGCCCCGGCTCGGGCTGACGCAGCCGCCAGCCCAGTTCGTGTTTGTACAGGTGATGGCGGGGGCAGCAGGGATCGATGTTCCCTTGGGTGGTGCGCCCGCCACTGCCGTGGTCCCAGGTGTGGTCGAGATCTGATTTTCGGGCTGGACGTCGACAACCCACGTGGCAGCGGGTGCGATCTCGAACTTGCACATGGCGAGCGAGTGCATCTCGGGCGTAGCGATCACCGGGTTGGGTGTCCAGCCGGGCCAGCATGTTCTCCCGGTCGGCGTACTGGGCGGCGATGTCGGCCACCACACCCGTCCATGGCCCGCCCGCAGACGCTGCCGTCAGCTCGTCGAGCAGGGCCGCTGGGACGTGGATCTCCACGACGCCCCCCGGCATCCCGCGTCGCGCGCCGAGTCTTCGACGGGAACCCTCGGGCGACGGCGGATGGCTCCGGCCAGGACCAGGTGGCCAGCGGAATCGGTGACCGCGAACCGCTACTGTGCGCCTCGGCGCTGCTTGGCCACCGTCGCACGGGCAACCTCCGCGCACACCGGGCCGAGGCTGGGGATCTCTCCCGGGAGGCTGTCGAGACCGAGCAGCGTGGACAGCCCGATCCGGATTTCGATACCGACCCGCTCGTCTGGAAGCTCGCTCGCATCGCCCGAGTCCCCACTCTGGCCGGACTCGGACTCGGACTCGGCGGCCCAACGACCCGCGGCCGTGGCGGCGCCGGCGTTCGGGGCGACGACTTCCGCGGCACCAGAATCCGGCTCACCGGCGTCCGCGGTACCAGGGTCCTCGGGACCAGCGTCCTGAGTACCAGCGTCCGCGGCACTGGCGTCCGCAGTACCAGCGTCCGCGGCGCTGGCGTCCGCGGCATCAGGGTCTGCGGCGCTGGCGTCCTGAGCACCCGCCTGGCGCAGCATGTCGGCGACGATCTGGTCGTGAGTCCGATGGTGATAGCGCCCATCCAGCATCGCCACGAACAGGTCGGCCTGGATCTGCGCCAACCGGGAGGGGCGACCGGCCCGCTTCACCGCGGCGGCCAACTGTTCCAGGCGCTCGCACGCGGACGCCGCTTCGTGCGGGCCAATCCGGTCGCGGACACGGTCACCGTGCCGTCGCGATCGAGATAGCTCGCGACCGCCCGCTCCCGCACTGCCTTGTCGTAGCGGCGGCGAGCGGCGTCGAGGTCGACCGCGATGAGCGCCCGCAACAGCCGCGCAGCCAACTGCCCGGTGGTCAACGCGCTGGCCGCCGGCACCAGCGAAGCGCACACCGCCTCGATCTGGTCCGGTGCCAGCCCGCAGGCATCGGGGTCGAGATGGTCGGCGAAAACCCACGCCTTGGCGCGGTCGATGCGACCCGCCAGCAACGCCGCGAACACCAGCGGCAACCCACAGACCAGGGTCGACGCAAAGCCGAGCTCACGGTCGGCGGCCCGCGCGGTCAATGTGAGCGCGGCGGCGATCTCCCCGGCGCCCCACGGATGAATCTGCCGCGCCCGATGGACACCCGAGCCGGAAGCCGGAGTCGTGCGCCCTACCTCGACCATGGCAGCCAACAACCGGGCCTGCTCGTGGGCAAGCTGGCGGTGCTGGGCCTGCAGCACGTCCACGATCCAGTCGTTCGGCACCGTAGCCAGATCCAATGCGGCCAGCGCGGACCCGAGCTCTTCGCCTGGCGGCATGACCGCCAGGCTCGCCCACATCAACTCATCCGCCCGCACAAATCGAACATACATTCGAGATCCGACAGCTTTTCGCCGTCCGGCGCCCTGCTTCCGCAGTTCACCCGATCGTGTCGAGCACCGAGCAAGCATTGGTCTCGCAACCCACCACTCTCTCGCCCCCAGGACGATGTCACCGGCCTGGCCGAACGCTCACGTATACATGCACCGCAACCGTCACGCCTCCGTGCCCGCCACGAGGCTTGGTGCCGGTGGCGATCACCCGCCCGCCCCGGGCCAGCGCGCGGCATGCCGTTCCGGCACAGGGGCCATTGCGGGCGCCGCCTCAAACAGGGAAGCCGTCCACGTGAAGTATCGGCCTCCTGTACGTGGCCGACTGGGACGACCTGCCCACGTCGCAAAGAGAGGCCGATGCCGAAATTTCGAGCGCATCGAACGGCAAGCCAAGCTCGCACCACTGTCGAGCGGGTCAGTTGATCATCGTGCGCTGCCGAGTTCGACTCGGTTGACCGGTTTGACCGCTCTGCCGGGCCCGAGACGTCGGCGCCTACCCTGGACGGCGTGCGGGTACTGATCGTGGAGGACGAACGGCCGCTGGCCGACGCGCTGGCCAGGGGTCTTCGTCGGGAGGGCATGGCGGTCGACGTCGCCTACGACGGTGACAGTGGTCAGGAGAAGGCGTCGATCACGCGCTACGACGTGGTGGTGCTGGACCGTGACCTGCCCGGGATGTCGGGCGACGAGCTGTGCGAGGAGATCACCGGCAACGGCGGCATCACCCGGGTGATCATGTTGACGGCCAGTGGTGCCCTCGCCGACAAGGTCGAGGGGCTGAGTCTGGGCGCGGACGACTACCTGGCCAAGCCGTTCGACTTCCCGGAGCTGGTGGCCCGGATGCGGGCGCTGGCTCGGCGTGCCACCCCGGCCACCCCGCCGGTGTTGACCGTCGCGGACGTGGTACTGGACCCGGCGCGGCGCACGGTGCGCCGGGCCGGTGAGCCGGTGGAGCTGACCCGCAAGGAGTTCGGCGTGCTGGAGGTGCTGCTGTCCGCCGGCGGGGCGGTCGTGAGCAGTGAGGAGCTGCTGGAACGGGTCTGGGACGAGCATGCCGACCCGTTCACCACCACGGTCCGGGTGACCGTGATGACGTTGCGCAAGAAGCTCGGCGAACCGGGCATCATCGAGACCGTGGTGGGCTCCGGCTACCGCGTGCCGGCCGCCGGGTAGCGGGCACCAGCAGGTCATGGCACGGCTCATGGGCAGGGCACGCGGGCGCGGTCCGGGGCTGCGGGTCCGGCTGGCCGTGCTGTGCACCCTGCTGGCCGCCGGGGTCAGCGCCCTGCTGCTGTGGCTGGGCTACCTGTTGGTCGGTGGCGTGGTGCGTGCGGTGCCGGCGCTGCCGCCGGGCACCACCATCCAGGTCCGGGACCAGCCGGTCCCCGCGGACGCCCTGGGTC
>JALYVZ010000043.1 GCA_030852965.1 Actinomycetota bacterium | reverse complement strand
GGAGTCAAGATGTCGACGTCACCGAAGCGAACACCGGGATCGGCGGCCAACACCATCAGCACCCGAAGAACATGCCCAGCCATCCGCTCAACCGTCGCGGCGTCGAACAACCGCGGGTCATAACCCAGTTCGAAGCCGATCTGCCCGTCCAGATAAGCGCGCAAGCTCAGCGGGAAGTTCGTGGTGTCCCGAGCCTCAACCCCACGGATCCGTAAACCCGGATCGCCCTCGGGTGGCTCCTCAAATGGGTAGTTCTGGAACACGACCACGCTGTCGAACAGGTTGAGCCCAGCGGGCAGGTCGCTCCAGGCCTGCAATAGCGCCAGCGAAACGAAGTCGAATCCCCGCGACTCCGACTGCTGGACCTGCAGCTCGCGCAACCACGACAGCACATCCTGCCCGCCGTCGAGGCGCACCCGAGTCGGCACGGTGTTGATGAACATGCCGACCATCGACTCCACACCCACCAGCTCAGCCGGCCGCCCAGAGACAATGGTCCCGAAAACAACATCACGCTCACCGCTGTAGCGCGACAACAACAACGCCCAGGCACCCTGCACCATGGTGTTCAACGTCAAACCAGCGCGCTTGGCGACCGACTGCAACCGCGCCGACTCCTCAACCGGGCACTCGACCCGTACCGACTCGGCGGACTCAGCGCGGTGCGCCTCCAAGGGCTGCCGATCATAAGGCAAACCAGTGGGCGCCGAAAAGCCCGACAACACCCCTCGCCAATGCTGCTGCGCCTGCTGCTCGTCGCGCTCTCCCAGCCACTGCAGGTAATCCCGGAATGGACGCCGGTTTACGAGCTCAGGTGCCCGACCGTCCACGATCGCCGCGTACTGCTCGCGCACCTCGGTGAACACCTGCGCCAGGCTCCAACCGTCCAACACCACGTGATGCGAAGTCCAGACCAGCAGGACCTCGTCATCGGTAAGCGTGGCGATGACCAACCGCAGCAACGGCGCGACATCCAGATCCATCCCCGCGGCACGGTCGGCCGCCATCACCCGTTGCAGCTCCCGATCTTGGGCTACGTCGGACAGATCGCGCCAGTCGTAGTAGCGCGTCGGAACGGCAGCGTGGCGGTACACCACCTGCAGCGGCTCGTCCACCCCGTCCCACACCACGGCGCTGCGCAACGCAGGCGTGCGATCGGCCACCCGCTGACAAGCCACCCCCAACGCCCCAGCATCAGACACACCCGACAAGCGAATCCGGAACTCGTCAACATAAGCAGCGGAGTCAGTATCAACCAGATGGTGGAACACCATCCCGGCCTGCAACGACGTCAGCGGGTAAACATCCTCCACCGACCGCCCATCACCCACCAGGCGATCCACCCCAACCTGATCCAAACCCGCCAACGGGAAATCCGACGGCGTGCAGCCACCAGCCGCCGGCCGGGAGCAGTGCGCGACGATCTCACCGAGGGCCTGGACCATCTCCTCGGCCAGCCGCCGTACCGTGGCCTCGTCATGCACCTGGCTGGAGTAGAACCAGGTCAGTTCCAGTTCCCCGTCCTCTACCAGGCCGGAGACGTCCATCAGATTGATGGCCGGCTGATCGGGCGCCAGGTCCGCGCCGACGCCGTCGCGTCGAGCCCGGAACATCCCACCTGCGGCGGATGGCGTGTCCCACTGCCCGTGATAGTTGAAGCAGATCTGCGGCCGCTCGTCGGAGCGCAACACGGCGGCCGGGGAGTCGTCGGCACTCAGCTCCCGCAGTGCCCCGTAGCTGAGCCCCCGGTGCGGTACGGCCCGCAGCTGCTCCTTGACGGACTTGAGGATCTCGTCCCAGCCCGACGAAGGGACGGCCAACGCCACCGGGAACTGGGACGTGAACCAGCCGACGGTGCGCGACAGGTCCACCCCGTCGAGGATCTCCTCACGACCGTGCCCCTCCAACGTGACCAGCACCCGGTCCCGACCGGTCCAGCTCGACAGCACCCGACCCAGGGCGCTCAACAACACGTCGTTGATCTGGGTCCGGTACACGCCCGGCACCCGGTGCAGCAGGGCGTCGGTCTGCGCTGCGCCCAGCCGGACGGTGATCCGGCGGGTGGAGCCGGCGGTGTGGACGCCGGGATGGTCCACGGGCAGGTCGGCCCGCGCGCCGCGGGACACCTGCGTCCAGAACTCCAGGTCCTCGTCGAACCCCCCCGACCGGACGTGTTCGGTCAACCGGGAGGCCCAGGTGGCGACTGCGGTGCCGGGTGGTTCCAGCGCCACCACGGCGCTGGCAGCGGCATGCCGGTAGGCCGTGTCGAGATCGTCGAGCAGGATGCGCCAGGAGACGCCGTCGACCGCGAGATGGTGGACGGCGAGGAACAGCAGGGGCCGCTGTCCGGGTCCGCGCCCGAACAGCACCGCCCTGATCATCCGGCCGGCACCCAGGTCGAGGTCGGATCGCGCCGTGGCCGCCGCCGCCTCAACCGCGGCCTGCTGCCGCGGGGCCGCCAGCCCAGACAGGTCGTGGTGCTCGAGCACTCGGCTCGCAACGGCGGGGCTCGCAACGGCGGGCACCGCCTGCTGCCACCACTGGCCGTCGACGTGGGTGAACCGAAGCCGGAGCGCGTCGTGGCGGGCCACGACCGCCTCGACGGCGGTCTGCAGCGCGTTGGAGTCGAGGTCCTCGGCCAGCTCCAGCAGCATGGACATGGTGAAGTGCGGCAGTGCGCCGTACGTGCCGAAGAACCAGCGTTGGATGGGGGTCAGCGGGGCGGGGCCGTCGACGGGTGGGGGCTGGTCGCAGGGGGCGTCCGGGGTACCGACCAGCGGGGCCAGGGCGGCAATGGTCTGGTGCAGGAAGATGTCCTTGGAGCGCAGCCGTAGCCCCGCCTGGCGGGCGCGGGAGACCACCTGGATGCTCAGGATAGAGTCCCCGCCCAGTTCGAAGAAGTTGTCGTTGACCCCGACCCGGTCTACTTTCAGCACCTCGGCCCAGATCCGGGCCAGGGTCTGCTCCAACGAGCTGCGCGGAGCCAGGTAGCCGAGGTCTGCGGGCTGCCAATCCGGGGCGGGCAAGCTGCGCCGATCCAGTTTCCCATTGGCATTCAACGGCAGCGTTGCCATGGTCACGAACACCGAGGGGACCATGTAGTCGGGCAGCGTCAAGTTCAGGAACTCCCGCAGGGCCGCGGCATCCGGCGCGGCTGGTCCTCGCGGTACCAGATAGGCCACCAGACGTTTGCGCCCGGCGTCATCGGTCCGCGCCACCGTCACCGCCTCGGCCACCTGCTCGTGGCAGGCAAGTGCGGCCTCGACCTCACCCAGCTCGATCCGGAACCCGCGGATCTTGACCTGTTCATCGGTGCGCCCGACGAACTCCAACTTTCCGTCCGCGGTCCAGCGCACCAGGTCCCCGCTGCGATACATCCGGCTACCCGCAGGCCCGAACGGATTGGCCACGAACCGCTGCGCGGTCAGTCCCGGCTGGCTCCAATAACCCCGCGCCAGACCAGCACCAGCGATGTGCAATTCCCCGGCCACCCCGATCGGCACCGGTCGCGACTCGCTGTCGAGGACATACACCCGCATGTTGTCCAGTGGCCGCCCGATTGGCACCACCTCCGGCACCGGCTCGTCGCCCCGCATCCGATACGAGCTGGCGAACGTCGTGGTCTCGGTCGGCCCGTAGCCGTCCACCACCACCACGTCCGGGCAGACGGCCAGCACCCGGCGCACCGCAGCCGCCGGCACCACGTCCCCACCGGTCCATACCTCATGGACACCAGCAAGGCAGTCCGGCTCCTCCTGCACGATCAGCCGGAACAACCCGGCGGTCAACCACAGCCCGGTCACCCCGTTCTCGGCGACCATCCGCCGCAGGACGCCGGCGTCCACCTCGATCGGCGGCGCCACCACCACCTGACCACCATTGAGCAACGGCACCCACAGCTCGTAGGTCGAGGCGTCGAAAGCCAACGGCGAATGCATCAACACCCGCTCATGAGCCCCACCGGCAAAACAGCGGTCAGCGGCCAACGCCACGACATCTCGGTGGCAGACCGCCACTCCCTTGGGCACCCCGGTCGAACCAGAGGTGTACTCCAGGTACACGAGATTGTCCGGGCTCAGCGCCACCGTCGGCGCCTCGGCGCATTCGGTGCTCAGCGACTCGTCGGCGTCTACCACCACCAGTGGGCCCGCATGCACCGATCGGGACATCGCCTCCCAGACCCGATCGGTCACCATCACCCCCGCACCGGCCTGAGCCAGCACCAGTCGCAACCGCTCCGCCGGCGCCCGCACATCCAGCGGCACGTACACCCCGCCGGCCTTGGCCACCGCCAGTACCGTCACCACCAACTCGACCGAGCGCTCCACCAGCACGGCGACCCGGTCCTCCACCCCCACACCCAACCGGATCAACCGGTGCGCCAGCCGATTCGCCCGCACCTCCAACTGTGCATATGACAACTGTGCATATGACAACTGTGCATATGACAACGGGGCATACGACAACGGGGCATACGACAACTCGGCTGCACCTGACACCAGCGCCACGGCATCCGGCATCGACGCCACCCGCTGCCCGAACACACCCGGAACGGTCCCCACCGGCACCGCGGTAGCCGTGTCATTCCACTCGACCAACAACTGATGCCGCTCCTGCTCCGGCAGCATCGGTAACCGCCCCACCTGCCGGCCCGGATCGGCTGCCACCCCGGCCAGCAGCACAGGCAGCTGCTCCACCATCCGCCCGATGGTCATCCCGTCGAACAGATCGGTGTTGTAGGTCAGCGTCCCGCGCAGCTGGCCGGCTACCACCTGGAACTCGCACATGATGTCGAAGATGGCGGTGTGGCCTGAGATGTCCACGGCCTCGACGCGCAGCTCAGCGAACGTCTGCGGGGTCCGCTGCTCGTCGTGCATCAGCACCATGACGTCGAACAGCGGGTTGCGGCTGACGTCCCGCTCGGTCTGCACCGCGTCGACCAGTCGCTCGAAGGGCACCTCCTGGTGTGCGAGGGCGTCGAGCACGGTCTGGCCGACGGTGCCGACGAACTCGGTGAAGGCCTGCGTCCGGTCGACCGGGGCGCGCAGCACCAGGGTGTTGATGAAGAACCCGACCAGCCGCTCCAGCTCCGGCCGGTTGCGCCCGGAGATGGCCGTGCCGACGGCGACATCGTCGCGACCCGACCAGCGGGCGAACAGCACCTGGCAAGCCGCCACCAGCACGGTGAACAGGGTCGTGTCCTGGGCCCGAGCGAGCTCGCCGAGCCGGGCGGCGACCTCGGCCGGCACCACGAACTCCTGGGCCGCGCCCACCGAGGTGCGCACCTGCGGACGCGGCCGATCGGTCGGCAACTCAAGGGGGGTTATGCCCGACAGCTGCCGGGTCCAGTAGGCGAGGTCGCCGCCGGGCTCGCCCGCTGCGGAAGGACCGGACAGCCGGTGGCGCTGCCAGCTGGCGAAGTCGGCGTACTGCACGGGCAGCGCGGGCAGATCCGCCTGCCGCCCCTGGCAGGCCGCGGTGTACAAGACGCCCAGCTCCTCTACCAGCACGTCCATCGAGGCGCCGTCGGTGACGATGTGGTGCGCGCCGAGCAGCAGCACGTGCTCCCCATCGGCACTGTCGGCACCGCCGGCACTGCCGGCCAACCGGACCAGCAATGCCCGGAACAGCGGTCCACGCCGCAGGTCGAAGGGACGACCGTGCGCCGCGGAGAGCACCGCATCCAGCGCAGCGTCCGTCGCGCCGGCCAGCTCGACCACTGGCACCGCCACATCGACCGACGGGTGCACAACCTGCGTTGGTTGGCCGTCCACCTCGTCGAAGGTGGTCCGCAACGACTCGTGCCGGGCCACCAGTTCCTGCACGGCCGCAGTCAGCGCCGGCACCTGCAGCCGGCCCCGCAGGCGCAGCGCAAGTCCGCTGTTGTACTCGACACTCCCTGTCTGACCGCCCGCCTGGAACTCGTTCAGGAACCACAGCCGTTGCTGAGCGAAGGAAAGCGGTAGCGGCTCGTTGCGGTCGACCGGCGCAATCGTGTCGGACCGTTGCGCCTGGCCGGCCAGACGACGACGCAGAGCCCCCTGCAGATGAGCGGGTAGCGCGGCA
Source organism: Actinomycetota bacterium (assembly GCA_030852965.1). Lineage (GTDB taxonomy): Bacteria > Actinomycetota > Actinomycetes > Mycobacteriales > Pseudonocardiaceae > Pseudonocardia. The sequence goes on along the minus strand of JALYVZ010000043.1, from coordinate 13,437 downwards.
ATCCGGCTGTCTTTCGATGACGGCATAGGCCTTACTCCTTTACAACTTGTCGTTGCCGTCACCGAAGGCAACACGTTCGAGTTCGAGCAGGACTGCGTCTTCGACCGTCTCCGCCAGGGCGGAGACGGTGCGAGCGGTCAGGACGTCTCGCGGCGTCAGGGCGACGTCGAATGCCGCGTTGATCCGGGTCGTGATGAGCATGCTGCGGATGGAGTCGCCGCCGAGTTCGAAGAAGTTGTCCTCGACGCCGATCTTGTCCACGGCGAGCAAGTCGGCCCAGATCTCGGCCAGGACTCGTTGTGTGTCGGTGCTGGGCGGCACGTAGCCGGTGCGTGGGCCAGCGTCGGGCTCCGGAGCTGGCAGCGCTCTACGGTCCAGTTTTCCCGTGGGGCCCAGCGGCAACGCGTCGAGGAACACGAACGCCGCGGGCACCATGTAGTCCGGCAGGATCTGATCCACGAAGGACCGCAGCACCGAGGGAGTGGGATCCTGAGGACCGGCCGACACGACATAAGCCACCAGCTGCTGCAGCCCTGATCCATTCTCTTCGGACAGCCCATTCTCTCCGGTCCGTGCAGCCATGCGCCCCAGCACCACGGCCGCACTCACATCCGGATGTCTCGCGAGGACGGCCTCAATCTCACCCAGCTCGATCCGGAACCCACGAATCTTCACCTGGTGATCGGTGCGGCCGAGGTAGTCCAACTCACCCGCACCGTTCCACCGCACCACATCCCCGGTCCGATACATCCGCGAACCCGGCACGCCGAACGGATTCGGCACGAACCGTGCCGCGGTCAACCCCGGGCGGTGCAGATAACCACGGGCAAGACCACGACCGGCGAGATACAACTCTCCCGGAACACCCACTGGCATCGGCCGCAACCAGCCATCCAGCACATACACCTGGGTATTGGCGACCGGCCGCCCGATCGGCGGCGCTGTGTCGTTATCAAGTTCAGTGTCGTTATCAAGTTCAGTGTCGTTATCGAATCCATCCGCATCGCCATACCACGCCGTCGCATATACCGTCGCCTCAGTCGGACCGTAGATATTGGCGATCCGCGTGCACGACGTCGCGGCTCGGATCTCCCGCACCGCTCGCGCCGACAACGCCTCACCGGCCAGCACAACGATATCCGCGGTCACCGCCGCACTGTCTTGGGTCAGAACCTGCGAAAAAGCCGAAGGAACCCCGCTGATCAGGCTGACATCTCGGGAACTGCGTGTGGCCACCCGGCCGCCGACCCGAGGTTCGGCGAACGCGAGCACGTCTGGCACGACATCGATGCTGCCGCCCACCACCAACGGAGAGAATATCTCGAACACCGACACATCGAAGTTCAAGGAGGTCGATGCCACCACACGCGACAACCCCGACGCCCCGAACTCCGACCCCGCCCACATCACCAGATCGACAACGCTGTCGTGCGCGACCACAACCCCCTTCGGCCGCCCCGTCGAACCCGACGTGTAAATCACATACGCCGCATGCGCCCCCGACAACGGCGCCACCCGATCCACATCGGTCAGATCGCTGCCCGCACAGCCCGCCAACGTCGCACCGACGTCCCGGTCATCCAACCGCAGCCGAGGAACCCCGAGACCCACCCCCGACAAGCGGCTGTCCAGCGCACCGGTGGTCACCACCAACACCGGGCAAGCGTCGGAGAACATGAACCCGATCCGCTCCACCGGATAACCCGGGTCGATCGGCAGGTATCCCGCACCCGCCTTCCACACCGCCGACAACGTCACGACGAGGTCCACCGACCGCGGCATCATCAACGCCACGAGCCGCTCAGCACCCACACCGAGCCCGATCAGCAGCCGCGCCAACCGATTGGCCCGCTCGTTCAACTCCCCATACGACACACTCACGTCACCACAGCGAACCGCGGTCGCCCCAGGAGTACGGCTCACCTGCGCCTCGAACAACTCCACCCACGTGCCCGCCGGCACCTCACGGGCGGTGTCGTTCCAGCCCACCAACACCTGGTGGCGCTCCGCCTCGGTGAGAATGTCGATCCGATCCAACGCAACCGTGGGATCCTCGACAAGCACGTCCAGAACACGCATCAGGTGACCCGCCAACCGCTCGATTGTCGACACCTCGAACAATGCCGGGTCATAACCCAGTCCGATCGACAACCGCTCGCCTGAAACCACCACAGCGGCCAACGGGTAGTTGGTGGTCTCGATGGCCGTCAGCTCGCGCAGCCGCAGACCGTGTGTAGCGGCGGCCTCGTCATCGATCGGATAGTTCTCGAACACCACGATGCTGTCGAACAGGCCCACCTCGGCCGGTAGCTCACTCCAGGAGTGAAGCCGGGTAAGCGGGACGACGTCAAACCGTCGGGCCTCGGTCTGCTCGGCTTGCAGCTCCCGAAGCCAGGACAGGACATCTTTCCCATTGTCGAGGTGCACCCGGGTGGGAACGGTGTTGATGAACATGCCGACCATCGACTCCACACCGGCCAACTCGGCCGGCCGCCCCGACACCGTCGTGCCGAACACCACCTCGCGCTGGCGACTGTAACGTGACAACAACAGCGCCCACGCCCCCTGCACCACCGTGTTCACCGTCAACCCGTGGCGCCGAGCAGCTCCGCGGAGCCGGCTGGACTGCTCGCTGTCCAGCGCGACCCGGACCGTCGCGCTGGACTCGGCGTGGTGGGCCACTACGGGTGGACGGTCATACGGCAGAGCGGTGGGCTCGGAAAGCCCGGCCAGCACCCGGCGCCAGTACTCCTCGGGCTCGCGTCGGTCGACCGCGTCCAGCCACTGAAGGTAGTCCCGGAACGGACGCCGGGTGGCCGGCGGGAGATCGGCGTCGACGGTCTGCGGGCCACGACGCTGGAGCTCGGCATGACAGGCGAACACGTCGGAGAGCACCTGGAATACGCTCCACCCGTCCAGCAGCACGTGATGGAAGGTCCACACCACCTGGACCTCGAGGTCGGAGAGCCGCGCCACCATCACCCGCAGCAACGGAGCCGCGGTCAGGTCCAGGCCCGCCGCGCGGTCGCGGTCGAGCCACGTCCGCAGTTCTTCCCGCCGCCCAGCCTCGGGCAGCGGCCTCCAGTCCAGGTAGCTGACCGGCAGGATCACCTCGCGGTGCACCACCTGCACCGGCTCAGCCACCCCGCCCCAGACGACGCTGCTGCGCAACACCGGCGTCCGGTCCACGACGTGCTGCCAGGCCGCACCGAGCTGCCGAGGGTCGACAACGCCCTCGACCACGAAGGCCGCCTGCTGGAAGTAGACGCCCTGATCTCCCTGGGACAAGCCGTGGAAGACCATCCCGGCCTGGGTGGGGGTCAGCGGATAGACGTCCTCGACGCCCCGGCCGTCACCGGCCAGGCAGTCCACGGTGTTCTGATCGAGGCGGGCAAGCGGGAAGTCCGAGGGGCTGCGTCCCCCGGCGCCAGGCTGGGCACAGTGGGTGATGATCTCCCGGAGGGCGCTGAGCAGCTCGTCGGCCAGGGCGCTGACGGTCGCGCGCCGGTGCAGGTCCTCGGAGTAGAACCAGGTGAACTCAAGCCGGTTCTGCTCGACCCTGCCGACGATCTCCAGGACGTGGGCCCGCTCGGCCTGCGGGTTCTCATCCAGCCGCAGCTGCTCGTACACCGCCTGGTAGAGGCCGTCGCCGCCCGCGGGCAGGTCGAAGTGCCCCAGGTAGTTGAAGCTGATCTGGGGGACGGGTGGGATCAGATCGGCGGCTGCGTCGTCAAGAGCCGGGAGGAGGTAGCGCAGGGCGCCGTAGCCCAGCCCACGACCGGGGATGGCGCGCAGGTGTTCCTTGGTCGCGGTCAGCCGAGCCCGCCAGTCCTGGCCCGACCAGACGGGTAGCGCCACCGGACACAGCGTGGTGAACCACCCCACCGTCCGCGACAGGTCCAACCCGTCGAACAACTCTTCGCGGCCGTGGCCCTCCAGATCCACCAGAACCTGCTCACGACCGGTCCACTCGCCCAGCACTCGGCTCAGCGCGGCCAGCAGCACGTCGTTGACCTGGGTGCGATAGACCTCCGGCACCTGCTGCAACAGCGCCCGGGTCTCCTGCTCGTTCAGCCCCAGGCTCACCGAGCGCACCGAGGCCACCATGTTGGGTCCAGCCCCGTCGGTCGGCAGCACCGGATCGGCGCCTTGAACGAGGTCACCCCAGTAGTCCCGCTCCTGGTCGAACCCCCCCGCGCAGGCATGCTCGCTCAGCCGCAACGCCCACTGCTGGAACGAGGTGGTCTTGGCCCCCAACCGGGTCGCGGGGTCAGGGGCCGCGGCATCACCACACGCCGCCCGATACGCCGTGGCCAGGTCCTCCAACAGGATCCGCCAAGACACCCCGTCGACGACCAGGTGGTGCACGGTCAGCACCAACACCGGCCGCTGCCCGTCACCCAGCTCGAACAGCACCGCCGCCAGCAGCGGACCGCGGCCCAGGTCGACGTCGGCCTGGATACCGCCCAGGACCTTGGCCATCATGGTCCGCCGGTCCCCGTCCGCTGTGTCACCCTCCATGGGGGACAGATCGACCCGGCGCAGCACCTCGACCGGCTCCACCGGGGCATTGCGCTGACACCACCGGTCGTCGACCTGCTCGAACCGCATCCGCAACGCGTCGTGGTGCTCGAGGAGCATCGCCAGCGCGGTGCGCAGCGCGGCCTCGTCGACAGCCTCTGCAAGCTCCAGGCTCAGCGACTGGTGGAAGTGCCCCTGCGCCGTTGTCCGGGTGTCGAAGAACCAGCTCTGGATCGGGGTCAGCGGCACCGCCCCGGTCACCGGTCCCTGCTCGACCGGTTCGAGCTCCGCCGCGGTGACGTTCGGGGCCAGCGACGCGACCGTCTGGTGCAGGAAGATGTCCCGGGACCGCATGCGCAGGCCCGCCCGGGCGGCGCGGGCCACCACCTGGATGCTCAGGATCGAGTCGCCGCCGAGGGCGAAGAAGTTGTCCTCGACGCCGACTTGCTCCACCCCGAGTACCTCGGCCCAGATCTCAGCGATGACCTGCTCGACCGGGTTGCGGGGCGCCAGATAGTCCGCGTCCGTACCCGCGCTCCAGTCCGGCACCGGCAGGGCCAGCCGGTCCAGCTTTCCGTTGGGGTTGAGCGGAAGCTTCGCCAGCGACACGAACGCCGCGGGCACCATGTGGTCGGGCAGCACCCGGCTCACGAAGCGGCGCAGCTCGGCAGGGTCTGCGGCAGGGTCCGTGGCCGCGCCCGGCGCCGGCACCAGGTAGGCCACCAGGCGTTTGTGCCCGGACTCCTCGGCTCGGACGACCACCACCGCCTCGGCCACGTCGCCGTGGCGGGCCACGGCAGCCTCGACCTCGCCCAGCTCGATCCGGAACCCGCGGATCTTCACCTGATGGTCCGCCCGGCCGAGATACTCCACCTCGCCCGTCGGGGTCCACCGCACGACGTCGCCGGTGCGGTACATGCGCGTCCCCGCGCCGGCGAAGGGGTCGGCCACGAACCGCTCGGCGGTGAGTCCCGAAAGCTTCAGATACCCCCTGGCCAGGCCCCGACCACCGAGGTAGAGCTCACCCGGCACGCCCGGCGGCACCGGACGCAGCACGGGGTCGAGCACGTAGACCCGGGTGTTGGTGATCGGTCGGCCGATGGGCGGCGCCTGGTCCGAAATCTCCTGGTCCGGGTCGCAGTACCACGCGGTCGCATACACGGTGGCCTCGGTGGGGCCGTAGATGTTGGCGATCCGACTGTCCGGCAGCGCCGCCCGGATGTCCCGCGCCGCCCGCGCCGACAGAGCCTCACCGGCCAGCACCACGCGCTCCGGGGCCACCACCATCGTGCCCTGGGCCAGAAGCTGGGAGAACGCCGAGGGCACCGCGCTGACCAGGCTGGCAGTCCCATGCTCGCTCGGACGCTCGCCGAGCGCGAGCACGTCGCGCACCACCTCGATGCAGCCGCCGACGGTCAGCGGGCAGAAGATCTCGAAAACCGAGACGTCGAAGTTCAAGGAGGTCGAGGCCACCACCCGGGACAGTCCCGACGCGCCGAAGTCCGCAGCCGCCCACACCGCGAGATCGACCACGCTCTGGTGGGCGATCACCACCCCCTTGGGCCGACCCGTCGAACCCGACGTGTAGATCACATAGGCGGGATGGGCGGCGCGCAGGGGCGCCGATCGCTCGGTGTCCGTGACATTGTCACCGGGCCCGCCGGTCAGCGCCGTGGTGATCCCGGTCCGGTCCAGCACCAATCGGTCCACCCCGGCCGCCGCAGGCAAACGGTCCGCCACTTCGCTCGTGGTCAGCACCAGCGGCGGTTGCGCGTCGGCGAACATCAGCGCGATGCGTTCGGCCGGGTAGCTCGGGTCGATCGGCAGGTAGGCCGCACCCGTCTTCAGCACCGCCAGCAGCGCCACGATCAGCTCCGCCGAACGTGGTAGCGCCACCGCCACGAACCGCTCCGGACCGGCCCCCCGCGTGATCAGCAGCCTGGCCAGCCGGTTCGCCTGCTCGTTGCATTCGGCGTAGGACAGCTGTGTGCCCGCGCACCGCACCGCCGGCGCGTCCGGCGTTCGCGCGACTTGGGCCTCGAACAGCTCCGGCAGCACCACCGGTGGCACCTTCAGCCCGGTATCATCAAGCCCGGTGTCGTTCCACTCCACCAGCACCCGGTACCGCTCGGCTTCGGTCAGCATCGGGAGGTCGGCCAACGATCGACCGGGGTCGGCGGCGATGGCGGTCAGCAGCAGCTGCAGGTGCCCGGCCATCCGTTCGACGGTGCCGGGATCGAACAGGTCGGTGTTGTACTCGATCGCCAGGTTCAGCAAGTCGTCCCGCGGCAAGAACTCCACGACCAGGTCGAACCGGGCCGACGGTCGGGGCAGGTCGTGCTCAGTGATCCACAACCCGCCGGCCTCGCGCGGGTGAACCATCTCGCTCTGCAGCACGATCAGCGCCTGCGCCAGCGGTGTGCGACTGGCGTCGCGCTCCGGTCGGAGGTCCTCGACCAGCCGGTCGAAGGGCACCTCGTCGTGGGCGAACGCATCCAGCACCGTCTCCCGGACGTCGGCCAGGAACTCCTCGAACGTCCGCGTCCCGTCCACTGTGGAGCGCAGTACGACGGTGTTGACGAAGAATCCGACGAGGTTCTCCAGCTCCGCCCGGTGACGTCCGGACGTGACGGTGCCGATGGCCACGTCGCGTTGGTTGGCGTAACGCGACAGCAACAGCTGCACCGCGGCGGTCAAGGTCATGAACAACGTGGCGCCCTGAGCCTGGCCCACCCTCGTCAGGCCCCGAACCAGCTCGGCCGGCAGATCCTGGCGATGTACCGCGCCGGTGGTCGTGCGGAGGGCGGGACGGGGTCGATCGGTGGGCAGTTCGAGCACCTGCAGCCCGGCCAGCTGGCGCCGCCAGTAGTCCAGGTGCGGCTGCAGAGTTGGACCGGACAGCTGTTCGCGCTGCCACCCGGCGATGTCCGCGTACTGGATCGCCAGCTCCGGAAACTGAACGGCGGTCGCTCTGACCGCGGCGGCGTAGCGCTCGGCCAGCTCGTCGACCAGCAGCCCGACCGAGGCGCCGTCGGTGATGATGTGGTGCTGGCTGAGCACCAGCACCTGGTCGTCCTCGGCGAGGCGGACCAGCAGTGCCCGGGTCAGCGGGCCTCGTCGCAGGTCGAACGGGCGGCTCAGGAGCTGCGCCAGCACCTGCTCCACTGCGTCGTCACGATCCGCGGCGGCCGTGCTGCCGGACAGGTCCACGACTTCCAGCGGGATCTCCCCGCGCGGGGCGATGCGCGCGACCCCATGTCCGTCCACCGTGTCGAACGTCGTCCGCAGCGACTCGTGGCGGACCACCAACCCGGCCAGCGCCGTCCGCAACGCGTCGCTGTCCAACACGCCGGACAGCCGCAGGCCGACGCCGGTGTTGTACTCGGTGCCCCCTTCGGACACGTCGTCCAGGAACCACAACCGCTGCTGAGCGGGGGACAGCGGCAACGCCCGCTCCCGCGACACCCGGGAGATCGGCACGGCGGGGCACATCTGACCAGCCGCCGCCACGAGCTCCGCCAGCCGGGCGACGGTCGACGTGTCGAACAGCGCGCGGACCGGCAGGTCCGCCCCGAGGGTCGCGCGAATCCGGGAAAGCACCCGGAAAGCCAGGATCGAGTCGCCACCGAGGGCGAAGAAGTCGTCCTCGACGCCGGGGGAGTCCACGCCGAGTACCTCGACCCAGATCTGCGCCAGGATCCGTTCGGTCTCGGTGCGAGGGGCCACCCAGTCGGCGGAGGCATCGCGGTCGGTGGGCGGCGCGGGCAGCGCGCGGCGGTCGAGTTTCCCGTGCGCGCTCAGAGGCAACTCGTCAAGGAGCACGAACGCCGCGGGCACCATGTAGGCGGGCAACGTCTGGGCCAGCCGAGCACGCAGCCGCTCGACCGCCGGGGTTCGATCCGGGGCGGCGACCAGGTAAGCCACCAGCCGGGGCAGACCGGGTTGGTCCTGGCGAGCGACGACCACTGCCCGCTCCACATCGGGGTCGGTCTGCAGCACCGTCTCGATCTCACCCGGCTCGATCCGGAAACCCCGGATCTTGACCTGCTCGTCCACCCGCCCCACGAACCGCAGCTGCCCGTCGGTCCCCCAACGCACCAGATCGCCGGTGCGGTAAAGCCGGGCACCCCGGCCGACAATGGGATTCGCCACGAACCGTGCGGCGGTCAGTCCCGGCCGCCGCAGATAACCACGGGCCAATCCGACTCCGGCGATGTACAGCTCGCCGACCACACCGACCGGCACCGGCTGCAATGCCCGATCCAGCACATACACCCGGGTGTTAGCGATCGGTCGCCCGATCGGCGCACCGTCTGTGGTGGACAGGGGCTCACTCCAGGTCGCTACCACGGTCGACTCGGTCGGCCCATAGGAATTGATCATCCGCCGACCCGGGGCCCACCGCGCCACCAGCTCCGGAGGACACACGTCCCCACCCACGATCAGCGTTCGGAACGACGTCAACTGCGCCGCGGCCGCCGGCGGCACGGTGGCCAACGCTGCCGGCGGAACCAAGGCGTGGGTCACCCCGTACTCGGCCAGTACCCGCGCCAGCTGCTCCCCGAGCAAGGGACCCGGTGGCGGCACCACCAACGTCGCCCCCACCAGCAGCGACATGCACAACTCCAACACCGAAGCGTCGAAGCTGGGCGAGGAGAACTGCAACACCCGATCCCCCACCGCCACCGAGTACTGCTCCACCTCTGCGGCGGAGAAACTCGCCAGCCCGGTGTGGGTGACCACCACCCCCTTGGGCCGCCCGGTGGAGCCCGACGTATAGATCACATAGGCCGGATGGGCCAACAGCAGCGGCGTCGGCCGATCAGCGTCGGTGGGAGCCCGGTCCGACATCGCGCCCAGTTCCGCAAGCACCGCAGGCTCGTCCGCCACCAGTGGGACGGTCTGATCGACAAGATCGACAAGATCGGCGACTGCGGTGCCGCTCGCCATGACGTCGCCGCGGGTAAGCACTACGCGCGCGCCGGAATCGGCCACCATGAATCGGATCCGCTCGGCCGGATAGGCCGGATCCACCGGCAGGAACGCCCCTCCGGCCTTGGTGACTGCCAGCTGCGCCACCACCATCTCCACCGACCGGGGCAGGACCAACGCCACGACGTGCTCCGGCCCGACTCCTCGGGCCAGCAACAGCCAAGCCAGTCGATTCGCCCGTGCATCGAGTTCGCCGTAACTGACCGCCCGGCCCTCGGCCACGACGGCCGGCAGGTTCGGAGCCCGCGCCACTGCAGCCTCGAACAGCTCCGGCAACACGGTGGCGGCGACGTTGCGATCGGTGTTGTTCCACTCCCTCAGCAGCCGGGCACGCTCCCCCTCGCTCACGAGGTCGACCGTGCCAAGCGCCGCGTCGGCGGTGCTGGTGAGAGCAGCGAACACCCTCGTCAGCTGCTCGGCCAGGCGCCCCACCGTGCTGGCCGCGAAGAGGTCACTGCGGTACTCGATCGCGCCCGAGAGCTCAGTACCCTGTTCGACCAGGCGCATCGTGAGGTCCGTGCTGAACGGCAGGACCCGATGCGAACACACCACTGCGGCGCGGGTCACCTCCGGTCCCAGGTTCAGCTCCTCGGCCAGGTGCTCGAACGGGATGTCGGCGTGCGCGAAGGCGGCTGCCGCTGTAGCCTGCACCGCCGACACGACATCCCGCAGCGGCGTCGCGTCGCTCAGCCGGGACCGCAGCAGCAGCGGGTGGCCCGATCCAGGGGCCGGGGTGGCCACCGTGATGTCCTCCTGGCCCGAGTAGCGGGCCAGGAGGATCCGGCAGGCGGCCACTGTGAGATCGAGCAGCGTGACGTCGAGCTGGGAGATCAATGCCAGCACACGGGCGGTGACGTCCTGCGACAGGACGAAGGCATGTGCTCCGATGCCCGAAGGCGTGTCCGCCGACGTCTGATCGGTCGGCAGCTCAGTCGGCAGGTCCGGGGCGGAGACGCCATCCAGTTGCCCAGTCCAGTAACGGAGTTGTTCGGCGAATGGCACCTCCGGTGAACGGGGAGAGACGGTGAGCTTGCCGCTCGGCACGGAAATCGGCTCGTAAGCCACCACGTTTTCTCGAATCCTTCGGGCACTGTGCAGGGCGGAATGGGTTCCGGGGCAAGCACTCAGGCGAATATACGGCGTAGGGAGCCGGGCGGCGACCGAGGTGCAGGCACAGCAGGAGACGTTCGTCGGGCGATCCGGCCAAGGATCTGCAGTTGCTCGACCCGCTTCGTGATCGAGTCACGCAGGAAACGCCCAACGTGCTGTCTCTGACCCGATACCAGGTCCTGGACCACGAAACCCAAGTCGTCGTCGTAGAAGGCCAGCCGTGCGACGAGCTCACCGCGGTTCGCGAGGCACAGGTCCCCGTCAGCCGCGGCGATAACCAGCCACTCCGTCGGACCGTTGGAGTAGCTCCCCACACACACCGCCGGGGGTTCGGCCGGTGCTTGCAGCGCGGTGTCGTCGCAGGGCGCTCCCAGCGGGATGTTCGCCCGGCGTAGTTCAGTACGCAGGTCCTGCCACAGGGACGACCCGGTGGAGGCGTTAGTGGTGAGCGCCACCACCCAGCCGCCGGCCGGATCGATGCGCAGGTAGCAAGAAGTGCCGTTCGCGTTGCCGTCGTGGCCGACCCAGCCGGTGGTCCCGTCCCGGAACACGGCCAGCCCTGAACCCCAGCCGTCGGCCAGTCCGAACGGGTCGGCGCCGGGAACGGCCTGCCGCATCTGTTCGGCATAGGCGGCCGGCAGCAGCTCCGGGAAGCCCGGCCCGACGTGCATCAGTCCCAGGGCCACCAGATCGACGGCACTGATCGCCAGCGCTCCGGCCGGGGCCTCGGCGGGTGCCAGTGACTGCTCCACGGGCCGGGTCCGGCCCAGGTTCGTGTTGACCGAGTGACCGGTGGCGATGGGGCGCGCGTAGGGTGCTCCTACCGCCACCCCGGCGATCGCGGCGGGGTCGATGCGCAGCGGTCGCAGCAGGATCGACTCCATGGCCTCCCACCAGCTCATACCTGTGATCGTTTCGATCAGGTGGCCGACCAGAACGTAGTTCCGGCTCGAGTAGGAGAAACCGGTCCCGGGCGCTAGGACCAGGTCCTGGCGGCGGCAGTGTTCCCGCACGTAGCGGGTCGGCGACAGGGTGGACAGCTCAGGTATGTCGGCGAAACCGCTGGTGTGGCTGAGCAGCTGGCGCAGGGTGAGCCGGCCGCACAGATCGTCCAGCTCTGGCAGGTGCTCGTCCAGTGGTGCGTCGAGCTCGAGGTCGCCGTCCGCGACCAAGATCATAACCAGGGTTGCGGTCCAGGCTTTGCTGATCGACCCGATGGGGAAGGCGGTCTCTCGGGTGACCGGAACGCCCCCTCCGTGCACGAGCTCACCGACCTCGACTGCGACGGTCTCCCCACCCCGGTGGACGGCGAGCTGGGCACCGGGGACCTTGTGCTTGTCGGCCAGCACGGACAGGGTCGCGGCCAACCATTCCCGGTCGACCGGCCCCCGGGCAGTGTCGCTCCTACCGCCCGGTTCGGACAGCCTTGATCCATCCCCCGGCGAGCCGACTCGGTTGAGCACCCGGGTCTGCGCATGCGGGAGGTCGTGGACGTTCTCGGTCGCGCCCGCAGCCACGAGGGGGCGAGATTCCTCGGCGATCGCCTCCCGCATCAAGAACCGGTCCCGGACCAGCGCGGGACTGTGCCGTCAGCAACCCCGCTGTCAACAACCCCGCCGTCAACGACCCCCATGGATGGAAGATCACTATCGATACTGACGCAATGTGGACCAACGGTAGTGGCAATGAGCATGCGTAACACGTTAGGACGACATCCTTTCGAGTACCTTCAGGTTGGCTTACGAAACTGGCGGTTTGCATCCGACCCCGCGGCACGGGTCACTCGCGGCATCCGGCCAGGCGCGACGCCGATGTCCCCCATCTGCCGGACATAGATCTGGTACCGTCGGCGCGCCTCACCGAGGCGCCCGGCCTCGAGCAGAACCGCCACCAGATCGAGGTGGGCCTGCTCGTCGTAACCGTCCAGATTCAGCAGCCGCAACATGTACCGCACCACGCCGTCGACGTCACCGGCTTCCCGCAGCCGGACGGTCACCGCCCTGAGTACGGCGATGTAGGCCGCCCGGACCTCCTCGACCAGCGGTTCCGCCCAGTCCTGATAGGGATCGTCCTCGAGGAATCCCCCGGTATGCGCGGCCTCGGCCTCCACGAGCCGCCCGATCACGCCCGGCACCCCCAGTCGATGAGCCTCGAGAGCGCTCTCGGCGTGACCGAGGAAGTTCTCCACGTCGACGTCGACCTGGCGGAGGTCGAGCCACACCGCGTGGCCGTCGGTGACCAGTGGCCCCGCATCGGGCCGCTGTGGCTGCAGCACGTCCCGGACCATCGACAACAGCACGGACAGCCGGTTGCCGGCCCTGGCCGGGTCGACCTCGGGCCACAACAGTTCGATGAGCTGCTCGCGCGGGACCGGGCGACGCCTGGTGACCAGGAGCTTGAGGAGGTCGCGTGCCTTCCTCGACTGCCACGCGGTCTTGGGCACCGGGACGCCGTCGCAGAGCACCTGGAAGGCCCCGAGGGCGCGGATCGACACCGACGGCGCGTAGCTGCTCATGACGGCCAGCGGCCCGGCGCTCATGCGGTGAGATCCGACGTCGACGTCGGAGTCGCGCAGCGTCTGCTCCGCGAGGTCTGCACCCAGCTCGGGGAGGTCCGCGCCGATGCGCGCAGCCACGACGCGCGCAGCGGCCTCGTCCAGGCGGCAACCGCTCTCCCGCCAGATGTCGATCGCTTCCCTGAACAGGGTGACGCCGGCGACGGGGTGATCTGAGGCGAGCGCCGTCAGTATCATCGCCTCGGCCAGCCCAGGGCCGTCCCGCCGGAGCCGGGCGGCGGCGCCGGCTTGGGCGGCGT
>JALYVZ010000515.1 GCA_030852965.1 Actinomycetota bacterium | reverse complement strand
GTGCAGGGCCAACGCGGTCGGGGTCGCGGGACCGGACAGGGTGGCCTCAAGGGCGGCCAAGGTCAGCTTGTCCACCCGCAGCGCGCGGGCGAGCGGGTGCCGGCGCAGGGTCTCGACCAGCTGGGCGCCGGCGCCGGGGGAGCCGAGCAGCAGACCGGCCTGTGGGCCTCCGAGGAGCTTGTCCCCGGAGGCGGTGACCAGGGTGGCGCCGTCGCGCAGGGCGGTGGCTGCGTCCGGTTCGTCGGGAAGGACGGGGTCGGGAGCCAGCAACCCGGAGCCGATGTCGACCACCAACGGCGCACCGAGCTCAGCCAACTGGGCGGGAGGCACCGACGAGATGAAGCCGCTGATCACGAAGTTGGACGGGTGCACCTTGAGCACGAAAGCGGTGTCCGGTCCGATCGCGCTGGCGTAGTCGTCCAGGTGGACCCGGTTGGTGGTGCCGACCTCGCGCAGCCGCGCGCCGGTGGCGCACAACAGGTCCGGGATGCGGAAGCCGTCGCCGATCTCCACCAACTCGCCGCGAGCGATGAGGATCTCCCGGCCCGAGCCGGCCAGCGCGGTGGCGACCAGGGCCAGGGCGGCGGCCCCGTTGTTCACCAGGTGCACCGCGCCGGCGTCCGGCACCGCCCTGGCGAGTGCGTCCAGCGCACCCCGACCACGCCGACCCCGGGCCCCGGTGGCCAGGTCCAGCTCGACGTCGCAGCCTCCGGCGGCCAGTCCCAGCGCGGCCACCGCGGCCGCCGACAGCGGTGCCCGCCCGAGGTTCGTGTGCAGCAGCACACCGGTGGCGTTGAGCACCGGCTGCAGGCTGGCCGCCGAGGTCGCCGGCAGGTCGGCCAGCGTGGCATCCACGACGTCGCGTGGGGCGAGCTCCCCGGCGCGCACCCGCTGCTGGGTCTGGCCAACAGCGCGTTTCACCAGTGAACGACCCAGCCGCCGCTGCGCCTCGTCGAGGCGAGGATCGGCAAGTACCACATCCGTACGTGGTACCCGCCGTCTCGGGTCGGTGCCGTGCAGACCCGCCTGGTCGTCCACGGTCGCTCAGCCTACGGCCGCCTGAGCGAACGGCACCTTCAACCGTATCTATCGTACGAAAGTGCCGTTCGCTCTGAGCGTGGCGGCCGGCTACGGCTTAGTCTCGCGGGTATGACCGTCACCCGGCCCGGCAGACGCCTCACCGAGTTCAGCCACGGCGGCGGGTGCGCCTGCAAGCTGGCACCGGGTCTGCTTGCGGAGGTGCTCGCCGGGCTCACTCCGTCCAGCCACCCCGATCTGCTGGTCGGCACCGAGACCGGCGACGACGCGGCGGTGTGGCGGCTGTCCGAGGACCGGGCTCTGGTGGCCACCACGGATTTCTTCACCCCACTGGTGGATGACGCCCGCACCTGGGGGCGGATCGCCGCCGCCAACGCCGCATCGGATGTCTACGCCATGGGCGGACGTCCGTTGTTCGCGCTCAACCTGGTGGCGTGGCCGTCCACCGAGCTTCCGCTCGCGCTGCTCGGCGAGGTGCTGGCCGGTGGCGCGGAGGTCGGCGCCGAGTGCGGGTTCGCTGTGGTCGGCGGGCACAGTGTGGACGACCCGGAGCCGAAGTACGGCCTGGCCGTGGTCGGCGAGGTGCACCCGGACAGGATCCTCACCAACGCCGGGCTGCGTGACGGCGACGCGCTGGTGCTGACCAAGGCGTTGGGCACCGGGATCGCCACCTCCGCGATCAAGGCCGGGACGGCACCGGTGTCGGTGGCCGACGCCGCGATCGCCTCGATGACCGCGAACAACGCCGCCGCGTCCGCCGCCGCGCTCGCCGCCGGGGCCACCGGCGCGACCGACGTGACCGGGTTCGGCCTGCTCGGGCACCTGCGCAAGATGGCGGCCGCGTCCGGGGTGGACGTCTCCCTCGACGTGGCTGCCGTGCCGCTGATCCCCGGCGTGCGGGAGCTCGCTCAGGCAGGGGTGCTGCCGGGCGGCAGCAGACGCAACCGGGACTGGGCCGGTGAGGTGCTCGATACCGGCGGTCATGACGAGCTGGATGTGTTCCTGCTGGCCGACGCGCAGACCTCCGGCGGCCTGCTGTTCGGGGCCGCCCCGGACCGGGCGGCGCAGGCCGTGGCCCGGCT
>JALYVZ010000514.1 GCA_030852965.1 Actinomycetota bacterium | reverse complement strand
CGTCGGTGCCGCATCCGGCCAGCGCGAACGCCACCAGCCCGGCACTGCCGGCCGCGGCCCAGCGATTGTTCACGGCCCAGCGCCGGTTCACGGCCGAGCGCCGGTTCGCGGTCATGCCCCAGCGGTGGTTCACGGCCGAGCGGTGGTTCACGGCCGAATCCGGACGCCGAAGTCGGGAAGCATGGTCGACAACCATAGAGCGGCGGCCCGACGCGGATGATCCCGGCCACCTCGTGACCCGCGTTGTCGTGAGGCCTGGGGTCCGGTGTCCCCCTTTGATCGCATGGCCCGGCGAGCTCTAGCCGCCCTGGCAGCCGGACTCGACCCGCAGCGGGTGGCTGGAGTCGAAGTAGGCGTCCAGCGGGTCGTTGTCGGAGTACCCGGGACTCGCCGAGCGATCGACATCGGGCGCCGGCGCGGTGAACCCCTTCGCGGCGGCGGCGCAGTCCATGCCGTGCCAGTAGCCGCTGGTCCGCCCCAGATACATCCCTCGGGAGGTTGGTCGCAGGTTGTCCACCAGCGGAAACATCCAGGTGGTCTCCGAGTGCACCACCACCACCCCTTCGGGCTTGCGGAACGCGTAGGCCCACACGTAGTTGGTCACCACCTGCAGGGCCGGGGTGCCGCGCCAGTCCACCCGGCTGTAGGTCATCTCGCCGTTGACCCGGGGGGTGGCCGCCAGCACACTGCCCGGGGCCAGTCGGATCAGCGTGGTGCCGTAGTCGCCGGAGTCCAGTCGGCTGGCCACCACGCTGGCGCTGTCCGGGGCGAGCAGGTCCAGCAGCGGGCCCGGGTCGCGGTCCTGCAGCATCTTCGGGGCCAGGTGCGACGCTTCGAGTGCGTGCTTGACCTGGCTCAGCGCGGCGTTGATCTGTTCGCCGGTCGTCCCGGGCAACGGCGCGGGTGGCGGCAGCACGATGCCCGCGGAGCCGGTCGCGAAGTTCTCCGCAGGCGTCGCGGTGTACGGATCGGTCGCGACCACCAGGGGCAGCCAGCGCGGCTCGGTGATGATCAGTCCGACGGCCACGACGAACACGAGGATCAGCACCAACGCGCGACGTAGCTGACGGCTGCGGGTTCCGGGCACCGGCGGGGACCTCGTAATTCGTGCAACGAACGGCGGAGTTCGTGTCACGCATTGTGACTTGCCGAGGATATCTGACGGCGGTTTCCGTCGTCGAGTGGCCTAAACTCTAGGGCGAATGTGCGCGCGACGCACCCGCTCGATCACCGTCGGTGACAATCTGCGCGCGATCGCCCGACCAGCCGGACTCTTCGACCCGGCTCAGCGTGGCGTGGAAGCCGTCCATCGCGGCGCCGTGGTAGTCGACCAGCAGCAGGCTGCCCCAGTCCAGGTCAGGGTGGCCGGCCACCCGGGTCGGCACCTCACCGAGTCCGCCCAGGATGTGTATCGCCGCGAACACCCCCGCCACTCCGGGATCGGTGCTCTGACCGCCCAGCCCGTCGTAGCGCCTGGGCGGCGCCAGCACCGTGCGGGGCGCGGCGGCCACCCCGTGCGCGACCGTCACCACGTCCCTGACACACGGGAACAGGAACGCGATCGGCCAGTTGACCAGCACCGGGCCGGCATCGTTGAGGTAGTCGGCGAGCCGGACCACCTCGCGCAGCCGGGGCCCGGTCAGCGCCAGCCAGCCGTCCGGGTCGCTGGCACCGTCCACCGCGACCACCCGGACCCGATCGGCGCCGACGGGCACCTGGTCCGGGGTCAGCCACACCGAACGCCACAGCGAGGGGTCCGGCCGATTCGTGGTGTTTGTCGTACCAGTATTTGCAGCCTCGGTGCGTGGCTGGTCGGTCGGCACCCGCTCGCCGAGCGGGCTTGGGTCTGCTCCGGCGCGGGACCGCCCGAACTCGACGGTGAGTCGGTTGCCCTGGTCGGTGCGCCCGGACACGGTCAGGGCCAGCTCCTGGTTGCCGGCCAGGGCGGGCAGGGTGAACCACGGGCTCACCAACACGCCGGTCCGGGTGGGGTCGTCGTCCACCCGGCTGCCCCACACCTGCGCGGACGCGCGCACTCCTGGCGGGTCCGGTGGTGGCCGGTCGGGGCGCCAACCGGCCCCGGCGGCGAAGCCGTTGCCCTCGGCGCCAGTGGCGAAGCC
>JALYVZ010000042.1 GCA_030852965.1 Actinomycetota bacterium | reverse complement strand
CCAGGCAAGACAACTCGCCCACACCGCCATGCGCTGGTCGATCTACCGCCGCGAACACCAAGCCGAAGCCCGCCGACACCACTTCGTCCGACGCCTCAAGATCCAAGTTCTAGCCCTGTAGTACTAGCCGGGTCGGTGAACAACCTCGCCGGCGACCTGGCGGACGCGGGCCGGCGGGTCGAGGGGCTGGCCGCCACCCAGGAAGCCGTCCAGCTGCGCCGCGAGCTGGTCGAGTCCAACCGGGATGCCTACCTGCCCGACCTGGCCGCGTCGGTGAACAACCTCGCCAACCGGTTTGCCGAGGTTGGCCGGCGGGCCGAGTGGCTGGCCGCCGCCCAGGAAGCCCAGCTCTATCAGGAACTGGCCCCAGAGCACCCGCGACACCCGCGACCCTTCGTGACCCCTTCGCGGAGGACGCTACCCACCGCCGGACGCCGTCCCGCAGCCGCCGACCCAGATCTCGGGGCACCGGGCACTCCCGACTGAGCGGGAGTCGTGGCCCGATAGCCTGATCATCGTGACCGAACGCGGACTCGCCGGGGTGGTCAGGGACGGTCGAACTCGCCGGCGCGTACTCCGGCAAGGAACGCGTGCCACTCGGTGGCGGTGTAGAGGTGCGGGGCCAGCGAACGGTCCTTGGCGTCGCGGATCGCCACCCCGTCGTCGGGCAGGAAAGCGACCTCCACGCAGCCCTCGCTGCCGTTGTTCCCACCGCTGAAGCTGCTCTTGCGCCACCGTGCATCGGTCAGATCCACGATGCCTCCTCGTCCTGCGTACACGGTCTATTCGACCAGCCGCCGGACCAGGGCCAGCGACTCGGCCGGGTCGAGTGCGTCTGCCCGCACCCGGTCCAAGGTGAGTCTAGCCCTGGTGACGTCGTCCTCCTTGTCCAGCATCAGCGCGCCGAGCGCGTGTTCGACGTGGGCGATGTCCGGCTCGCCGAGGTCGCCGAAGTTGAGCACCGAGGCCCGAGGCGAGCGCGGCGTGCGCGCCGACGGCGGCCGGGAGTACCAGCAGCGTCACGGTGTCGAGGGTGGCGGCCTCGGCCAGCTGGCGCAGTTGCGCCGCGAGTACAGCCGGACCGCCCACTGGGCGGTACAGCACCGTCTCGTCGATCACGGCGACCAGTTCCAGTGGGTCCCGGTCGAGCTGAGTCTCTGCTGCCGGATCATGCGGTCGGCCACCTCGTTGGCGATCTCGTCCTCGGTCCGGCGCACCGGGGCGGCGGCGAACAGCGCCCTGGCGTACTCGGCTGTCTGCAGCAGCCCAGGTACCCAACCGAGAGTGAAGATCTGTACCCGGCTGGCCTCGGTCTCAGCCGACGTAGATGGCTTGCTTACCAAGCCCGTAGGACTGCCACCAGCCACGTTGCTTCGTTTGCCGGGTCAGCTCGATCAGTTCGGTCCAGCGGTCGCCGCCGACGTCGTAGAGGTCCAGCATGCTGCGCACGCCGTGCACGTCAACACTCTGTTGCGCAGTCTCGATCCGGCTGAGCGTGGCCGCCGACCAGTCCAGCTTGGGTGCGGCCTCCTCCAGGGTCAGCCCGGCTTGCTCACGCAGCAGCCGCAGTTGGCGGGCCAGGATCCGGCGCCGGACCACCGACCGTTGTGCTGCTGTGCCATGCCACTCCCCGTTCCCGTCCGGGCACTCATGGTGACAGGTGTAAAGGCGGATCCGTAATTCTCGCCCGGCGCACCACGTGCTTGCGGCCCTGCAGTCCCGGGCACCGGGCACTCCCGACTGAGCGGGAGCCGTGACCCGCTAGCATGATCGTCGTGACCGATCACGTCCCGAGCCGCGCCGGCCACGGGGCGCGGGAAGCCCGCAGCATCCCCATGTCGGCATTCGGCGCGCCCCGGTCACGGCGAGGACGACGCCGCGGCGGTGGACCCGGACCGGTTCGTGCCTGCCAACCAACGGTGGGCCGGGCACTGGAGCGTGCCGCCGACCCCGTGGACCGACCGGCTGGAGGAGAAGTTGATCGGCAGCGAGACAGTCGGCGTCGTAGCGCGCGCGATCGGGGAGCTGCACGACCGCCAGCGGCAGGTGGTGACCCTGCGCGATGTCGAGGGTTGGACGGCGGCGGAGGTGTGCGACCTACTCGGCCTCAGCATGGCAATCAGCGGGTGCTGCTTGCACCGGGCCGCTCCCGGGTGCGCGCACGGTTAGAATCGCACCTCAGCGGGGGAGGTATAGGCGTGGCCGTGCATGACGTGACCTGCCGCGAGGTCGTCGAGCTGTTGACCGATTTCCTCGAAGGCAGCCTCCCAGTGGATCGCCAAGACCTCCTGGAACGCCACCTGGCGATGTGCACCTGGTGCGAGACCTACCTCGACCAACTGCGGCACAACCTGACCGTCCTCGGCCAGCTACGCGAGGACGACGTCCCCGCCGCGATGGTCGACTCACTGGCGCACGCCTTCAGGGCTGGAATCTCCCAGCGCCGGCACGACGACCCCAGCGAGCCGTCGGGTACATAGCAGGCCTCATCCCTGATCGGTCAGAGCAAGCCTGCCGGCCAGCCAACGCGCCTGGCGGGCCCGTTCCTGCCGCCAGCCGTCCGCGGTCATGTCCTGCACCACGTCTCCGGACGAGACGTTGCCGAAGGCGGTGGCGGCAACACAAGCACACATTGAGTAGTAGCCCTGGCCGATGTCCCAACCGACGAGGCTACCGAGCAACGACCTACAGACCCACCGCGCGGTAGAGCGAGCCCAGCTCCGGGCGGGTCAGCGGGCGCATCTTTCCCGCGCGTTGACCGCCGAGGGTGACCTGACCGATCCCGGTGCGGACCAGCCGGCGCACCGGATGGCCGACCTCGTCGAGCAGTCGGCGCACCACGTGCTTGCGGCCCTCGTGCAGCACCAGCTCGACCATCGCCTTGGCCCCGAACGAGTCCACCACCTTGAAAGAGTCCACCCGCACCGGACCATCAGACAGCTCGATGCCCTCGCGCAGCCGCCGTCCCAGGTCCCGGGGCACCGGACCGGGTACCTCGGCCAGGTAGGTCTTGACCACCTCGAAGGACGGGTGCATCAGCCGATGCCCCAGCTCGCCGTCGTTGGTCAGCAGCAGCAGGCCTTCGGTGTCGGCGTCCAGCCGCCCGACGTGGAAGAGCCGGTCGTCCCGGCCGGCCACCAGGTCCCCCACGCAGGGGCGGCCGCGGTCGTCGGACATCGTGGACAGCATGCCGCGCGGCTTGTTCAGCGCCAGGTGCACCACACCCTCACGCAGCTCCACCCGCGCCCCGTCCACCCGGACCACCGCCAGGACCGGGTCGATGCGCCGGCCCATCTGGCGGACCACCTCGCCGTCCACGCTGACCCGGCCCTCGGCGATCAGCTCCTCGGCGGCCCGGCGGGAGGCGATGCCGGCCTGGGCGAGCACCTTCTGCAGCCTGGTGCCGGCCGGCTGGTCGATGTCCAGCTCGTGGTCAGACAGCTCGTGGTCAGACATCATCGATCGCATCCACGTCGGGAAGCAGCGGCGCCAGCGACGGGAGCTCCGCGAGTGACTCCAGTCCGAGGCGCTCCAGGAACAGCTCCGTGGTGCGATAGAGGATGCCCTGGGTACTGTGGTCCATGCCGCACTCCTCGACCATTCCCCTGGTCAGCAGGGTGCGTATCACGCCGTCGCTGTTGACCCCGCGCACTGCGGCCACCCGTGCCCGGGTCACCGGCTGCCGGTAGGCCACCACGGCCAGGGTCTCCAACGCGGCCCGGGTCAGCTTGCCGCGCTGGCCCTCCTTCAGCAGCCGTTCCACGTAGGGCGCGTACCGGTCGCGGGTGTAGAACCGCCAGCCCTCGCCGACCCGCCGCAGCTCGATGCCCCGCTCGGCGCTCTGGTATCGCTGCGAGAGCAGCCGCAGCGACCGGGCCACCCGCTCCGGCGGCACCTCCACCGCCTCGGCCAGGGACAACTCGTCGGCCGGCTCGTCCACCACCAGCAGCAGCGCTTCCAGCGCGCACTCCAGGCTGTCGTCATTGATCAACTCGGTGAGATCGGTCAGTTCGGCCAGCTCGACGGAGTCTGGCTCGGCATCGAGCGCGGAGTCCAGCTCCGCTTCGAGCTCGGAAAGCGGATGCTCGGTCACAGAGCAGTCCGATTCGCGGTCCAACTGATCATCAGCTCGCCGAACGCCTCATTCTGGTTCAGGTGCACGCAGGCCTCTCGGTAGAGCTCCAGCACCGCCAAGAACCGGGCCACCACCTGCAGCGGCTCGGCGCAGTCAGCGATGAGCTGATGGAAGCTGGCCTGCCCCAGCTCGGCCAGGCGCTCACGCAACACTGCGATGTGCTCGGGCACCGAGACCAAACCGGCGTGCAGATGGTCCAGCGACACCGACGGCGGTGGTTTCGGCCGCAGGACCGCCGCGGCCAACTCGGCGAACCGGTCGGCGCTCATCCCGAGCATCACCTCGGGCAGCAGGCTGGCGTAGCGGTCTTCGAGGGCGACCGAGCGTGGGTACCGGCGCAGCGCGGACGCTTCCAGCTCGACGAACAGCGACGCCACCTGCTTGTACGCCCGGTACTGCAGTAGCCGGGCGAACAAGAGGTCACGCGCGTCCAACAGGGCGAGGTCCTCGACGTCCTCCACCTCGGTGCCGGGGAGCAGCCTGGCCGCCTTGAGGTCCAGCAGGGTGGCCGCGATCACCAAGAACTCGGTGATCTCGTCCAGCTCGGCGGCGGAGCCGGCCTCGGACAACGCCCTGGTGTGCGCGATGAAGTCATCGGTGACCTGGTGCAACGCCACCTCTGTGAGGTCCAGCTCGTGTCGGTTGATCAGCTGGAGCAGCAGGTCGAACGGGCCGCTGAAGTTCTCCAGCTTGACGGTGAACCTAGGTCGGGACAGCTCATCCGTCACCACCACCTCGTGGGCTACGGCAGTCACGGGGCCGCCGCCTCCCGGACGATTACTTCGCGGGCCAGCTGGCGGTAGGCCTTGGCACCGGCGGAGTTGGGCGACCAGGTGGTGATCGGTTCACCGGCCACCGTGGTCTCCGGGAACCGCACTGTGCGGTTGATCGTGGCGTCGAACACCAGGTCGCCGAACGCCTCCAGGACCCGGTCCCGGACCTCGCGGGTGTGCAGGGTGCGCGGGTCGTACATGGTGGCCAAGATGCCGGAGATCTCCAGACGGGGGTTCAGCCGGTCCCGCACCTTGTCGATGGTGTCGATCAGCAGTGCCACTCCGCGCAAGCTGAAGTACTCGCACTCCAGCGGAATGAGCACGCTGTGCGCACAGGCCAACGCGTTGATCGTGAGCAGGCCCAGCGAGGGCTGGCAGTCCACCAGGATCATGTCGTAGTCGGGCAGTGCCGGCCGGATCGCCCGACCCAGGGCTTGTTCGCGGCCGACCTCGGTGACCAGCTGAACCTCGGCGGCGGACAGGTCGATGTTGCTGGGCAGCAGGTCCATTCCCGCCACCTTGGTCGGCAGGATCACCTCGTCGATCTTGGTGCCGCAGCCGATCAACAGGTCATGGATGGTGTGTGCCAGCTGGTGCGGCTGGATGCCCAGACCGACCGACAACGCTCCTTGGGGGTCGAAGTCGACCAACAGCACCCGCCGGCCGTACTCCGCCAGAGTGGCTCCGAGATTGATTGTGGAGGTAGTCTTGCCAACTCCGCCCTTCTGGTTGGCCACCGCGATGATCCGAGCCGGACCGTGAGAGCTCAGCGGAGCGGGCTCAGGCGCGATGGCACGACGCCGAACAGCGCCCGAATCCTCAATGGCGCCCTCGGGCTCATCGGGGGGCGCCCGCCTCGGCTCCATCGGCCGGGGTGTCGACATACAGGCTCCGTCGGGTCGTGTGCCACAGTGACCGGCGGGTGCCGGGCCGCGTCGGTTTCAACGCACCAGGGTATGCGGCGGGGGTCACGCCGTCCAAAGCGCCCCGCCGCCAGCGCCCGGGGGTGTCGTGACTGGTCGCCGGGCGGTCAGCCCCGCGCCCGAGGGTGCGCCAGGGCGTACACCTCACGCAGCGAGTCCACCGTGACCAGCGTGTACACCTGCGTCGTGGTGACGGAAGCATGACCGAGTAACTCCTGCACCACCCGCACATCCGCTCCCCCCTCCAACAGGTGAGTGGCGAAGGAGTGTCGCAGGGTGTGTGGGGACACCGGCTCTGTCATGCCGGCGCGCTCGGCGGCGAAGCGCAGGGCCTGCCAGGCGCTCTGCCGCGACAGCCGCCCGCCCCGGGCGTTGAGGAACACCGCGGGGCTGCCTCTGCCCTTGACTGCCAGCCCCGGGCGGGCGCGCACCCGGTAGGCTTCCAGCGCGGCCACCGCGGGACGCCCGACCGGCACCAACCGCTGCTTGCCGCCCTTACCGGCGAGCAGCACCGATCGGGTGTCCAGGTCGATTTTATCCATGTCGAGCCCGACCGCCTCGGAGATCCGCGCGCCGGTCGAGTAGAGCAGCTCCAGCAGCGCCCGGTCGCGCAGGCCGAGCGGCTCATCCAGCCGACAGGCCTCCAGCAGCCGTTCCACCCGATCCAACGGTAGCGCCTTGGGCAGCCGGCGCGGCGGCGTGGGCGGATGTACCTCGCGGGCCACGTCGGTGTCGAGCATGCCGTCGCGGACCGCGAAGCGGTGCAGCCCGCGCACCGCCACCAGGGTGCGGGCCGCCGACGACGCTGCCAGCGGCGGGTGGCCAGAGTCCCCCTCGCGCAGCACGGCGAGAAACTCCCCCACATCGGACTCCGCCACCTCGGCCAGCTCAGCCACTCTCCGCTCAGCCAGGTACTCGGAGTATCGACGCAGGTCACGACGGTAGGAGCGGAGTGTGTTGTCGGCGATCCCGCGCTCCACCACCAGGTGGTCGAGGTAGCAGCGGACCGCGTCTGCGATCGACGCGGACACCGGTCGGCCGGTGCCGGCCGCCGGCCACACTTCAGGTATCGCCGCCCTACGCCGGACCGTCATGAGGCGTGTATCCTACGGCTCCGCGCGGGCCACGTGGTTCATGCCTCGGAGTGGATTCGGGTGCCGACGTCTTCGTCTGGGCTCGCTCCGGGATTTTGGCCGACGGCCCTCGACGCTGTCGCAGGGCAGCCCGGCGGCGAGCAACAGATCCACCAGCCCGCACCCCCGACCCCGACTTTGCGTTTCGTGCCCATGACCTGCGTCGACAGCGGTCAAACCGCACGGGCTGCGCCTACTCCGGCGGCTCGATGTCGATGACATCCATCCGACGCGTGCCGTCCGGGGTCTCGACGCCGACAGTGTCACCTGCCCCGTGCCCGGCGAGCGCCTTCCCCAACGGGCTGTCGACGGTGAGCGCGGTGTCCTCCTCGCCGGGCGCGATCTCCTCGGTGATCGCCACCGCGCGCAGGGTCTCCACCGAACCGTCGGGTTGCCGCACGGTCACTCGGGTGCCGGGGGTCAGCTCGTTCGCGGCCTGTTCACCCGGAGCATGCCCACCGGCCAACAGCCGGGTGAGCTCGGTGATCCGGTCGTCGAGCATGGCAACCTCGTCGTGGCGCCGCAGTGTCTCCGCCCCGTCCATCCGGTCGCCGGCGGTGTCCACCTCATCCAGTCCATCGGTCACCGCGCCGCGCCGGGTCCGCAGCACCTCAAGCTCTTCGCGCAGCCGCTCTCGGGCCTGGTCACTCAGATTCACGCTGGTCATGTCCGGGCCCTACCCGAACTGCCAGGCCGCGAACCGTAACCGGCTCAGCCGCGCGCCGTGCGGCGGGCGAGAGCCGTCGGGCGGTCGCGCCACGGGACATCCACGGGGCGGGGTTGCGCGACGCCGCCCAGCACCGCGTGCACGGCCAGGACCGCGGCAGCCGACACCGCATTGACAATCTCCCCGGCGAACACGTCCCGCACGGCATCGGCAATCGGCAGCCAGCCGATCCGCAGGTCGGCCTCCTCATCGTCGCCGAGCTCCGGTCGGGGCACCTCGCACAGCCCACGAGCCAGGTACACCCGCACGCTCTCGTCACAGAATCCAGGGGACGGCACCACGTCCAGCAGCACAGACCAGTCCGTGGCGGCCAGCCCGGCCTCCTCGGCGAGCTCTCGCGCGGCAGTCACCGCCGGGTCCTCCCCGGCCAGGTCCAACAGGCCGGCGGGCAGCTCACACAGCCTGCGCCGCACCGCGTGCCGGTACTGGTCGATGACGGCCAGTCGGTTGTCCGCGTCGAGTGCGGCCACCGCGACCGCTCCGAAGTGCTCCACGATCTCGCGGGTTGCCAGCCGACCACCGGGCATCTCCACCTGGTCGGCTCGCAGCGCCATCACCGCACCTCGGTAGATCTCCCGCGAGTCCCGCACCGCGAAGTCGTGCCGGGTCATCGGGGCGACCCGGCGGGCTCGCGGGCCGGCAGCTCCACCGGGAGCCGGCCTTCCGCGCGGTAGCCCAACGCCGCCGCGATGAACGCCCGAAACAGCGGGTGCGCGCGGGTGGGGCGGCTCTTGAGCTCCGGATGGGCCTGGGTGCCGACGAAGAACGGGTGCACGTCCGCCGGCAGCTCGATGAACTCCACCAGCCGTCCGTCCGGCGACGTACCCGCGAGTACCAGACCGGCCTCGACGAGCTGGTCGCGGTAACGGTTGGCCACCTCGTAACGGTGCCGGTGCCGTTCGGACACCCGGGTGGTGCCGTAGGCGGCGGCGGTCACCGAGCCCTCCGCCAGGACGGCCGGGTAGGCGCCCAAGCGCATGGTGCCGCCCATGTCCCGCTCGCCGGCCACCACGTCCTGTTGATCGGCCATCGTCGCGATCACCGGGTGCGGGGTGTCCGGGTCGAACTCCGAGGAACTTGCGCCGTCCAGCCCGGCCAGCGAGCGGGCCACCTCGATGACCATGCACTGCAGGCCAAGGCACAGCCCCAATGCCGGGATGCCGCGCTGGCGGGCGTACCGGATGGCGCCGATCTTGCCCTCGATGCCGCGGATGCCGAACCCGCCCGGGATCAGGACGCCGTCGACCTCGGCCAGCGCGGTCGCCGCACCGGCCCTCTCGCAGTCGTCGGAGGTCACCCACACCAGCTCGACGCGGGCGTGGTGGACGAACCCGCCGGAGCGCAGCGCCTCGGTGACCGACAGGTAGGCGTCGGGCAGGTCGACGTACTTGCCCACCAGCGCGATCCGCACGGTCTCCTTGGGGTGGTGCACCCGGTCGAGCAGGTCGCCCCACTCGGTCCAGTCCACGTCCCGGAACGGCAGACCGAGTCGGCGCACCACGTAGGCGTCCAGGCCCTCGCGGTGCAGTACCCGTGGGATGTCGTAGATCGACGGGGCATCCGGGGCCGCGACCACCCCGTCGACGTCCACGTCACACATCATGCTGATCTTGCGGGTGAGCGACTCCGGAACGTCCCGGTCCGCGCGCAGTACCACCGCGTCCGGCTGGATGCCAATGTTGCGCAGCGCGGCCACCGAGTGCTGGGTGGGCTTGGTCTTCAGTTCCCCGGATGGCGCCAGGAACGGCAGCAGCGACACATGCAGGAAGAAGCAGTTGTCCCGGCCCACGTCGTGGCGAATCTGGCGAGCCGCCTCCAGGAACGGCAGCGACTCGATGTCCCCGACCGTGCCACCGACCTCGGTGATCACCACGTCGGGCGGCGAGCCGTCCGCCTCCGGGCCGGCCATCGCCAGGATGCGGTCCTTGATCTCGTTGGTGATGTGCGGAATGACCTGCACGGTGTCGCCGAGGTACTCCCCGCGCCGCTCCTTGGCGATCACGGTGGAGTAGACCTGCCCGGTGGTCACGTTCGCCCGACCGACCAGGTCCCGGTCCAGGAACCGTTCGTAGTGCCCGATGTCCAGGTCTGTCTCGGCGCCGTCCTCGGTGACGAACACCTCACCGTGCTGGAACGGGTTCATCGTGCCAGGATCGACGTTCAGATACGGATCCAGCTTCTGCATGACCACCCGCAGACCGCGGGCGGTGAGCAGCTGGCCGAGGCTTGAGGCGGTCAAACCTTTACCGAGGGAGGAGGCGACACCGCCGGTGACGAAAACATGCCTGGTCGCGCGTGTCTGCACGGAAGTTCACGGTAACAGCGTGCGCCTGGGCGCGGTCGGTCAACCCGCCGATGCACCCGGGATCGGCGCCTGAGAGTTCACTCCCGAGCCGTAACGACCGGCCCGACCCTCAGCCTGCTCGCGCAGCGCGAGCACGCATGCCACCCGGCCCAGCGCGGTCTGCACACCGTCCACCGTGGACACCGCGGCCGAGGTAACCGTGTCCGCCCGGACCACCCCGACCGCGCCGGCGGGACCTTCCGAGCCGGCCCGCCCCGCCAGCACCGTGCCGGACCCGGCACGATCCAACTCGGCGGTCAGCCGGGCCAGTGTTGCGGCCCGCTCCGGCGCATCGGGGCTGCTCAGCGGTCCGCCGGTGAGCACGATCGCCAACTGGGCGGGCGCCGGCCGCGATCCCGCCCGAACGAACCCGGCCTGGGTGAGCCCGGCCAGCGCGGCGCCGGCCTGGTCGGTACGGGCGCTGGCGCGTCCTGAGCCGTCCTGGGCGCGGGTCAGCAGCACGCTGCCCAGCAACCCGCCGACCAGGCTGCCGGCGTCGGCCGAGGGCGGCAGTTGGGCACCGCTGGGCAGCAGCCGGGTGGTCAGGTCACGAATCGCGTCGGCTCGGGCCGGGTCGGTGATGGCGTCGGTCAGCGCCAGCTCCCCGGTGACGGTGCCGCCAGCCTGGGCCACCAACTGCCGGATCGCGTCGCGGTCGACCGCATCGGCGTCCGGAGTCACGACGAGTACCACCCGCCGCCCATCGAGCTGGCCCTTGACCACGGTCGGCGCGACGGCCGCCCCGAATGCGTTCGATGCGCGCTGGCGCGACTCCAGCTCGGCCCGCTGCGCGCTGAGCTGGTCGATCTGCCCGGTCAGGCTGCCCCGGTCGCCGGCGACCACGGACAGCAGCCGCTGGCTGCCGGTCGTGGAGCCGAGCAGCACCCCGGTGGCCAGTGCCAGGAACACCGCCGCCAGCGAGATCACGTGGTAGCGCATTGACATCATGTTCGGAACCATCCCGTCACCAGCTGGGTCACCATCTCGACGGCGCGGCCGAGTTGGCCAAACAGAGCCGGGCCGGCCGCGGTGACCGCGATAGCCATCACCGCCACCACGAGTACCGCCACGAACAACAGCGCGACCGCCCCCACCGACACCGGGGTGCGGTAGAGCGTGGCCGCCGCCTTGCCGTCCACCAACACACTGCCGACCTTCAGCCGGGTGAGGAAAGTGGAAGCGTTGCTGCCGGACCGGCCACGGTCCAGGAACTCCGCGAGGGTGGCCTGGAACCCGACCGTGATGATCAGGCTGGCGCCGTGGTGGTGGGCCAGCAGCAGCGCAAGGTCCTCGGGGTTGCCCGAGGCCGGAAAGGTGACCGCGCCGGTACCGAGGTCCTGGACCCGGTGCAGCCCTGGCGCATGGCCGTCGGCGAACGCGGGCACCACCACGTCGGCGCCGCAGGTCAGCGCCCGCTCGGAAATCTCGCCGGGATCACCGACGACCAGGTCCGGGCGGTGACCGGCAGCACACAGCGCATCCGCTCCGGCACCCACCCCGACCAGCACCGGGTGGTACTCCTTGATGTATCGCCGCAGCCGAGCGAGATCCTCGAGGTGGTCGGGGCCGGGAGCCACCACCAGCACGTGCCGGTCGGCCAGCCGGACCCGCACCTCGGGCACCCCGACCCCATCCAACAGCAGAGCCCGGTCCTGGCGCATGAACTCGATGGTGTTCGCCGAGAACGCTTCGAGGTGGATGGACAGCCCATCCTTGGCCTTCGCCATGGCGGTGGCAACCGAGTCGGCGGTCTGCGGGACGCCTCGTCCGGCCAGCTTGTCGCCCAGGAAGATCCCACCGTCGTGCAGCCGCAGCCTCGCACCGTCACGCACCCCGCGCAGCACCTCTGAGCCGACCCCGTCGACCAGCGTGACTCCGGCCGCCAGCAACGCCTCCGGGCCCAGGTTGGGGTATCGCCCGGAGATGGACGGGGCGGCGTTCACCACGCCGGCCACCCTGGCCGTCACCAGCGCGTCGGCGGTGGTCCGGTCGAGGTCGATCTGGTCGAGGACCGCGATGTCGCCGTCGCGCAGCCGCTTGATCAGCGCTTGGGTATCCCGATCCACCCGGGCCGCGCCGGTCACCCCGGGCAGCTCCCGACGGTCACCGGTGATGGTGGACAACACCGCAGACATCCGCATGCCGCCGATGGTGTCAAGCGTTGTGCCGAAGTCCCGGCATTTCGGCCGCGAGTCGTGACAATCGGTCACGAACTCCCGCTATCGGGCGATGGCAGCCTGGGTCTGGGCTTTCTCCCAGCGGGCCGTAGCCAGCAGCTCCTCGGCGTGCGCCCGGCCGGTGTCGGTGTCGTCGAGCCCGGCCAGCATGCGGGCCAGCTCGACGATCCGGTCGGCGTCGTTGAGCGTGCGTACCCGGCCACGGACGGCGCCGTTGGTGACACCGTCCCCGCGTTTGTCGGCTCGTTTGTCGACTCTGCCCTTGTCGACCCGGCCCTTGTCGACCCGGCCCTTGTCGACCCGGCCCTTGTCGACCCGGCCCTTGTCCACTACGACGTGCCGGTCGGCGTACGCCGCGACCTGCGCCAGGTGGGTCACCACGATCACCTGGTGGGTACCGGCCAGCCGGGCCAGCCGGCGTCCGATCTCCACCGCGGCCCGCCCCCCGACGCCCGCGTCGACCTCGTCGAACACCATGGTGGGGACCGGGTCGGCGTCGGCGAGCACCACCTCCAGCGCCAGCATCACCCGGGACAGCTCACCGCCGGAGGCGCCCTTGTGCAGCGGTACCGGAGGGGACCCGGCGTGCGGTACCAGCCGCAGCGCCACCTCGTCGACGCCATCCGGGCCGGCCACGACCCAACGCCCGTCCAGCTCGAGCACGGCCCCGTCTGCGTCGGGCTGGGTGTCCCGATCGGACAGCTCGACCAGCAGTCGCGCGTCCGGCATGGCCAACCCGGCGAGCTCATCGGTGACCGCCCCGGCCAGCCGGGCGGCGGCCCACCGGCGGGCAGCGGTCAACTCGCGCGCGTGGCCGATCAGCTCAGCGGTCAGGTGGTCGCGCCGCTGCGCCAGCTGCGCCATCGCCTCGTCGCTGGTGTCGATGCCGGCCAGCCGCTTCGTGGCGTCCTCGGCCCAGCGCAGCACGCCGTCGGTGTCGGCGGCGTACTTGCGGGTCAGCGCGCGCAGCTCGGACTGCCGGATCAGCACGGCCTGCAGCCGTTCCGGATCGGCGTCCAGCGCGGTCAGATACCCGGCCAGCTCCCCGGCGACGTCGGCGAGCAGCGCGGCGACCTCGTCCAGCCGAGGGTCAAGGCGCTCCAACGCCGGGTCACCACTGCCGGAGAGCAGGTGACGAGCCTCGCCGACCAGCCCCACCGCGCCGAGTAGCGCCACTCCATCAGCGGCGATCACGTCGTCCGCCTCCCCGTCGCCGCCAACCAGCGACCGGGCACCACCGGCGGCGGCGCGCAGGTCGTCGGCGGTGGCCAGCCTGCGGGACTCCTCGAGCAGCGCGACGTCCTCTCCCGGCAGCGGCGCGACCGACCCGATCTCGGCCAGACCGTGGCGCAGCATGTCGGCCTCCTGGGCCAGCCGGCGCGCGTTGTCCCGCCGCTCAGCCAGCTCGGTGCAGGTGTCCCGCCACCGCTCGCGGACCCGCTGGTAGGCCGCCAGCGGACCGGCTACCGGGCCGCCCGCGAAGCGGTCCAACAGGACGCGCTGCTCGCCTGGGCGCAGCAGCCGCAGCTGGTCGTTCTGCCCATGTACCGCCAGCGTCACCTCGGCCAGCCGGGACAACACCGCGACCGGTACCGAACGGCCGCCCAGATGCGCCCGGGACCGGCCGTCCGCGCCGACTGTGCGGATCGCGATCAGGCTGCCGTCCTCGTCGACCTCAGCACCGACCTCCTCGGCGATCCGCAGACCCTGGTGGTCGCCGGTGAACCGACCCTCCACGAGCGCCCGCCCGGCCCCCTCGGCGACCCGGGAAGCCTCGGCCCGGCCACCGCCGAGCAGGGTCAGCCCGGTGACCACCATCGTCTTGCCGGCCCCGGTCTCACCGGTCAGCACCGTCAACCCGGGATGCGGCTCGAGGGTGGCGTCGTCGATGACGCCCAGGCCCTGGATCCGCATCTCGGCCAACATGGCCGCGAGTCTAGGCGGTGGGTGTGACGGGCCTGCCCACGACACACGCCCCGGCACCCGTCGTCAGGTGGGCTCTGGGGTGCTCGGGATGCCCCGCCAGCCCTGCACCGGCAGGCTGAACTTGCGCACCAACCGGTCGGTGAACTGCTGGTCGTCCAGCCGCACCAACCGGACCGGCACCTCACCCTGGCAGAGTTCCACCCGTGCCCCTGGCGGAACCGGGATGGTGCGCCGGCCGTCGCACACCAGGACCGCCGGGAACCCCCGGGCATCCACCTCGACGGCCACCTGCGAGCTCGGGGCCACCACCAGCGGGCGGGCGAAGAGCGCGTGCGCGGTCAGCGGCACGACGAGCAGAGCTCGCACCTCCGGCCACACCACCGGGCCGCCGGCCGAGAACGCGTAAGCGGTGGAGCCAGTGGGGGTGGAGCACAGCACCCCATCGCAGCCGAACCCGGTGACCGGCCGGCCGTCCACCTCGAGCACCACATCCAGGATGCGCTCCCGGCTGGTCTTCTCCACGCACGCCTCGTTGAGCGCCCAGGTGCGCTGGACCGGGTCGCCGTTGCGCACCACGGCGGCCTCGACCGTCATCCGCTCCTCGACTCGGTACCCGCCCTCGATGATGGCGTTGACCGCCTGGTCGAGGGACTCCGGGTCGGCCTCGGCCTCGGCCAGGAACCCGACACGGCCGAGGTTCACCCCGAGCAGCGGGACGCCGGACGGGCGGGCCAGCTCGGCGGCCCGCAGCAGGGTGCCGTCGCCGCCGAGCACCAACGCCAACTCCGCGCCCTCGGCCACCCCCGGCCGGAACTCGACGATCTTCGGCTGCATCCCCTGGGGCAGGTCGGCGGGTAGCTCGGTCCACTCGTCGGCGGAAATCCGCAGACGCACGCCCGCCGCGGCCAACCGCCGGACCACGCTCTCGGCCACCTCCTGGTTGGCCTTGCGCCCGGCGTGCATGACAAGCAGCACCTCGCGGGTCATGGGGGTCCTTCCGCGACGGCCCGTTCCAGCAGCTCGCTCGGAACACCGGGGGCGGCGTCGCGGCGCAGCCAGAGGAAGTACTCCACGTTGCCGGCCGGTCCCGGAGCCGGGCTGGCGACGGCGCCGGCCGGATACCAACCCAGGGCCGCGGCCGCCTCGGCGACCTCGGTCAACGCGGCAACCCGCAACTCTGGCTCACGCACGACCCCACCGGCGCCGAGCCGCCGCCGGGCGACCTCGAACTGCGGTTTCACCATCGGCAGCACGTCCCCGTCCGGGTCGGTGCACGCGGTCAGCGCGGGCAGGACGGTGCGCAGCGAGATGAACGACAGGTCGGCGACCGTCAGCCCCACCTGTCCGCCGACGTCAGCGGGCGTGAGCGCCCGCACGTTCGTACGGTCCAGCACCCGGACCCGTTCGTCGCTGCGCAGCCGCCACACCAGCTGGCCGTAGCCGACGTCCGCGGCTACCACCTCGGCGGCTCTGTGGCGCAGCAGCACGTCCGTGAAGCCCCCGGTGGAGGCCCCGGCATCCAGGCAACGCCGGTCGGCAACTGTGAGGCCGCCGGGGGTGAACTCGGCGAGGGCGCCGAGCAGTTTCAGGGCGCCGCGGGAGGCCCAGTCCGGCCCGGCCCCATCCCTGATCACCACCGGTGCGTCGATCTCCACCGCGGTGGCGGCCTTGCTGGCCGGCACTCCTCGGACCATCACCCGGCCGTCAGCGATCAGCTCCCCGGCCTGTTGGCGGGACCGGGCCAGGCCGCGTCGGACGAGCTCCGCGTCCAGCCGCGCCCGGCGGGGCCGGCTGGACACTGTGTCACACCCCGTCGATCGCCGCGAGCGCATCGGTGAGGGTCAGGTGCAGGTGTTCGAAGACCGCGACATGGGACGCCGTCGGAGCCGAGTCGAGGTACGCCAGACCGGCCACCGCAGTCTCGATCACGGCCAGTCCGCTCCCACCGATGGTCGGTCCGGGGCCATCGGCCATCGGGGTGTTGTGAGCGTTCATCACTCGCCACGCTAGCCGACCGTCGTGATCAGCCGCCTTCCAGCGTGCCCGTCAGCCGCCAGCGCGTCCGTCAGCCGGCGGACAGCGTGGCGGTCAGCCGGCGGACAGCCCCAGTGCACACAACGCGTCGGCGGCGGCTCCGTCACCGGCCCGGACATCAACCTCGCCGCCGCGCGTCGCCCAGTGCACTGCGCAGAGGGCGCGCAACGCCGCCACCGGGTCGCTGGAGCCGCTGGACGCATCGGTGCCGTTGGTGTCCAGCGTCAGACCGGCTTCGTCGGACCTGACCAGCCACGGTGGTCGGGCCGCCACCTCGGTGACCTCCACCGCCTCGTCCAGAGCGCCCAGGTCAGCGCCGACGTAGCGCGGTCGGTCGCGCGCCGCGGCTTCCAGCAGCGACCGGGCGTCAGAGACCCCGGTGAGCACGGCCAACACGGGCAGGCCGGCCGCGTTGGCACCGGCGATGTCGGTGTCGAGCCGGTCACCGATCACCAGCGGACGGGTCGCACCGGTCCGCCGCACGGCCTCGGTGAACAGCCATGGTTCGGGCTTTCCGGCTACCAGCGGCTCGGCACCAGTGGCGGTGCGCAGAGCAGCCACCATCGACCCGTTGCCGGGTAGCTCACCGCGCTCGGTGGGCAGGGTGGCATCGACGTTGCAGGCCACCCAGAGCGCCCCGGCGCGAATCGCCAGGCACGCTTCGGCCAGCAACGGCCACCCGGTCTCCGGCGAGTGCCCCTGGACAACAGAGGTGGCGTCGTCGGCCCGATCGGTCACGGTCAGGCCGGCGTCCAGCACCTCCTGGCGCAGGTCGGCGGTCCCAACGACAAGAACCCTCGCGCCGGCCGGCAGCCGCTCGGCCAGCAGCAGCGCGGCGGCCAGCCCACTGGTGACGACCTCGTCCTCGGCGGCGGCAAAACCCAGCTCGCTGAGGTGCGCGGCGACCTGGCGGGGTCGTCGGGACCCATTGTTCGTCACATACCCAATCCGATGCCCGTTCCGCGCGGCTCGGGCCACCAACTCGATGGCGCCGGGCAGGACCGTGCCGCCGCGGAAGAGCGTGCCGTCCAAGTCGAACAGCAGTGCGTCGTGCGCGTCGAGCAGGCTCGTCACCGCGCCGGACCGCCGGCGGGCTCGGCCAGCTCCGCCAGTCGGTCGCCGGCGTCGGTCAGCTCGTCGTCGTCGGCCTGTGCGGCGTGCAGGAACCATCGAACGGACTCCTCGCGCCGTCCCACGGCGAGCAGCGCGTCGGCGTAGGCGTAAAACAACCGCGGGCTCCAGGGCGCGTCGACGGAGGGGTCCAGCTCAGGAATCTGCAGGCTTACGACCGCGGCATCCAGTTCACCAAGATCACGGCGAGCACCAGCCGCGACCATGAGCAACTCGATCGCCTCCGCCCGGCCCAACGCACCGGCCTCCGGCCCCCGCGCGAGTTCCAAAGCCCGCTCCGGGCGGCCGAGCGCTCGCTCCGCATCGGCCAGCACCGCCAGATGTCCGGGACCGCCGCCCATCCGGCGAGCCGCGCGCAGTTCCGCGATCGCCTCGGTCCACTCGCCGGCCCGGTAGGCCGCCAGCCCGGCGGCCTCGCGCACCACCGCAAGCCGGGAAGCCTTCGACCGCGCGTACCGGGCATGGGCCAACGCACGTGCGGGATCTGCTTCCAGCAGGGTGCCGGCCGCGACGAGGTGCCGGGCCACCTCATCTGCCACGTCCTTCCGCAGACCGCGCAGGTCCCGCCGCACATCCGCGTCCAGTTCCACGTCTGCCAGCTCCTCGGAAAGATCGGGCGCCGGCGGCGACGGCGGACGTGGGGGGTCACGGTCGTCGCGTTGCGAGCTACGGACCGGACGGCGGTCCGTAGCATCCGGCCTGCTGGGTCGGGAACCGCTGCGTCGGTCGTCGCCGGGCGGCGGCCGCCGACGGTCACCAGGCGGAGCTGAGTGAGTGCCGTCGGAATCCTCTGCCCGGCGGCGATCAGGGAACCGCGCCCCACCTGAACCCTCGGGCTGCACTGGGCGTCGCCGATCATCAGACGCCGCCGAGCCGGAGCCTTCGGCATCCCAAGAGCTTCGGCGATCCCCAGACCGCGCAGAGCCCGTGCTCTCAGACGCCCGGGAGCGGCGCCGATCGCCTGACGGCGCCGGACTGAAACCTCCGGGCTCCCCGGAACGCCGCCGATCCCCAGACCGCGCCGCACGAGAACCCGCAGCCTCCGCTGAGCGCTGCCGATCACCTGAGCCCACTGCGCGACCGAACTCCCCCGCATCCCGGCGAGCCTGGTATCTGGGGTCGATGCGGTCGCCACCACTGCGTGCCGCTCCCTGGGCGTGCTCCCGATTGGGGCGGCCACCGGACGCGCCCGAACCTCGGCCTTCTCGCGAGCCAGCACCGCGGCGGTGGGCGGATTCGGCTGAACCGCGACCCTTGCCGCGCGAGTCAGCACTCTCCGAGTCGGCGCTCCGGGGTGGTCGCTCCGAGCGAGCGTGAGCGTCTCGATCATCCCGGCCTCGTCTGGCATCCGGCGAGTGTCCTCGCTTGCGATCCCACGGCTCTGACTTCGACCGACCGACGTTCGCTCGACCCTCCCCGGCCGGACGACCGTGCTTGGGGGTGCCGGACCCATCTCGACGCACCCCACCAGGACCCTGCCGTGGCGGGTCGCTGGCTCCGGCACCGGAGGACTTCCAGCCGGTGCCATCCGCACTCCCACCGCCGCGAGGTCGTGGTGGCCGCCGACGCGGTGAGTCCGACTGACCATCCGATGCCATGGGCACCACTCTATCCCGGCCAGGAAACGCCAGTGGGATCCGTGGTAGGTAACCAGGGACCGGCGACAAAAAAGCCGGTGCTCCTGGGGTGTGTTCCCAGGAGCACCGGCTGTTTTTGATGAGGTGTCGGCGGTGTCCTACTCTCCCACACCCTGGCGGGTGCAGTACCATCGGCGCTGTCGGGCTTAGCTTCCGGGTTCGGGATGGGACCGGGCGTTTCCCCGACGCTATCGCCACCGACATCATTATGTGTGTCCACCTAGATGAACAGCTATGTGTGTCAACCTGGATGAACACAGTTTGTGGGGTCACCCTGGTAACCGATCTGCACACCCGACAACATCGGTGTGACAGGGGTGGTTGTTTGTTCAGGGTCACATAGTGGATGCGGATGAAACGTGTTGTGGTGAAGCCCTCGGCCTATTAGTACCAGTCAACTCCACACATTGCTGTGCTTCCATCTCTGGCCTATCAACCCAATGGTCTGTTGGGGGCCTTAACCCCGCGAAGGGGGTGGGAGACCTCATCTTGGAACAGGCTTCCCGCTTAGATGCCTTCAGCGGTTATCCCTTCCGAACGTAGCCAACCAGCCATGCCCCTGGCGGGACAACTGGCACACCAGAGGTTCGTCCGTCCCGGTCCTCTCGTACTAGGGACAGCCTTCCTCAAGTCTCCTGCGCGCGCGGCGGATAGGGACCGAACTGTCTCACGACGTTCTAA
>JALYVZ010000193.1 GCA_030852965.1 Actinomycetota bacterium | reverse complement strand
CCGGGCGTGCGCCGGGACTGCTTATCAGAAGGCGTGGACACGTGCACAGGATCTCCGGTCCTGCCCTCAAGATCAGGGACCCCGCACTCACACGGGGTGTCTCACATCAGTCTGACCGAGAGGGATGTGTTACGACTTCCGGGTGTTCGGCCAGACCTCGGACGACAAACACTATGATAGCCCGGTTGTCACGGCCGACTGCGGCGTGATGCACACCTGGGTAGATATCGACATCAACCAGACCTTCGCGCCCAACTCGCTGCTGTGTGCGACCGTGCGCAAGTCGGCGTCGGAACCCTGGGAGCACAACTACGCCTGCGTAAATATTCAGCCCTGATGATCAGCGCATGACGTTGTCGCCGGTCGACCGGTGGGCCTCCGGTGGGTCCGGTGGTGCCTGCCCGGAGAGCGCCGGATTTCGTACGGCTCGGCCATGGCCGAGCTGTCACCGGTGTCACCAGGGTCACCGCAGCCCGCGTACCTGCATCAACACTGCGCAGAAGCGGTGACAGTGCGGTGACAGCAACGTCGCGACGCGGGGTTCCTCATGCTCACTCTCTCTAAATTCTTGTCACCGCGTCACCACGGCTGAAACAGTGAGGCTTATTCAGGATGTGCGTACGGTTTAATATCGTCGCAGCTCAGGGCGTGTTCTACAAGATCACTAAGTCCTCTCTGAATAACCCTCAGTGGGGCTGCCCCTGTTTCAGCCCTTCCCGCCGGGAGAAATCTGGGAGACGATCTTCAGCGTGGGCGACAGCAGGCCCTACCCAGACCAATGAGAACCAACGTCCTGATGACCTGCGCTCTTGGTTCCCGCCGCAGGTAGGAGCGCTAGCCGGACCTAGTTCGGGACGAAGAGGTCGTCCCCACTACATCAACACATGATTTACTCATGGTTAAGGCCGAGAACCGACCGACAACCTTGAGATGTTTGGCTCCACGTCTGGGGCGATTCGTGCTGGCAGTGCGTAGCGTCGCCAACCATCAAAACATCTTGGGAAGCCCCGCGCGAAGATCGCAGGGTTACTGGTTCGAGTCCAGTCGGAGGAGCTTCCCCAGCAGGTCAGAGGCCTACAGCCTCGTCTGCGGTAAGATCCAGATTCCCTTTATGCGCCCGAAACTTCCTCGGGCCCGTTGTCGCGGGCGTCCCGGTGTGCCCTGCTGAGGTAGCGGTCCTGCGTCATGGACACCTTGGCGTGGCCGAGCTGGTCCGCGATCTGACGCACAGACAGCCCAGCCCGGTCCAGTTCCGAGCCGCTGTCTTGTTCGCATGTTGCTGCCGGTACTCGTGCGCGGACGCTGACCGCGATCGGTTCACACGTCCGTGCGGTTCGGCGATTATCCCGGGCGGTGGGCGGGGCGCGCATGCGATTCTCTGCCGCATGGCAGAGAAGACGAGGGTGTCCTCCTCGACCCGCATCGCGGCGAGCGCGGACACGGTATACGCATTGGTCAGTGATCTCACCCGGATGGGTGAGTGGAGCCCGGAGGCCACCGGCGGCCGGTGGATGGGTGGGGCCACTGGTCCGGCCAAAGGCGCGAAGTTCGAGGGCACCAACGACAGCGGCAAGAAGACGTGGTCGGTCGTCTCCACGGTCACCGATGCCACGGCGCCTACCCGGTTCGAGTTCGCGAACGTGCTCGGTCCGAAGACCTTCGCGGTGTGGTCCTACGAGATCACCCCGGTGGACGGCGGCGGGGCCTGTGAGGTCACCGAGACGTGGGTGGACGGGCGCGGACCGGTCACCGCCGTGCTGGGCAAGATGCTGACCGGTGTCGATGACCGGGTCGCGCACACCCAGTCGATGATCGAGACCACCCTGGCCCGGCTGAAGGAGACTGCCGAGGCCGGGCGCTGACTCCGAAGTCGAGGCGGCCGCCCGCTGAGCTGGTGACCCGGCTCCGGGCGGCCGGCTGCGTGTTCGCCGAAGAGGAGGCCCACCTGTTGGTGGCCGAGGCCGCCACCTCGCTCGAGCTGGCCATTTTGGTGGACCGCAGGGTCGCCGGTCTGCCATTGGAGCACGTGCTCGGCTGGGCGGAGTTCGGCGGTATGCGGGTGCTGGTCGAGCCCGAGGTGTTCGTGCCCCGCCGCCGCACCGAGCTGCTGGCCAGTGAAGCCGTCGCGCTGGCGCGCGCGGTGGCGCCCCGACACGGGCGGCCGCCGGTGGTGGTAGAGCTCTGCTGCG
Source organism: Actinomycetota bacterium (assembly GCA_030852965.1). GTDB lineage: Bacteria > Actinomycetota > Actinomycetes > Mycobacteriales > Pseudonocardiaceae > Pseudonocardia. The sequence goes on along the minus strand of JALYVZ010000193.1, from coordinate 5,572 downwards.
GTTCCGGGGCGGTGTCGGCGGTCCTGCTCGCGGAGCTGGACCCGATCGAGCTGTACGCGGCGGATCTCGACCCGATTGCCGTCCGGTGCGCCCGCCGCAACCTAGGCGAGCGGGCCCGTGTCCTCTGGAGTGATCTCTACGCGGAGCTGCCCGCTCCGCTGCGCCGCCGGGTGGATGTGTTGGTGGCGAACGCGCCGTACGTGCCGACCGCCGAGCTTGCGCTGATGCCCCCGGAGGCTCGGCTGCACGAGCCTACCCGTGCGTTGAACGGCGGCGCGGACGGGTTGGACGTGCTGCGCGAGGTGATCTCCGGCGCGCCCCCCTGGCTGGCGGCTGATGGCGCCCTGCTCGTCGAGACCGGTGCGGCCCAGGGTGCCGCGGTGGCTGCGGTGATGGCGAGCGCCGGACTGCGTCCCAGGACGGTTCGGTCGCCGGAACCCAGCGCGACAGTCGTGATCGGATCGAGCTGACTGCGCTGTCCCGGGCCGGACCTGCCCCGATACGCTCGGCGGCCGACGACGGAGGCCCGACTGTTCAGGTGAGGGGAGCGCGAAGCCCGACACCGACCAGCAGCGGTAGCCGCGGGCTTCAGGTAGCCGGCATGAGCGGGGTCGGCTGTTGGAACTGGGTGCGGTACAGCTCTGCGCGGCGCTCATCACGTCGACCCGGGCCCCGGCCAGCGGGGCATACAGCCGGGTGAGCAGCAGCGCGAGCGAGACCACCGCGCCGGCCTCCAGCCGCCCGGCCAACGCGAACCATCCGCCCAGGCCGTACACCAGGGCCAGGGCCAGCGCGGAGACCAGCGTCAACGCGGTGACGAACACCGTCTGGGTCATCGCGGTGCGAACTCCGATGTCGCGCACCCGCGCCGCCCGGACGGCGAACGCGCGCGACTCCTCGGCCGGCCGACCGAACAGCTTGACCAGCGTGGCGCCGGGCGCGGAGAACCGCTCGGTCATCTGGGTGCCCATCATCGCGTTGTGCTCGGCGGCCTCCCGGCTCAGCCGAGCCAGCCGGCTACCCATCCGGCGCGCCGGCAGCACGAACAACGGGAGCAGCACCAACGCCAACACGGTGATCTGCCAGGAGATCCCGACCATGGCGATGAGTGTCAACGTCAGGGTGACCAGGTTGCCGGCCACCCCGGACAGCGTGTTGCTGAGGCGCGCTGCGCCCCCATCACGTCGTTGTTCAGCCGGCTGACCAGCGCTCCGGTACGGGTCCGGGTGAAGAATGCCACCGGCATCCGCTGGACGTGGTCGAACACGGCGGTGCGCAGGTGCAGGATCAGGTCCTCGCCGATGTTTGCGGACAGCCAACGGGACACCACCCCGAAACCGGCCTCGGCCAGCGCGATCACCGCGATCAGCGCCGCGAACCTCGCCACGAGCATTGGCTCAGCTCGGTGGGTGATGGCATCGATGATCCGACCGGCGACCAGTGGGGTGGCCACCGCGAGGACCGAGGTCACCACGCTGAATGCGAGGACGCTGTCAGCCGGGTGCGCTGCGGGCGGGCGAAGCCGGCGATCCGGCCAGGGTGGCCCGGGAGAGCGGACGGCGGTCGGGGGTTGCGTGCACCGCGTTGTACATCGCGTTCCAGGCAGTGGACTCCATGTTCATGTTGCCACCGTAGAAGCTCAACTATTGTTGAGGTCAAGCTGGCGCTTCGGCCTCGTGTCGATGCCTCGGCCGCCGACCAAAAAAAGGTTGAACCCACGGCCCGGGGGCGCAACGTGGGCTCACATGCGCATCGCAGTCGTGGGCGGCAGCGCCTGGCCGACCGCTCGCCCCGGCCGGACGACGAGCGAATGCCGCTGGTGATGAGCCGGCGCGCCACTGTGGACTGGGTACTGCGGCCGCTCGCCGCGGACCGGCGGTTCCGCCGGGCGCCGCCGCCTCCGTTCGTGGCTGACCTACGCCGAGCTCCGGTCGGCGGCCCGGTGGGACGCGGAGGTGTTCCGGGCCTACTGTCGGATCATGGGGGTGCTCGGTCGGCCGGACGAGGTCTACCGCGACCGCGAACTGGTCGTGCGGGTGCGTGCGGTGATCGCCGAGCACGGCAGCGCGCCGCCGATCGCGCAGCCCAGCACCGAGCAGTTGCTCACCGCACTGGCGACCGGGTAGCACCGCTGACGCGCACAGACATCGGCAGCACCGCGCCTCGTGCGAGCGCCTCGGCGTCGATGGACTCCGGGCGATAGGGCAGCGTGGCCAACCGCTCGGTCATCCGCCGCACCGGGTCGGTGATCGGGGTCGGGCAACCGGTCAGGAACGACCACTCGTGTTCGTCGGAGCCGTAGTGCACCACGGTGGCGAAGACCTCCCGGTAGCGCTGGACCGCTGTGCGCAGGGTGTCGTTGCGCCACAGCGTCGGGCAGCCGACCTGGCCGACCACCACGCCGCCGGGCATCAGCACGCTTGCGGCCAGCCGCAGGAACTCCAGCCCGTACAACCGGTTGTGTTGGGCCTGCGCGTCCTCGGGGCGTTCGTCAGGTAGGTCGATGACCACCACGTCGTAACGGTGGCCGGTGGTCCGCAGGTACTGCCAACCGTCGGCGTAGTGCACGGCGACCGGTCCCTGGTGAGTCTCGGCCGCGACCAGATCCGCATCTGTGTAGCCGTAGGGCAGCAGCCGGGCGCAGACCCGCACGCACTCGGTGTCGATGTCGACGTGGTCCACGTGTCGCGCTCCGGCCGCCACCGCCAGCTGGCTGACGACTCCCTCACTGGACCCGATCACCAGCACTTCGTTGATCTCGCTCGCCAGCAGCAATGCCGGTACCAGCAGTGCCTCGTGGTAGACGAGCTGGCTGGCCTCGCTGCTCTGGCGCTCGGCGTCGCAGAACAGCGTGATCCCGTGCGCGGTGCGCCCGATCAGCACCTCCTGGAACGCGGTCCGCCCGGACCAGAGCACCTCCTCGACATCCCACAGCCGCCGCAGGCCGGCCGCCATCGGTTCGCTGACCTGGCGGGCGGGCCCCGGCACGCCCTTGTCTGCGGTGCCACGGTCTACCGTGCGCCGGTCTGCGGTGCCCCGGTCCACTGTGCGCCGGTGCAGCGCTCCGGCGCCGAGCCGGCGGGCCAGCAACTCGGTCGCCAACTCCGGGTCGGCGGCATCCCCGCAGGTGAAGACGTCGAGGAAGGCGCTGCCATGCTCGGGCCAAGTGTGCATCGAGGCGTGCGATTCGGAGAGCACTGCGACCACGGTGAGCCCGCGCGGCTCGAACCGGTGGGCGACGGTCCGCAGCACGGTGGCGCCGGCTTCGGCGAGGGCCCAAACCAACGCGGCACGGACCATCGTCTCGTCGTCCAGCCAATCCGGGTCAACCCCGGTGAGCTCGGCCAGCACGTGACGTCCGGTGAACGGGCTCACGTCACCACCCCGGCGAGGTCCGTGTCCACGCACCGGACCGCCAGCGGGGGCAGCCCATTGAACGCCACCGAGGAGTAGCTCGCGGTGTAGGCGCCGGCGGCCAGCAGCCGGACGGAGTCACCGGGCCGCAACGCACGCGGCAGCGCCATCTCGCGGTAGAGCACGTCGTCCCCGTCGCAGGTCGGGCCGGCGAGCACGGCCGGGGCCAGTTCGCCACCGTCGTGCGGGGTGGCCACCCGGTAGCCGATCGCCTCGCCCTCGGTCTCGGCCAGCCCCCCGTAGCGACCCACGTCCAGGTACACCCAGCGCCGGCCGTCGTGCCGCTGGGACACCCGGACGACCTGCGCGTGCAACACCCCGGCCTCGGCAACCAGGAACCGTCCGGGTTCCACGGCCAGCTCCGGCGGATGCTCAGGGAAGTGGGTGCGCACGGCCGCTCGGATCTCAGCGGTGTAGCGGGTCAGCGGCGGCACCGGCTCGCGGTAGCGGACCGGGAACCCGCCGCCGACGTCGAGCAGTGGCAGCCTCGCCAGACCGGCGTCGAGGGTGACCTGGGCGGCGGCCTCGATGGCTGTGGCGTAGGCCGCCGGGCGGAGCTGTTGCGAACCGACGTGGAAGCTCAGCCCGGCCGGGCGCAGCCCCAGCGTACCGGCTCCACGCAGCAGCCCCGCTGCCTCGGAGCGCGAGCAGCCGAACTTGCCGCCGAACGGGGTGGCCGACCCGACCTCGTCCACCGCGAGCCGCACCAGCACATCCGCCCCTGGCGCGTGCACTGCCAGCACCGCGAGGTCCTCGGAGCTGTCGGTGACGAAGAGCCGCACGCCGGCGTGTGCGGCGCTGAGCACGTCGGCGGGTTTACGGACCGGGTTGGCATAGCACAGCCCGGCAGGGTCGGCGCCGTGCCGCAGCGCCAGCTCGACCTCGCCCGGGGAGGCTACGTCGAAGCCGGCGCCAGCTTCGGCGAGCGCGGCCACGACCGCGTCCGAGGGGTTGGCCTTGACCGCGTAGAACACCCGGGCGTCGGGCAACGCCGCCCGCAGCGCGGCGAGGCGGTCTCGCACCACCGCCAGGTCCACACTCAGATAAGGGCTCGACATGCGCACCCGCCGAGTCTGCCCGCTACGGCTACCGCGCTGCCGACCAGCCACCGTGCAAGTCCCCCGAGTCGCACCGAGCAAGTCCGCCCGAGTCGCCACCCAGGTACCACTGGATGACGGTTCTTAACGAAAACGCCCACACAACCGGCTCGGCTCGGCGAGGCTGCGTGCATGTTGGAAGGCCCCTTCCGGGGTACGGAGGCGCTCGCTGCGGGGTTGTTGACCAGGCACCAGCTGCATGCACCCCGCTTCCGCCCGGGTCTTCCCGACGTCTACCTGTCCGCAGGCGTCGGAGCCGACCTGGCGATGAGGTCGCGGGCCGCGTATCTGATGGTGCGCGATCGGGGCTGGGTGCTCGGCGGGTACTCCGCTGCGGCCTTGCTTGGAGGCGACTGCGGACCCACCGGGTCCGGGGCGACACGGTCGAGGTCGCAGAGTTGGGAGGTTGCGGGCTGACCAAGCCGGCCCGCACCGCGTGGGACCTGGCCCGGCGGCTGCCCTTTGGTGGAAGCGGTGGTCGTGGTGGACGCGCTGGCTCATGTAACCAGTTCCCTGCCAACCGATCTGCTCGCTCGCCGGGCCGGGAGCCCCGGCGCGCGAGGTTGTCGGAGGCTGGACGAGGTCGTGCGGCTGGCCGATCCGAGATCCGAGTCGCCACCGGAGACCAGGCTGCTACTCGCGCTCGGCGGGCCGGTCTGCAGGCCCCCGGAGGTGCAGTACCGAATCGTCGACGAGTATGGATTTGTGCTTGCCAGGATCGACTGGCCTACCCGGCGGCGCGGCTGGCGATCGAGTACGACGTGCGAGCCACTACACCCGGGAACGAGGCGAGCGTGACCGAGAACGGGACGCCGAACTCGCCGCGTATGGCTGGTACACGCTGCGCGTCGGCCGCGACACCGCCCACACTGCCCAGAAGATCGAACGCCTCCGCACGTTGCTCGCCCTGCGCAGCCCGAGCGGGTGTGTTCCGAGTGGTACCTGAGTCCGGTTACGTCACGCTCGACAGGTGACTGAGGTACCACTCGGCCTGGCTGGCGGGCGGCGGCCGCACCCCAAACGCTGGCAGCACCCGCCCCGGCGCCGGCGCGGCTGAGGGA
>JALYVZ010000513.1 GCA_030852965.1 Actinomycetota bacterium | reverse complement strand
GCCCCGGTCCTGCCGCTCGGCGACCAGCACGGTGCGGTCCGGGGCGCCGGCCCGGGCGGCGGCCAACAGGTCGGCGTTCGTCGAGCCGGTGACAGCGACGACGTCCAGCCCCGCCACCTGGCCAACCAGCGCATCCCGAAGCACCCCCTCGTCCAACAGCTGGTCGTTCACGGGTGCAGGGTATGCGGCGCGCCGCCGCCACCAGGCAATGCGCCCGCGCATTACCCGCCGGCCGCACCCGATAGGGGAAATGAGCCCGCTCACTGCCGCCGCCCCAGACCGGGCGCGGCTGATTAGGCTGCACGCCCATGAGCACCCTGCCGATCGGCGAGCCGGAGGGGACCGGGCCCGACGAACCGGACGTCCACACGACCACCGGCAAGCTGGCCGACCTGCACCGCCGCATCGACGACGCGGTGCACGCCGGTTCCCAGAAGGCCGTCGAGCGGCAGCACGCAAAGGGCCGCCAGACCGCCCGCGAGCGGATCGACCAGCTCCTCGACCCAGGCTCGTTCATCGAGCTCGACGAGCTGGTGCGGCACCGTTCGACGAACTTCGGAATGGACCGCAACCGGCCGTTCGGCGACGGCGTGGTGACCGGCAGCGGGACCATCGACGGCCGTCCGGTGTGCGTGTTCAGCCAGGACGCGACCGTGTTCGGTGGCGCACTCGGTGAGGTGTTCGGCGAGAAGGTCGTCAAGGCGATGGACCTGGCGCTCAAGATCGGCTGTCCGATGATCGGCATCAACGACGGCGGCGGCGCCCGGATCCAGGAGGGCGTGGTCGCGCTCGGCCTCTACGGCGAGATCTTCACGCGCAACGTGCGCTGCTCGGGCGTGATCCCGCAGATCTCGCTGATCATGGGGCCGTGCGCCGGCGGCGCGGTGTACTCCCCGGCGATCACCGACTTCACCGTGATGGTCGACCAGACCAGCCACATGTTCATCACCGGCCCGGACGTGATCAAGACCGTCACTGGTGAAGACGTCGAGATGGAGGAGCTCGGCGGCGGCCGGGCCCACAACAGCAAGTCCGGCGTGGCCCACTACCTCGCCGACGACGAGCAGGACGCGCTCTCCTACGTGCAGGAGCTGCTGTCGTTCCTGCCGTCCAACAACCTTTCCGAACCGCCGCTGTTCGCCCCGGCCGAGGCGGTGGCCGGAAGCGTCTCCGACGACCTCACCGAGACCGACCTCGAACTCGACACGCTGATCCCGGACTCCCCCAACCAGCCCTACGACATGCACGAAGTGATCACCAGGGTGCTCGACGACGCCAAGTTCCTGGAGGTCCAGGCGCTGTGGGCGCCGAACATCCTGGTCGGCTACGGCCGGGTGGAGGGACGCAGCGTGGGTGTGGTGGCCAACCAGCCGACCCAGTTCGCCGGCTGCCTGGACATCGACGCCTCGGAGAAGGCGGCCCGGTTCGTGCGCACCTGCGACGCGTTCAACATCCCGGTGCTGACCTTCGTCGATGTGCCCGGCTTCCTACCCGGCACCGACCAGGAGTGGAACGGCATCATCCGCCGCGGCGCAAAGCTGATCTACGCCTACGCCGAGGCCACCGTCCCGAAAGTCACCGTGATCACCCGCAAGGCCTACGGCGGCGCCTACGACGTGATGGGCTCCAAGCACCTCGGGGCCGACATCAACATCGCCTGGCCGACCGCGCAGATCGCGGTCACCGGGGCCCAGGGCGCGGTCAGCATCCTCCACCGCAAGGAGCTGGCCACCCTGTCCGGCGACGAGCTGGCGACACGGCGCGCGGAGCTGCAGACCGACTACGAGGACACCCTCTGCAACCCGTACCTGGCCGCCGACCGGGGCTACATCGACGGTGTGATGCCGCCGTCGCACACCCGGGGTCACGTCGGGCGGGCACTGCGCATGCTCGCCACCAAGCGGGAGACCTCGCCGGCCCGCAAGCACGGAAACATCCCCCTGTGACCGGACACAGCGACCCAGGGCACCGCGGCGACGAGCCCAGCGAGGAACAGCCGATGACCGGCTCCCCGACCGGACCGACCGAGAACCAAACCCCGGAGCAACGCCGCGCGCTGTTTCCCATCGTGCGCGGCGAGCCGGACGACGCCGAGGTGGCCGCTCTGACCGCGGTGCTCGCGGCGGCGGCC
>JALYVZ010000192.1 GCA_030852965.1 Actinomycetota bacterium | reverse complement strand
CGTGAGGTCGGACAGATCGCGGTCACGGGCGGCGGCCAGGTGCCGCGCGGCCGCCGCGTCAGCGGCCACCTCCTCGAGGCGGGCCTCCACCGCGGCCAGCCGGGCTTCAAGGTCAGGGAGGTTGGCCCCGTAGGCAGCGTACCGGCCGCAGCAGGTCCTAGGCCTCGGCCAGCTGCATCCTGAACGTCCCGCTGATCCGCCCGCCAGCACCGTCGGCCCAACGAGCGGCGAACTCGGGCCAATCGGCGACACGGTCGACCCGCGCCTTAGCCCTTCCAGCTACCGCGGCGGCCGAGACCTCAGCGGACGCGGTTCGACCGCTGGTCGTTTGGTGGGCGAGGAGGGAGTTGAACCCTCACGTCCTTACGGACACACGGACCTGAACCGTGCGCGTCTGCCATTCCGCCACTCGCCCTGGCGCGTCGGCTGAGGCTAGCACGCACCCGTCGGAGCAGATCCAACCCCCGGAGCCGGCCCCCGAGGCGGCCCCGAGGCGAAAACTCGAGCGCGGAGACCTGGCAAGCCGACTCACCAAACCGGGGGTGACGAAGTACACCGTGCCTTTACCACAGATACGATCGTTGGTACTACCAACACGCCGATGGAAAGTGGGGATACAGGTGGGTCGGGCTGAGCGCTTCGAGCGCCGGTTGGAGGGTTTCGTGGGCGACACCTTCGCTCGGGTCTTCGGCGGCAACGTCGTGGCCGAGGAGGTTTCGCAGGCGCTGGCTCGCGAAGCCGAGGTCTCTGTCCGTCCGCTGGCCGGCGGCCGGCGGCTCGCCCCGAATCGCTATGCGGTACTGCTGAGCCCGACCGACCATGAGCGCATGGCAGCCGACGCCCAGCGCGTCACAGAGTCACTGACCGCATGTGTGGAGCGGCTGGTCACAGACCAGGGGTGGGATACGTACGGCGACGTCGTAGTCTCATTGGAGCGCTCCGAGGCGCTGCACACGGGTCAGTTCCGTACCAGCTCGATTGTGGACCCAGATGCATCCCGGGCCATGCCGAGACCTCGCAACGCAAAGGAACCGTCGATGAGCCAGCCACCGGGTCACCCCGAGGACAACGGTCAGTACGGCTACGACCGCGCCCCCCGCGGTTACGGCCAGCAGCAAACCTACGCCGACCCCGACGGCGATCCCGACCCACGCGGCCATGCCGGCTACGACCAGCAGGGCTACGACCAGCCGGGCCACCCCGGCCAGCAGGGATACCCCCCCCAGCAGGGATACGACCAGCAGGGCCACCCGCAGCAAGGATACGACCAGCGGGGCTACGACCAGCAAGGATACGACCAGCAAGGCCACCCGCAGCAGGGATACGACCAGCAAGGATACGCCGGCCAGCAAGGATACGACCAGGGCTACGCCGGCCAGCAAGGATACGCTCAGCCGGGCCACGACCAGGGCTACGCCGGCCAGCAGGGCTACGCTCAGCCGGGCCACGAGCAGGGCTACGCCGGCCAGCAGGGCTACGCTCAGCCGGGCCACGAGCAGGGCTACGCCGGCCAGCAGGGATATGCCCAGCAGGGATATGCCCAGCAGGGATATGCCCAGCCGGGCTACGAGCAGCAGGGGTACGACCAGGGCGACCAGGGCTACGCCCAGCAGGGCTACGCCGGCCAGCAAGGATACGACCAGGGCTACGACCAGCCGGCCGCGGCGTCGCTGACCATCGACGACGGGTCCAACCGCAGCTTCGAGCTGCACAGTGGCACCACGGTGATCGGCCGCGGCCAGGACTCCGACTTCCGGCTTCCCGACACCGGGGTGTCCCGGCGGCACCTGGAGATCGGCTGGAACGGCCAGCAGGCCACGCTGACCGATCTGGGCTCCACCAACGGCACCACGGTGAACGGCAACCCGGTGCAGACCTGGCAGCTCACCGACGGCGACGTGATCCGGGTCGGGCACTCGACGCTGGTCTATCGGGACGCCGGATAACCTGGGGTTCACACCGGGCAACGGGCCCGACGGTGTTCAGCAGGGGAACGGGGTGCGCCGGGCGTGCCGGAGCTGGTACTTCAGCTGACCAGGGCGGGGTTCCTCGCCTTGCTCTGGCTGTTTGTGTTCGCGGCTCTGCGGGTGGTGCGGTCGGATCTGTATGCCGCGTCCGGACTGCGGGCGTTGGTGCCCGGACGGCGGTCCCGGGCCCCCAATGGAGGCAAAGCCCGGACACCACGGCAGCTGATCGTCACCCACGGTGCGCTGGCCGGCACCCGGGTGTCGCTGGACTCCAAGCCGATCACGCTCGGGCGGGCTGATGACTCGACACTGGTGCTCGACGACGACTACGCCTCCACCCGGCACGCGAAGCTTTCGCTGCAGGGCGAGGAATGGTACGTCGAAGATCTCGGGTCGACCAACGGAACGTATCTGGACCGGGCTAAGGTCAGCGGACCCACTCGGGTGCCCATGGGTGTCCCGATCCGTATCGGCAAGACGGTGATCGAGCTGCGTTCATGACCCTGGTGCTTCGATACTCCGCCCGCAGTGACCGGGGCCTGGTTCGACAGAACAACCAGGACGCGGTGTACGCGGGTCCGCGTCTGTTGGCATTGGCTGACGGGATGGGCGGGCACGCGGCCGGCGAAGTGGCCTCCAAGCTGGTCATCTCCGCGCTGGCGCCGCTGGATGACGATGAGCCCGGCGACGACCTGATCGCCGAGCTGAGCGCGGCCACCGCCGAGGGCAATGCCGCGATCACCGAGCTGGTCGCCGAGCAGCCCGATCTCGAGGGCATGGGCACCACCCTGACCGCGATCCTGTTCGCCGGCAACCGGCTCGGGATGGTGCACGTCGGAGACTCGCGGGCGTACCTGCTGCGCGACGGCCACTTCAGCCAGATCACCAAGGACGACACGTTCGTCCAGTCGCTGATCGACGAAGGCCGGATCACCGAGGAAGAGGCGCACACCCATCCGCAGCGTTCGCTGCTGCTGCGGGCGATGACCGGGCACGAACTGGAGCCGACGCTGGCGGTGCGCGAGGCCCGCGCCGGCGACCGGTACCTGTTGTGCTCCGACGGGCTGTCCGGAGTGGTCAGCGACGAGACAATGGCCGAGACGCTGCGTATCGCCGACCCGCGGCAGTGCGCCGACCGGATGATCGACCTGGCGTTGCGCGGCGGCGGCCCGGACAACATCACGGTCATCGTGGCCGACGTGGTGGACATCGACTTCGGCGAGGACGCCCCCATCGTGGGTGGCGCCGCCGGGGACGGTTCCGAGGCCGACCGGCCGCCGCCGGACTCGGCCGCCGCGCGGGCGTCGGTGACCACGCTGCCCCGAGTCCTCCCGCAGCGGGTCGAGCCGCGCGCCCAACCTCCCACCCCACCCCGCCGGGGCCGCTCCTGGCTGTTGGCGGTGGTGGTGGTGGCGGCGCTGCTGGTGGCGGTCGGCGGACTGATCCGGTGGGCGGTGCTGCAGCAGTACTACGTCGGCGACGCGAGCGGCCAGGTGGCCATCTTCCAGGGCATCAAGGGCGGCGTGCTGGGTGTCCAGCTGCACAACGTCCACGAGACCACCGAGATCCAGCTGAACGAACTGCAGGAAGACGCCCGCAACGGGGTCCAGCAAGGTGTCCAGGTCGATGGTCTGCCCGGGGCCCACGCGATGGTAGCCCGCCTGCGCACCGAGAAGATGTTGCCGGAGTGCACCCCGGCCGCCCTGCAGGGTGTGTCGCAGCCGCAGCCCGCCGCGCCGGGTGTGTCGCCGCCGCGCCCCTCGCCGGGTGTGTCGCAGCCCCATCCGGACGTTCCGAACGCGGAGCCTCCTGGGTCGCCAGGCGTTCCGCCGACACCACTGGAACCGAACAAGCCCTGCCGTACGGTGAGCTAGTGTCGCGAGCGGCCAGTTTGTCCTCCACCCCCACCGGCCGGTCCATCGAGCTGGTTCTGCTGGCGTTCGCCTCGGCGCTGACCACGATCGCGCTGGTACTGGTCGAGGCCAACCAGGAGGCGGAGCTGACCAGTGCGTTGATCTACCTGGGCCTGGCCTACCTGGGCCTGCTCACCACCGCGCACCTGGTGGTGCGCCGGCTGGCCCCCTACGCCGATCCGCTGATCCTGCCGTGCGCCGCACTGCTCAACGGGCTGGGCCTGGTGATGATCCACCGGATCGACCTGGCGCGGGTGGAGCGGGCCCGCCAGCTCGGCAACCCGGCGCCGCTGGAGTTCGCCTACCGGCAGGTGGCCTGGACCGCGATCGCGGTGGTGCTGTTCATCGGGGTGTTGGCCTACGTCCGCGACCACCGGGTGCTGGCCCGCTACGGCTACACCCTCGGCTTCGTCGGCCTGGTGGCGTTGGCCTTGCCCGGCCTGCTGCCCAGCGGCATCTCCGAGGTCAACGGATCGAAGATCTGGCTGCGGCTGAGCATCTTCTCCATCCAGCCCGGTGAGTTCGCCAAGGTGGCGCTGATGGTGTTCTTCTCCGCGCTGCTGATCTCCAAACGGGAGCTGTTCCAGACCGCCGGGCGCACCGTGCTGGGCATCGAGCTGCCCCGGCCCCGTGACCTGGCACCGCTGATTGCGTTCTGGGCGCTGTCGGTGGGAGTGCTGGTGCTGGAGAAGGACCTGGGCAGCTCGCTGCTCTACTTCGGCATCCTGCTGGTGCTGCTCTACACCGCCACCGAACGGGTGTCCTGGCTGCTCATCGGGCTGGTGTTCTTTGTCGGCGGGGCGGCGGTGGCGTACCAGCTGTTCGGGCACGTGCGCCAGCGGTTCGAGGTGTGGCTGGACCCGCTGTCGGCGGCCAACTTCGACGGCGCCGGCTACCAGCTCGGCCAGGCACTGTTCGGGCTGGGCACCGGCGGGGTCGGCGGTACCGGGCTGGGCGCCGGCCGCCCGGAGCTGGTGCCGTTCGCCTGGAGCGACTTCATGATCTCCTCGATCGGCGAGGAGCTGGGGCTGATCGGGTTGGCCGCCGTGCTGGTGGTGTATCTGGTGCTGGTCACCCGAGGGTTGCGCAGCGCGCTGGCGGTCCGCGACAGCTTCGGCAAGCTGTTGGCCACCGGGTTGTCGTTCTCGCTGGCCCTGCAGGTGTTCGTGGTGATCGGCGGGGTGACCCGGCTGATCCCGCTGACCGGTCTGACCGTCCCGTTCCTGTCCGCCGGCGGGTCGTCGCTGGTGGCCAACTACGTGATCGTGGCGCTGCTGCTGCGGATCTCGAACGCCGCCCGGTCGCCGGCGTCCGGGAAGTCGGCGGAACCGAGGGCGCCACTGGCCGAGGCCGGCACCGTGCTGGTGTCACGATGAGCGGGGCGCGGCGCACATGAACACTCCGGTTCGTAGGGTCGCCGTCGCGGTGATGGTGATGATCCTGGCGCTGCTCGCCAACCTGACCTACGTACAGGTGATCAAGGCCTCGGACTACCGCAACGACCCGCGCAACCAACGGGTGCTGCTGTCCGAGTACGGCCGCAAGCGCGGCCAGATCAGCGCCGGCGGCACCCTGTTGGCCAGCAGCGAGAAGACCTCTGGACGGCTGCGCTGGCAGCGCCACTACACCCAGGGGCCGCTCTACGCGTCGGTCACCGGCTACTATTCGGTGGTCTACAGCTCCAGCGGCGTGGAGCGGGCCCAGGACGAGGTGCTCAACGGCTCCGACGGCCGGCTGTTCGTCCGGCGGCTCGGCGACCTGCTCACCAGCCGCGACCCCAGCGGCGGCAACGTGGTGCTGACCCTGGAGCCGCAGATCCAGAAGGCCGCGTACGACGCGATGTCCAGCCGGGGCTACGTGGGCGCGGTAGTCGCGATGCGGCCGGCCACCGGCGAGATCCTGGCCATGGTGTCCACCCCGACCTACGACCCGGCACCGCTGGCCGACCCCAACGTCGAAACCCAGACTCGCGCCTGGAACCGGCTGACCACCGCCGACCCGCCGGTGCTCACCAACCGGGCGATCTCCCAGACCTATCCGCCCGGTTCGACGTTCAAGCTGGTCGACACCGCCGCCGCACTGCAGGCCGGCTACACCCCGGAGAGCCCACTCACCGCGGCGTCCCAGATCACCCTGTCCTCCACCCGCACCACCCTGGAGAACTTCGCCGGCACCCCGTGCGGCGCCGGCCCCACCGCGACGCTGCGTGAGGCGCTGGCCCGTTCCTGCAACACCGCGTTTGCCGAGCTCACCGGACAGCTCGGGGAGAGCAAGCTGCGCAGCCAGGCCGAGGCGTTCGGGATCGGCGAGGCCGACCTGGCGGTACCGATGCTGGTAGCGCCATCCGCGCTCGGCGACATCCCCGACACCGCCGCGCTGGAGCAGTCCGGTATCGGGCAGCGCGACGTGCGGCTGACCCCGATGCAGAGCGCCTCCATCGTGGCCACCATCGCCAACGGCGGCGTCCGGATGGCCCCGCACCTGGTCAAGGAGATCCAGGCCTCGGACCTGACCACGCTGGACACCCAGGGGTCCGAACGGCTGGGCCGGGCGATCCCGTTGGACGTGGCGCGCACCCTCACCGACCTGATGGTCGGCGCGGAGGCCCGCACCCAGGGGGGCGGCAAGAACCCTAGCCTCCAGATCGCGTCCAAGACCGGCACCGCCGAGCACGGCAACGATCCGAAGAACACCCCGCCGCACGCCTGGTACGTGGCGTTCGCACCGGCGGACTACCCGAAGGTGGCGGTTGCGGTGCTGGTCGAGAACGGCGGTGACCGGGCGCTGGAGGCCACCGGCGGTTCGGTCGCGGCGCCGGTGGGGCGGGCCGTCATCAACGCAGCATTGGGGAACCCTGGATGAGCCGATCGCTGGACGCCGGACACCTCATCGCCGATCGGTACCGCCTCAGCCGCCGGATCGCGGTCGGCGGGATGGGCGAGGTGTGGGAGACCGAGGACCAACAGCTCGGCCGCACGGTGGCGGTCAAACTGCTCAAACCGGAGTTCGGCGCCGACCCCGAGTTCCTGGACCGGTTCCGGGTGGAGGCCCGCACCGCCGCCTCGATGAACCACCGCAACATCGCCGCGGTGTACGACTACGGCGAGGACGAGGGCGGCGGCGGCAAGGACGGCGCTGTCCGATCGAAGACGCTCTACCTGGTGCTGGAGCTGGTGCCCGGCGAACCGCTGTCCACCCGGCTGGACACCCACGGCCGGCTGGAGCCGGACGCGGCGCTGGACCTGCTGGAGCAGGCCGGACGGGGGTTGCAGGCCGCACACGAACACGGATTCGTGCACCGCGACGTCAAACCGGGCAACATCCTGCTCGCCGCCGACGGCGTGGTGAAGCTGACCGACTTCGGCATCGCCAGGCCGGTGAATGCCCCCGGGGTGACCGCCTCCGGGATGGTGCTGGGCACCGCGGACTACATCGCGCCCGAGCAGGCCCGCGGCCAGGACGCCGGACCGGCCAGTGATGTCTACTCCCTCGGTGTGGTCGGCTGGGAGTGCCTGGCCGGCTACCGCCCGTTCCGGGGAACCGACCCGGTGGCGGTGGCCACCATGCACATCAACGACCCGTTGCCGGCGCTGCCGACCGACATCCCGAAGGGTTTCCGGATGCTGGTGCAGTACGCACTGGTCAAGGACCCGACGCGGCGCTACCAGGATGGCGGGGAGTTCGTCGAAGCGGTGGCCCGGGTACGCCGGGGCGAATCGGCGGCGCCCCCCACTTCGCGGCCCGCGCCCCGCCCCGCCGTACGCCGCGCCGCACCCACGCCGCAACCAGTCTCACCCACGCCGCGACCAGTCTCACCCACGCCGCGGCCCGTCTCACCCACCCCGCGGCCTGACGCGCCCACCGAGCGGCCTGACTCACCCGCGGGGCAGCCCGCGGCGCCCGCG
>JALYVZ010000191.1 GCA_030852965.1 Actinomycetota bacterium | reverse complement strand
CACCCAGCCAACCGCTGGTCAAACCGCCGGGCCTCGTGGACGACCCGCCCCGAGGCGCCCGGTCGGCGCCGTTGGTGATCGCCGGGGCGCTGGCGGTGATCCTCGGCGTGGCCGGCGGCTGGGCCGGCACCAGGGTGCTGGCCGGGCAGTCCCCGCTGAGCACCGCGCTGATCAGCCCCGGTGCGATGGCTCAGGCAAGCACGTTGGAGGCACGCGCGATCCCCGCCGGTGTGTACGGGCCCGGGACACCGGGGTTCACCATCGGAGTGCCTCACAACTGGGAGGACTACCGGTTGGCGAGTGAGAACGACGTCGTATCGATTCTGTTCGTCAGCCCCGACGGGTCCCGCGAGCTGCGCTTGGACCGGATCCGGGGCAGCCGCGCCAAGTCGGCCCAGCCGTCCGACTTCGCCGACGGGCTGACCGCCACCCGGCTTGGGGTGGCCGCCGTCACGGTGCAGGCGCGCTCGGCCAACCAGATCCGATACCGGACCGATCGGGTCGGCACGGAGGGCAGCTCCAGCCGGGTCAGCTACGCCCAGCTCACCCCCTCGGGCGCCGACCTGTGGGTCCTGCAGCTGACCGTGCCCGCCGACGCGGCCGGGGAAGCCAACCAGCGGCTGTTCAGCTCCATCGCCGGATTCCGTCCGTCAGGTCTCCGGTGACCACCCGGAGCCGAAGGTAAAGGTGACCGGATCAGAGCCGGGCGAGTTGGCTGAGCGTGCCGCCACCGCACTGGCGCGGCGGACCGGGGTCCCGCGCCACGACGTCGCCGTGGTGCTCGGATCCGGCTGGCGGCCGGCGGCCGACAGTTTCGGGCCGGCTGCGCCGGAGCTGTCGATGAGTGAGCTGCCCGGCTTCGCGCCGCCGACCGCCATCGGCCACCGAGGCACCGTACGGTCGGTGCGGCTGGGGTCGCGCCGAGTGCTGGTGCTGCTCGGCCGCACCCATCTGTACGAGGGCCACGGAGTGGCCGCGGTGGCCCACGCCACCCGCACTGCGGCCGCCGCCGGCTGCTCCCTGATCCTGCTGACCAATGCTGCGGGGGGCATCCGCGAGGGATACCGGGTCGGCCAGCCGGTACTGGTGGCCGACCACCTCAACCTCACCGCCCGGTCGCCACTGGTCGGGGCCGACTTCGTCGACCTCACCGACCTGTACTCCCCACGGCTGCGCACGTTGGCCGCCGCAATCGACCCGACGCTGGCCGACGGCGTGTACGCCGGGTTGCCGGGGCCGCACTTCGAGACCCCGGCCGAGATCCGGATGCTGCGCACTCTCGGCGCGGACCTGGTCGGCATGTCCACCGTGCTGGAGGCGACCGCAGCCAGGGCGGCCGGGATGGAGGTGTTCGGGGTGTCGCTGGTGACCAACCTGGCCGCCGGACTGAGCGGCCAGCCGTTGAACGCCGACGAGGTGATCGCGGCCGGTGACGCGGCGGCCGGCCGGATGGGCGAGCTGCTGCGCGAGCTGGTCACCCGGGCGTGACGCCGGATCCAGTGACGCCAGGGCTCGTGATGCTGAGCGCACCGCCCTGATCGCAGGCCCGCCTTCGCCACTCTACTGATCGTGTACCCTACGCCCTCGCCGGCCACCGCCGAACTGTTCGACGCGGTGCTGCGCGGCGCCAGCGACCCGGAGATCACCGGTGTCGAGGTGGTGCGCCGCGCCGCCCTGGCTGCCACCGTGTCCGACCTGCTGGCGTGCGACGGCGTCATCCTGGGTACCCGGCGAACATCGGATACATGTCCGGGGCGTTGAAGCACTTCTTCGACCAGGTCTTCTACGTCGTGAACGATGTGACACCCAGGGCCGGCCGTACGGGCTGTACATGCACGGCAACCTGGGTACCGAGGGCGCGGTGAAGTCGGTGGAGTCGGTCGCCGACGCGCTGGGGTGGCGGCGGATCGTCGCGCCGGTGACCGTCACCAGGGCACCCGGCAAGCGAGATCTGGAGGCCTGCCGGGAGCTCGGTGCAACCGATGCGGCCACCCTGGCCGGCTAGACCATCAGCGCCCCAGCCCGCGCATCGCCGCCGCCGGGTAGCGCTCACCGAGCACCGCGCCGGCCGGGACTACGCCGGCGATCTTCGCCAGGTCGGCGTCCGAGAGTTCCAGCGTGGCGGCCCCGACATTCTGCTCCAGGTAGGTGCGCCGCTTGGTGCCCGGGATCGGCACCACGTCGGCGCCCTGGTGGGTGACCCAGGCCAACGCCAGCTGGCCGGCCGTCACCCCGCGCTCGGCGGCCAACTTGTCCAGCGCGTCGACCATGGCCAGGTTGCGCTGGAGGTTGCCCTCCGCGAACCGCGGCTGTGCCACGTTCCGGAAGTCACCCTCACCGAAACTGTCCGCCGACCGGAACCGACCGGTCAGGAAGCCCCGGCCGAGCGGTGCGTACGCCACGATGCCTATGTCCAGCTCCCGACAGGTCGGCACGATCTCGGCTTCCAGGTCACGTGTCCACAGTGACCACTCGGTCTGCAGCGCGGTGATCGGGTGCACCGCGTGCGCCCGCCGGATGGTGTCCGGGCCGGCCTCGGACAGTCCCAGGTGGCGGACCTTGCCGGCGGCCACCAGCTCGGCCATCGCGCCGACAGTCTCCTCGATCGGGGTGTTCGGGTCCACCCGGTGCTGGTAGTAGAGGTCGATGTGGTCAACGCCGAGCCGGGACAGCGACGCGTCGCAGGCGAGGCGGACGTACTCGGCGTCGCCCCGGATCGACCGATCGGCCGGGTCGTCACCGCGCACGATGCCGAACTTGGTGGCCAACACCACCCGGTCCCGGCGGTCGGCGATGGCGCGCCCGACCAGCCGTTCGTTGGTGTGCGGGCCGTACATGTCGGCGGTGTCGAGCAGGGTGACGCCGAGCTCGAGCGCGCGGTGGATGGTGGCGATCGACTCGGTGTCGTCGCCGACGCCGTAGAACTCGCTCATTCCCATGCAGCCAAGGCCCTGGGTGCTGACCTCGAGGGTGCCGAGTCGGCGGGTGGGCAGGGTGGTCATGCGGACTCCTCTTCCAGTGCGGGTTGTTCGTGGTGTGACGTGGCGGCGAGCGTTCGTTCGATCTGTTCGTAGTTGCTGATCTTGTACTCGAGCACCTCCAGACAAGCTGACAGGTCGGCCATCCGGGACTGGATGTTGCGCCGGTGGTCCAGCAGGATCTGCTTGCGCCGGACCGCGCTTGCCTCGGTGCTGAGCCGGCGCAGCCCGGCGTACTCGCGCAACGCCTTGATCGGCATGCCGGTCGTGCGCATCCGCAACAGGAACGCCAACCAGTCCAGATCCGGCTCGTGGTAGCTGCGCCGGCCGGCACGGTCACGGGCCGGCGGGTCGATCAGGCCGATCCGCTCGTAGTAGCGCAGCGTGTCGATCGTCAGACCGCTGCGCGCGGATGCCTCCGCGATCGTGATGCCGTGCTGTTCGCTCACCGGGATCGTCACAGGGCCGACCGTAGGAGCTGGAGTGCGCTCCAGGTCAAGTCGAAGTCGCAACAGCGATTCAAACGGTCATCCGAAACGGTGTTGCGCTAGCCTGCGCCGGTGGCTCGACCGAAGCTGCATGACGAGGCTCTGCGGGTGCGGCTGCTCGAGCAGGCGGTCCGCACGCTGTCCGAGGACGGCCTGGAGGGGCTGCGGCTGCGCAAGCTCGCCGCCGACGTGGGCACCTCGACCACCGCGGTGTACTCGCTGTTCGGCGGGAAGCCCGGGCTGCTGGAGGCGCTGTTCGACGAGGCGTTCGCCCGATTCGGGCGGCGGCTCGCCGAGGTCGAGCTCACCGACGACCCGCATGCGGACCTGTTGGCCCTCGGCCTGGTCTACCGGGCCAGCGCGCTGGCCGAACCGCACTTCTACCAGGTGATGTTCGGGCCCGTGGGTGGCGCGGTGACCCCAGGTCCGGAGTCCGTGCAGCGGGCCGAGGGAACCTTCCTCCTGCTGGTGGACGCGGTGCGCCGGGCCATCGACGCCGGACAGCTGCGGCAGACGGATCCGATCACGATCGCCACCGCGTTGTGGGCCTGCGTGCACGGCCTGGTCACACTGGAACTGCGCTCGCTGCTGCCCCTCCCGCCCGGCGACGCCGCCGAGCTGTACCACCAGACCCTGCGAGCGATGGCTGACGGCTGGCGGGCCTGATCTGACCCCGCCCGCACCCACAACGGTGATCATCAGGGCGCCTGTGCTGCATCTCGGCCGCCACCACAGCCCCCAGGTCCTGATGATCAGCCGACCGGGTCCGATGTCATGATCAGCCGACGGGTCCGATGTCGCGCGGGACGCTAGACCGCGCCGAACTGACGGTCCCCGGCGTCACCGAGCCCCGGCACGATGAACGCCACGTCGTTGAGCCGCTCGTCGATGGCCGCGGTTACCACCCGCAGCGAGAGCCCGGTGAGGCCGTCCAGCCGAACCAGGCCCTCCTGGGCCGCCAGCACACAGATCGCGGTGATCTCCCGCGCGCCGCGAGCGGCGAGCAGCTCGATCGTGTACGCCATCGAGCCGCCGGTGGCCAACATCGGGTCCAGCACGAACACCGGGTGGCCATCCAGCGACTCCGGCAACGACTCCATGTAGGGCACCGGGAGGTGAGTGTGCTCGTCGCGGGCCAGCCCGACGAACCCCATCCGGGCCTCGAGCATGAGTCCGAACGCGGCCTCGGCCATCCCCAGCCCGGCCCGCAGCACCGGCACCAGCAGCGGCGGCGCGGCGAGCCGATACCCGGTGGTGACGGCCATCGGGGTGCGGATCGGAGCCTCGGCCAGGGTCGCGTCCCGGGTGGCCTCGTAGATCAGCATCACGGTGAGGTCGCGCAGCGCGGCCCGGAACGCGGCGTTGTCGGTGCGCTCGTCGCGCAGGCTGGACAGTCGGGCCTGGGCCAGCGGGTGGTCCACCACGTGCACGTCCATGTCAACCCCGGTGGGCTGCGAACTCGACGACCACACGCGCGAGCTCAGGCCCGGCGTCCTCCTGAAGGAAGTGCCCGGCCAGGAACGGGATCTCCGACCGGCGCAGCGCCGCCCAGGCGGCCCGGTTGGCCTCGGTGGCGGGGTCGTCGGGACGAGTCACCCGGGCGAACCGCACCTGACCGCCGGGCGGCCCAGCGGCCACGTACGCGATCCGCAACAAGTCATGGAGCCCGGTGAATCGCTCGTCCAGAGTTCGCAAGGTCAGCATGGTCGTCGATCATGCCAGCGACAACCGCCGCGGTGCACAGACGGCTGATCACACTACGCATCGGTAACAACGAAATCCGCGTCTGAAGTGAATGTTGGGAACGAAGAGGCGCCCGGCGCCAAGAGTCCCCCCGCGTACCCCCTAAGTCTCCTACGGACCGTAGTTGACTCGCGGACGACGACTTCACCTGCAAGAATTCGTCCAGACACGGATCTGCCGAGGGGCATTTCAGACATGACGTGGATCGCAAAGCAGGAAATCCGCATTTCGTTGAGTCACCCACGGTGACACTTCGGGCTGACCCGAACGGGTGGTATCTGCGGCTGAGTGACACGCTTCGGGCGCCCGCACCGCTGTACTGCGTAGGAGCTAGTCGTCAGGAGGCGATGGGCAGTGCCGGAGAACGCACCCGCTGACGCGGCATTGGTTGCCGCGGCCGAGCAGCTCGGGCAGTGCGATGGCTACATCGTGCTCGCCGTGGACCCGCAGACCGGTGAGGTCGACGCGCACGGCCCTTACGACGGCCTGGCGGCGACCCTGAAGGCCGACCGTCTCCGGCACGAGTTCGACCAGGGTGGGCTCACCGACGTCAGCGTCGGCGTGGTGCGGCTGCACACCACGCAGTAGCCCACAGCGGGCTGCCTGAGGCCGATCGCTCGGCGGCCCAAGCATCAGCACTACCCTCTGCCCGTGGCCACGCCCAACTCCGACATCGTTCCGATCCAGCTCTCCCTGACCGCCGGTGACCTGATCACCCTGTGGGCTCCTCGGTGGCGCGAGGACGGGGAGGATTGGGAGGCGTTCCTCGGTGACGACGACTCGGTGTTCGCCTTCTCGAGCACCGCCGCGCTGGCCGCGTTCGTCCGCACCGTCGACGAGCACGACCTCAGCGACCACCCCGCGTGGCCGATCGTTCGCCAGCTCTCCGTCACCGAGCTCGTCCCGGAGGACAACCAGTGCTACGACCTGGTCGGGGTGCCTGAGGTCGCCGCCAGCGAGCCGGACACCTGGGCGGTCGGTGAGCTGGCCGGGATCGTCCGCATCACTCGTTCGCTGGCCGAGACCTGTGGGTTGTCCGTGGTGAGCGAGGTCCTCGACGCCGCGCCCGGGTTCGGCGTGCTCGACCAGGGCAGCTGGGCGTTCAGCGGCCGGGAGGGGGGGAGACTCTGGGAGGAGCTCACGGCCACCGTGGCCGGGCGGTGGGACGAGGTGCTCGACGCCGTGGACGCGCTGGTGCACTCACCCGAGGTGGACGCCACCGCGCTCGCCGAAGCCCGCCGCGAGCTGCCCAGCGACACAGCCATCGGCACGCAGCCAGCACCCCGGTCCCACAGTCCGGAGCAGGCCGAGCCCATCCAGCGCGACGGTGCCACTGCCTCCGAAGACACCAACGCCTCCGAAGACACCCTGGCCTCCCAAGGCACCACAGTCCCGGCAGACACCTCGGGATTCTGGGAACACGTCGGCATCGACCCGATCCTGATCACCACCGCCCAGGGCACCCACTACACGCTGCGCTGCTACCTCGACGACAAGCCGGTGTTCCTCGGCGCACACGGTCGGATCGACGTGTTGCCCTCGGCTCGTGCGCTGGCCCGGCATCTGGCCGACGCCGGCATGGACGGCCATGATCTGGCCCGCGCCTCGACCTGGCCGGAGGTGGCGGCGGCAGCCGAGGCCGGCGAGTTGACCGTGGAGGTCGACCCGGAGAACACCTACCTGCTCACCGGGTTGGCCGAGGACCTCGCCGACGGTCCGGTCGCTGTGGACTCCCACCAGCTCGACCTCGGGGTTGAGCTGCTGCTGGACGTGGGCGAGTGGGCCGGCGACGACGGCGCCCGACTGGCGCTGTCCTCCTCGCAGTCGCTGGGCTGGCTGACCTCCTTCGTGCTGCGACCCGACCCGACCCGGCTCGCACCGAGCCCGCCGTTCGACGCCGAAGCGGGCCGCTGGAACGCCCTGGTCGACGAGCTGGTGGCCCGCCTGCACCGGCCCTGAGAGCCGCTGCTAAGCCCGGCGTTGACGGTGAACCAGCGCAGGTCGGACCAGCCGTAAGCCGCACAACCGCGCCACGCCGAGCGAGCCGGCGGACTTCGGGCTCAGCGCCACCACCTGCAAGGTGACCACGTGCCAGCGGCCGAGCGCGTTCTCGTTCGGGTGCCGGAGAACAAGTTGAAGTGGGGCTTCGGCTGGATCGACCGGGGACGGCGGCACCGTGCTGACTCAGTGCCGCGACCGGGACAAGCCACCCTGGCGCCGGTACGAGCGCTTGCCTCGGTGTCGTTCCAAGGCAAGGTCGAGGAGGAGATGGTGGACGGGATGAACCACACCCTGCCGCCATCAAGACCAACGCCGAGCAGACGTGCGGGAAAGCCTCTACCCTGAACGCCCATGAGCAGGTCGGGTTTGGCCGCGATCCTTGCCGCGCTGAGCATCTGCCTGGCCAGCGCTCTTCTTGGCGCGCCCGCCGCGGTGGCTGCTCCGCCGGGTGCGGTGGCTGCTCCGCCGGGTGCGGTGGCTGCTCCGCCGGGCGCGACGGCAACCCAACCGGCACCGGTGAACACAGCCGCACCGCCAGTCGGTCAGGGCTGCACCGTGCGGGCGGCCCCACCACCGCCGGTGGACTCCTCGGAGGCGCCGCGCCC
>JALYVZ010000512.1 GCA_030852965.1 Actinomycetota bacterium | reverse complement strand
GCGGTGGTCGGGGCGTCCGTGGTCGCCGCGGCGGCGGACGAGGTCGGGGTGGTCGAGGCCGACTGCCCGCTGCTGCACGCAGAGAGCGAGAGGGCGGTGACGGCGGCCAGGGCGCCGACTGCGGCGAAGCGCTGAGTCTTGTTCACGGTGTTGATCCTCCAAGATGGTGAGCCCGGTTCCTCCGGGCCGTCATGAGTACCTACGCGGGGGGCCCCGCCTGCGGTTCAGTTGTGGACGTCACAGTTGCGCATCGACGGCGGTGCATCGACACGCAGAGCGTCACTTCACGCTGAAGTTGATCTGCTGGTAGCCCGACTGACCGTCGGGCAGCACGTTCGTCATCTTCTCGGTCTGCGGAGTCCCCTTCCCGTCGGTGGCGCGGACGGTGAGGAAGTGGTTGCCGGCGCTGACCTTTGGGAGGTCGATGCGCCACATCCGCCAGGTGCTGGGCCCTTGGTCGGCGCCGAGGCGGGTCTCGGTCCACGGGCCGTCGTCCAGCTTGGTCTCCACCTTCTTCACCCCGTTGGGCTGCGCCCACGCCGTCCCCGTCGCGATCACGGTTCCCTGGGGTATCGGCGCCGAGAGTCCCTGGGGAAAGACAATTTTCGACCCGATCTTCACGGGGGCGACCTTCGCGTAGCCGCGCGGTGTCCAGTAGGCCTGCTTGGCCGCGAAGGTGGTCACCTCGAGGTCGACCAACCACTTGGTGGCCGAGCAGTAGCCGTAGAACCCGGGCACGATCATCCGGACCGGGAAGCCGTGCTCCTGGGGCAGGGGGACGCCGTTCATGTTGACGGCCAACATCGATCCGCGGTCGGAGTCCATGGCCGCGTCCAAGGGGGTGCTGGCGGTGTAGCCGTCGGCGCTGGTGGAGAACAGCTGTTCGGCCCCCTTCTGCGGCTTGGCCTCGGCGAGCAGGTCCGCCAGCGAGACCCCCACCCAGTCGGCGGTGCTGACCAGCTGGCTGCCGATGACGTAGGAGATGCAGGTAAAGGTCAGCCGCTTCTGGATGAGCTTGCGCGAGACCAGCTCGTCGAAGCTGAGGGTGATCTCCTTGTCGACCATTCCGTGGATGCGCAACGACCAGTCCTGGGCGCGCAGTGCCGGACCTTTGCCCAGCGCGGTGTCCACCCGGTAGAAGTCTTTGTTCGAGGTGATGAACGGCAGGCCATTGTCCTTGGTGAAGTCGGCGTTCGCGGCCAGCTTCGGCAGCGGGTCGGCCGCCTTCAGGTCACCGACGCTGGCCTGGGAACCGCCGACGTTGACGCTGCCGAGACGCTGACCCGCGTAGCCGGCGCCGGCCGCCACCACGGCAACCCCGGCGGAGGTGCCGATGAAGCCGCGTCGGGACAGCCCGTGCGAGCCGGAGGAGACGGCGTGGGCCCCGTCCGCCGCGGAATCGTCCACCGAGGACTCTGCGGTACCGGTCCGCCGGCGACTCTGCTGACCACTCAGGGCGACTCGCCGCAGCAGCAGCAGCACGCCGACCCCGGCCACCACGGCCACCACCGGGGACAACAGCCCCGCGGTGGTCGTGTTGGGACGGGAGTGCACGGCGAGCAGACCCACCACGCCCAAGAGCCCCACCAGTGCGATGCCGGGTGTGGCACTGCGGCGGGAGATCAGTCCGGCAACGACGCCCAGGATGACCATGGCGATGGCCACGCCCAGCAGCAGGACCGGCTTGTCGTTGGCCCCGAACGTGCTGATCCCGAACTCCCGCAACCCTTTCGGGGTGCGGTCGATCGCGGCGTTGCCAACGGCGAGGAAGGGGGTGGACGGCGGGTTGACGATCCCGGCGACGAAGTTCGACACCCCCAGCGCCGCACCGACGGCCAGCACACCGGTCAGGATCGCGGCGGGAACAGACACCCGAGTCTTGCCGGCCGGCGACGGCCGGTCGGCCACCTGGGTCGAGGATCCGCGGGCGCCGGTCATGGCCGAGCTCGGTTGTCATTCATGCTCGGTGTTCGACGCGCGGGTCCCGCCGGTTCGCCGAGTGGGCCCCCGCGCCGGGACGTGCAGAGCGGGTTTCAGCCGCGCAGGTCGGCCTGCAGGCGGGTGACGTCGACCTCGCCCCAGGAGTGCTCTCGGCCGTCGAGCAGCACCACCGGGACCCGGTCGCCGAACTCGGCCCTCTGCTCACGCC
>JALYVZ010000041.1 GCA_030852965.1 Actinomycetota bacterium | reverse complement strand
GGTGGCGGCCGCACCGGCCGCCAGCATCCCGCGGCGACTCACCCCGTTGGCACTCGGCGTCTCGGTGTTCAGCGTCTCGGTGCTCGGCGTGTCAGGACCTGGCCGGTCGCTCTTGGAGGTGCTCGCAGGGTCGTGCGTCACTGGTTCGATGTCCCTTCGTGGGGGATGGGCTGGTGGGAGTCGGAGTCAGAACTTCAGCCCCTGGCTGCCGAACAGCCACAACGCCGAGGTCAGCCAGAGTGCGATCAGGGCGGTGAACACCACGCCACCCAGCACCGGCAGGGATCTGGGGGGCAGGTTCGGTCGGGTGAGGGACAGCATCTTGGCGACGAACGCACCGTAGAACAGGCAGCCGAACAGGGAGTGGACCAACACCCGGCTGCTGTCGACCTGGAAGCCGGCCGCGTAGAGGCAGTGCATGGCCACCGGCGTGCTGGCCAGCACCGCCAACCGCCCCGACCAGCGGTGCAGGCCGCCGATCCACGGCGGCGCGACGGTCAGCAGCTTGCCGTACATGACCATCGCCGAGATGATCTGCACCACCGCGAGCAGCGCGGCCACGGTGGCCAGCCAGGACTTCGCGTAGTACCCGCTGGAGAAGCCGGCGATGTTGATCGCGTAGCCGGTCCCGGTGTGCAGTCCGCCGTAGGCGCCGAGGGTGACCGACACCAGGGCTCCCACCAGCACAGTAGCTGCCAGGCCCGTGCTCGCCGGCGGCTGCGGCGCCTGCGCCGGGTAGCCGGGCACCGGGGCCTGCGGTGGGTGGCCAGGTGGGGGCGCCTGGGCCGGGAAGCCCGGCGAAGGCGCGGGTCGGGTCGGTGGATCCATCTCGGGGCTCATCTGGTTCCTCCTCGCTCATGGCCTGGATCGAGTACTGTGTCGACCGGCTGTTCAAGTTTGGCGTGCTGGTCAACACCTCGACCCGGCCGACTGCGACGGGACCCGGCCGGGCCGGGTCGGGTCCTCAGCGACCGACGGTTGCGGCGTCGCCGCCCTGGATGGTCGTGACGGGCACGGCGGTCCCACCCAGCACGGCGCTGCCGGCCGCCGGGTCGAGCACGGGTGCCTCGCTGGCGTCGCCGCCGATGTCCTGCACACCGGTCTGTTGACCGTTGGGGTACACGATCCAGCCCGCGTCAGTATCGCCGTTGCGAGCCCGGTAGAGCCCAGCCGGGCCCTTGCCCGGGATGGCCGAGAACCCCCAGCTGGCCCCGTTCACGCTCACGTCCCCGATCAGGTGGCCGTCCTGCAGGGTGGCAGTCAGCTCGCTGCCGTTCTTCCCGGTGAGCCTGAGCGAGGAGCCCTCGGCCCGGCCGTCCAGCCAGGACTCGAGCTTCTTGCCGTCACAGAGGTAGGCCGAGGCTTTGCCGTCGTGCACCGCGACGGCCACCGATGCCTCGCCGACCTTGCGCCCGCTGGTCTTGCCGGTGTAGGTCGCCTGGGCCGGGAACGGGTTGGCGGGATCGGCGACTGCCGGGGCCGGGGCCACGGCCGGAGGTGCGGCAGCCACTGGCGGCGCGACGGGTGCGTTCTGCGCTGTCTGGGAGGTCGCGCTCTTGGTGGTGAGGTTCACCGCGAGCAGGATGAGCGCCAGGACCACCACGGCCAGCAGCGTCAGGATGGGTCCTTTGGTTCTCATGCTGATCGTCTCCAGTAGGTGTAGGTGTAGGTGTAGGTGTAGGTGTGCCGGTGTCTCGCGCGGTGCGAAGGCCGGCCTGTTGATTCGGGTCAGCCCAGTACACGGAGCCTGAGGCGATTCGGTTCACCCGGTTCGGGTTTGAGTTTCGTCGGCCGGCTACCGTGGTGGTCGTGTACAGGGTGGCGGCGTGGCGGGCATGAGCCTCCCGCTGGTGTTCGACGCCCCACGACGGGCGCTACCGCCGACCCACCTGGCCGATCTGAGCCCCGAGCAGCGCCGGGCCGTGGTCGCTGAGCTGGGGCTGCCGCCGTTCCGGGCCGACCAGTTGGCTCGGCACTACTTCGGCAGGCTGGAGGCCGACCCGGCGGCGATGACCGACCTCTCGGCGGCCGACCGGGAGCGGCTGGGGGCGGCGCTGCTGCCCGCGCTGGTCACTCCGGTCACCGAGCTGACCTGTGATGATGGCGCCACTCGCAAGACACTGTGGGCCGGGCACGACGGCACCCGCGCCGAGAGTGTGCTGATGGGTTACCCGGACCGGGCCACGGTGTGCATCTCCAGCCAGGCCGGCTGCGGGATGGCCTGCCCATTCTGCGCCACCGGGCAGGGCGGCCTGCGCCGGAACCTGTCCTGCGCCGAGATCGTCGAACAGGTCCGCCAGGCCGCCGCCGCAGCCCGGGACGGGGTGCTCGGCGCCCCGGCTCGGTTGTCGAACGTGGTCTTCATGGGCATGGGCGAACCGCTTGCCAACTACCGGCGCGTGGTGGACGCCGTCCGCCGCATCACCGACCCGGCGCCGGCCGGGCTGGGCATCTCGGCGCGCGGGGTCACGGTGTCCACGGTCGGGCTGGTGCCGGCGATCGACAAGCTGGCGGCCGAGGGAGTCCCGGTGACCCTCGCGGTGTCCCTGCACGCCCCGGACGACGAGCTGCGCGACACCCTGGTTCCGGTGAACACCCGGTGGAAGGTGGCCGAGGTGCTGGCCGCCGCTCGCCGCTACGCCGATGCCACGGGGCGGCGGGTCTCCATCGAGTACGCCTTGATCCGCGACATCAACGACCAGCCATGGCGGGCCGAGCTGCTCGGACGACTGCTGCGCTCGGAGCTGGGCGTGCGGTTCGCCCACGTGAACCTCATCCCGCTCAACCCGACCCCGGGTAGCGAATGGGATGCCAGCCCGAGGCCGGCGCAGGAGGAGTTCGTGGCCCGGGTGCGGGCCGCCGGCGTGGCCTGCACGGTGCGCGACACTCGGGGGCGGGAGATCGCCGCCGCGTGCGGCCAGCTCGCCGCCGGCTCCTGAGCGGACGCCCGGCCGTGGCGCGAACCGAGGCCCGGTGAAGCCCCGGCTCAGGACAGTCCGAGGACCTCGGCCAGATCGAAGGTGACCGGTCGTTCCAGCTGGTCGTAGGTGCAGCTGGCGGGTTCCCGGTCCGGGCGCCAGCTGACGAACTGCGTGGTGTGCCGGAACCGCACGCCCTCCATGTAGTCGTAGCGCACCTCCACCACCCGCTCCGGGCGCAGCGGGGTGAACGACAGGTCCTTGCCGGCGTTCCACCGGCTGGTCTCGGACTTGCGTGGGGTGCGCTCGCCCTCCTCATGCTTGGCCCAGGCCCAAGGGTGCTCGTCGAACGTCGTCACCCAGGGCTGTAGCTCGATGAACAGCTCGCGGCGCCGAGCCATCGGGAAGGCCCCGACCACTCCGACCGACACCAGGACGCCACGGTCGTCGTGCAGCCCGAGCAGCAGTGACCCGATCGCCTCGTCCGAGGACTTGTGCACCCGGTAGCCGGCCACCACACAGTCGGCCGTCCGGGTATGTTTGATCTTGAACATGAGCCGCTTGTCCTGCTGGTAGTGCAGCCCGGGTGGTTTGGCGATCAAGCCGTCCAGCCCGGCACCCTCGAACTGGTCGAACCACTCGCGCGCCTGGTCGACGTCCCGAGTGACCGGCGTGACGTGCACCGGCGGCCGAGTCGTGGCCAGGGCTCTCTCCAGCTCGGCGCGGCGATGCGCGAACGGCTCTCCCATGAGGTCCGTGTCATCGAGGGCGAGCAGGTCGAACGCCACGAAGCTGGCCGGGGTCTGCTCGGACAGCAGCTTCACCCGGGATGCGGCCGGGTGGATGCGCTGCTGCAACGCTTCGAAGTCCAGGCTGTTGCGTTCCGGGTCGACGATCACGATCTCGCCGTCGATCACCGCCCGGGGCGGGAAGTTCGCCTGCACTGCCTCGATCACCTCGGGGAAGTACCGGGTCATCGGCCGCTCGTTGCGGCTGCCGATCTCGACCTCGTCGCCGTCCCGGAAGATGATCGACCGGAAGCCGTCCCACTTCGGTTCGTAGAGCTGGCCGTCGGGGATCGAGTTGACCGGCTTGGCGAGCATGGGTGAGACCGGGGGCATCACGGGCAGGTGCACCCGACCATTGTCGTGGGCCGTCCAGCGCTAGGGTCGGAGGGTGCCCCGGTTCACCCCCGCCGAGCTGGCGGCCGCACGTACCCGCACGATCCCGGACGTCCTGCCCGGCCCGGACGACCCGCCGCTGCGGGTGCTCTTCTCCGGCATCAACCCGGGACTGGTCTCGGCCGCCACCGGCCACCACTTCGCCCGGCCGGGCAACCGGTTCTGGCCGGTGTTGCACGCCGCCGGGTTCACCTCGCTACGGTTGCGGCCCGACGAGCAGGGCGAACTGGCCGCACTCGGGCTTGGCGTGACGAACCTGTGTCCGCGGGCCACCGCACGGGCCGACGAGCTGTCCGCCGCCGAGCTCGTGGCCGGCGGTCGGCTGCTGCGGGACCTGGTGGAACGGGTGCGCCCGGCTTGGCTCGCCGTGGTCGG
The DNA here is from genome assembly GCA_030852965.1 of Actinomycetota bacterium. Lineage (GTDB taxonomy): Bacteria > Actinomycetota > Actinomycetes > Mycobacteriales > Pseudonocardiaceae > Pseudonocardia. The sequence goes on along the minus strand of JALYVZ010000041.1, from coordinate 15,441 downwards.
GATCACCGCGTACCGCACCGGGTTCGCCGCCCCTCGGGCCGGCGTCGGGCCGCAGGTCGAGCGGCTGGGGGAGACCCGGGTATGGGTGCTGCCCAACCCGAGTGGCCTCAACGCGCACTGGCAACTGCCGGACATGGCTGTCGAGTTCGCCCGCCTGCGCGAGGCAGCCTCGGTCTAGCGGCAGCCGCCCCGCCCGGCCTCTCCCATCCATCCCGCTCCCGCTCGCCCCCGCTCAGGCTCGCCCCCGCCCCGCTCGCCCCGTTCCGTTCCGTTCGGCGAGCGTGAGAACAACCGCAGCGTCATCCAGCCGGACTCTCCTGCCGCTGATGTTGGTTTGACGGCCGAGCTCAATCAGGACGATCCACAGCGGGGTCCAGTTCGGCCAAATCCGTCACGGAGGAGTGGGTAGTGCGGGACATTCCGTCCATGCTCGACGAACCGTTCCGAGGATCCGAAGCGGTGGCTCTCGGTCTGCTGACACCGGGGCAACTGCGCGGCGCGCGCTATCGCCGGCTGTTCCCCGACGTGTACGTCCGGGCCGAGGCCGCGAACGATCTTGCGTTGATGTCCAGGGCGGACGAGCGAGCCCAAGTGGTCGGATGCTCGATCTTGCATACCCGGAGTGCCGGCTGGGCATCGAGTACAACGGTCTCTGTCACGCCGAACCCACTCGGTTCGCCCGTGACTTGAGACGACACGCACGGCTGCTCGACCTGGGCTGGCGGTTTTACCGGTTCACCGCCGCCGACGTCCTACACCGTCCCGACCGCACCCTGGCGATGGTTCGCCGCGCACTCCACCATCGCGTCCGCCACTCGGCGTAAGCGCACTCGTCAGCGCGTCCGTTGCCCGTGTCCGCCGACCGTGAAACCAACATCACTGTCATGGCTGGGCTATGCAACGACATTCGTGTTGGTCTCACGAAGGGAGACGGGGCGGCTCTACTCCCCGGGTGGGGGTTCGGCGACTTCGTACTCATCGCGGTCGGCCCACTCGAGGAGTTCGTCGAGCCGGAACACGGCGTCGTCGATGTCGGCGTGCAGGTCGCCGAGCTTGCCGAAGCGGGCTGGCATGGTGGCGATGGTGAAGTCACCCGGTTCGGCATCCGGCACCTCGCCCCAGGTCAGCGGAGCGGAGACCACCGCCTCGGGCACCCCGCGCACCGAGTAGGCACAGCGGATTGTGTGGTCACGCGCGTTCTGGTTGTAGTCCACGAACACCGTGCGAGGGTCGCGGTCCTTCCGCCACCAGGTGAGGTCCACGAGCGAGCACCGCCGTTCCAACTCGCGGGCGAAGGCATGCGCGGCCCGGCGCACGTCGGCGAAACCCCACTCCGGCGCAATCCGCACGTAGACGTGCAGCCCGGAACCACCCGATGTTTTCGGCCAGCCCGTCGCCCCCAGCTCATCGAGCACCTCGCGGGTCGCCGCTGCCACCCGCCGCACGTCCTCGTAGGACGCCCCGGGCATTGGATCGAGATCGATTCGCCATTCGTCGGGCTTCTCGGTGTCCGCCCGCCGGGAGTTCCAGGGGTGGAACTCCACGGTTGACATTTGGACCGCCCAGATCAGGTCGGCCGGATGTTGGACACACAGCTCGTCGGCGTGCCGGTTGTAGCGCGGGAAGTGCACCCGAACGGTCTGCACCCAGTCCGGCGCACCGCGAGGCAGCCGCTTCTGGTGCACCTTCTCGCCGGTGACCCCGGTGGGGAAGCGGTGCAGCATGCAGGGCCGGTCGCGCAGTGCGCGCACTACGCCTTCGCCGACCGCCAGGTAGTAGTTGGCCAGATCGAGCTTCGTCTCCCCGCGCGCGGGGAAGTAGACCCGGTCCGGGTTGCTGATCCGGACGGTGCGGTCGCCGACCTCCAACTCCACGCTCGGCAGCGGGGCGCGCTCAGCGACGCCAGGAGTGCCGCTCGCGAACCGTCTTCATGGTCAGCCCGATGGCCATGAAGACGGCGATGACGATGAGCCAGATGTCCTCGACGTGGCCTTGGTGGTTGCCGATCAGCATGAGCAGCGTCGCGGCCACCGAGAACCAGCCGGCGATCAGCGTGCCGCGTGGGAAGCCGCCGTGCCAGCCCCACTCGGCCGAGGGCTCATCGGCCGGATCCACCGTGCCCGGCAACCGCTCACCCTGCTTGGCCAGCTCCTGACCCGTGCCTGCCACGACGCCTCCATCGTGCTGATGGCGCGGCCGACGATCGCCTGCCGCACTGCCGTTGCCGACGCAGCGCTGTTCGAAACCTCAAGCGTCGGCTACGCGGATAACGTGTCCATCGTGGCACATCCGCGAACGCGTGACCGCCGAGGGACACTGTGACGTGATGAGTAACCGTGAGGTCGTGCTGCTCGGGTCCACCGGCTCGATCGGCACCCAGGCGCTGGATGTCATCCGGGACAACCCGGACCGCTTCCGGGTGGCCGGCTTGGCCGCCGGCGGATCCGCTCTGGCACTCCTGGTTGCCCAGGCGGTGGAGTTCCGGGTTTCGGTGGTGGCGGTGGCCGACCCGTACCGAGCTGTCGAGCTCACCGACGCGCTGCGGTTCGCCGGTTCGCCCGCCCGGGTCTTGGCCGGAGCCGACGCCGCCACCGAACTGGTCGGTACCACCCACGCGGACGTGGTGCTCAACGGGATCACCGGCTCCAGGGGGCTGCGTCCCACCCTGGCCGCGCTGGCCAGCGGCGCCACCTGCGCGCTGGCGAACAAGGAGTCCCTGGTGGCCGGCGGGTCGCTGGTCATCCGAGCCGCGGCCCCTGGGCAGCTGGTACCGGTTGATTCCGAGCACTCGGCGCTGGCGCAGTGTCTGCGTGGCGGCCGGGCCGACGAGGTGGCCCGGCTGGTGCTGACCGCTTCCGGGGGTCCGTTCCGCGGTCGCCGCCGCGTCGACCTCGAACACGTGACGCTGGACGACGCGCTCAAGCACCCGACCTGGGACATGGGCCCGGTCGTGACGATCAACTCGGCCACCCTGGTCAACAAGGGGCTGGAGCTGATCGAGGCACACCTGCTGTTCGGGGTCCCGTACGACCGGATCGACGTCGTGGTGCACCCGCAGTCGGTGATTCACTCGATGGTGACCTTCTGCGACGGCTCCACCCTGGCCCAGGCCAGCCCGCCGGACATGCGGCTGCCGATCGCGCTCGCGCTCGGCTGGCCGGATCGGGTGCCGAACGCGGCCCCCGCGTGCGCCTTCGACGCGACAAGCAGCTGGACCTTCGAACCGCTGGACGACCAGGCGTTCCCAGGGGTGGCGCTGGCCCGGATGGCCGGCAGCGCGGGGGGTTGCCTGCCGGCGATGTTCAATGCCGCGAACGAGGAGGCGGTGGCCGCGTTCGTGGCCGGCAAGATCGGGTTCACCGACATCACCGATCTCGTGGAGCAGGTGCTGGCGGCCGCGCACGGATGTAACACCGAGCCGGCTACTGTGGAAGATGTACTGACGGCCGAGGAGTTTGCTCGGGTCCGAGCCGGCGAACTGGTGCGTTCCGTGATGAGAAGAGGGTCGACCAGATGAGCTTCGCGCTGGGCGTGGTGTTGTTCGCCATCGGAATCGGGCTGTCAGTTGCGCTGCACGAGGCCGGTCACATGTGGACGGCCAAGGCGTTCGGGATGCGGGTGCGGCGGTATTTCATCGGCTTCGGCCCGACCATCTTTTCGTGGCGGCGCGGTGAGACCGAGTACGGGCTCAAGGCCATCCCGGCCGGCGGCTTCTGCGACATCGCCGGGATGACCGGCATGGACCCGGTGACTGCGGACGAGGCCCCGCGGGCGTTCTTCCGCAAGCCAACCTGGCAGCGGGTGATCGTGCTCTCGGCGGGCTCGTTCGCGCACTTCTGCATCGGTGTGGTGCTGCTCTACGTGCTCGCGGTCTCGACCGGGCTGCCGGCTACCGCGGCTACCGCGGCTGTCGCAGGCGAGATCTCCTGCGCCGCGACGACTGTGAACAACGCGACCGGCGAGACTGCCCCGTGTACGCCCGATGTGCCCGCGCCCGCCGCCAAGGCCGGGCTGAAGCCCGGTGACGAGATCGTCGCGGTCGCCCGAACCCCGACCCCGACTTTCGCCGACGTGGCGCATGTCGTCCGGGCGCACATCGGCCCGACCCCGATCCTGGTCAAGCGGGACGGGCAGGAGATCACCCTGGTAGTGAACGTCGCCCCGGTCATGCGGGTCGTTGCCGGCGGCAAGCCGAACGATCCGACCAACCGGCTTGAGCAGGTCGGCGCTATCGGCGTCGCCCCGAAGACCGTCATCGACTACACCTTGCTCACCGCGATCCCCGGCACCATCTCCTTCACCGGCCATCTGTTCGACATGACCTTTCAGGGGCTGCTGAAGTTCCCGGAGAAACTTCCGACGGTACTCAAGGCGATTGCCGGTGAGCCCCGTGATCTGGACGGCCCGATGAGTGTGGTCGCTGCGTCCAGTCTGGGCGGCCAAGCCGCCGAGCGGGGTGCGTGGTTGAAGTTCGGCCTGCTGCTCGCGGCGCTGAATTTCTTCATCGGGGTGTTCAACCTGATGCCGCTGCTGCCGCTGGACGGCGGTCACATCGCGGTCAACCTCTATGAGAGGATGCGTGACGCCGTGCGAAGCCGGCTGGGCAAGGTCAAGATGCCGCCGGTGGACTACACCCGGTTGCTACCAGTCACCTACGTGTTCATCGTGGTGCTGGGCGGGGTCAGCTTGCTCACCATCACCGCCGACATCGTCAACCCGGTCCACCTGCCCTAGCGGCCTTGGTCGCTGAGAGTTTGAATCTTGAGCCAAGTTTTCAGGCGGTCATGCGGGCCTCGTTGATGTAGTCGGTGACGTGTCGGTCGATCACCCGGAGGGCTTGACGCAGGGGTAGCGGGGCGGGTGGGTCGTTGGCCGCGGCCAGTGGCCGCAGGAGGCGGTTGTGAAGTTTGGTGTAGAAGATCGCGACTCGTTGCCCGTCGGTGGTCAGGACGTAGGTGTTGGTGTGCGGCAGCCGGGTGATCAAACCTTTCATCCGCAGGCGCCGCGGGTTATAGCTCATCTGGCCCATCGAGTACGGCACGCCGAGCAGGGTGGCCACCTGGGCGCGAAGGCTCCGGTTGGTGAACCCCGCGACGACGTGCAGGCAGGCGCACAGGGCGCCGGCCAGGGCCATGACCCGAGGGTCGCCAAACCGTAGGGCTGGGGCCCTGCGACCATCCTGGACGGAGCTTGCGGGGTTTGAGGCGGAGTTCGCGGCCGGGTTCGCGGGGGCGGTGGTCGAGGTTGCCGTGGTGTTGGATGAGCGGGCGCGGCGGTTGCTGCTGGGGGCGGCGGCGCGCCGGCTGGGGTGGGGTGGGATCAAGCTGGTGGCGGCGGCGTCGGGGGTGTCGGTGGACACGGTCGGCAAGGGTGCCGCGGAGTTGGAGAAGGGGATCGTCGCCGACGGGCGGGTCTGGGCGCCGGGTGCGGGCGGCAAACCGGTGGAGCAGATCGATCCGGGGTTGTGGCCTGCGCTGGATGGGTTGGTGGACCCGGTGTCGCGGGGGGATCGGAGTCGGCGTTGCGCTGGACGACGAAGTCGACGGTGAAACTGGCCGGCCGAGAAGCCGAGGTCCGCGCCCCCGTCGGCCGCCAGCAGCCGATCCACGGCGGGTTTGACCGCCTGGAAGCCGTCAGAACCCATGCCTCCCCAGCGGCCCGCGGTCACGTCCTCCACGTCCTGCTGGGCTAGCAACGACGCCTTCGGGTACCACCGGCACACCGCCCAGTCGAACACACTGAACGTGGCGACCAGCGGCCCGTGAACCCGGTCCGCCCAGGTGTTGAGGGCTCCCGCCCTACCGAAGGGGTTGTCCTGTGCGTGCGCGAACGACCAGTGCGAGAAGGCGCCCTGAAGGAGCAGCAGCGAGGCGACTGGGCTGTCCGTCGGCTCGCCGACCCGGACAGGGCGAAGGAGACTAAGCGCGCCAAAGCTGTATCCGATCAGGTGCACGCGGAGGCCCGAGGTTCGGCCGTGCAGCGCCGCGAGTAGCGGTCCTAGTCCGGTCCGACCGACGTCACCGGCTCGAGCCTTCATGATGTTGTAAGAGAGCACTCGCACGGTGTCCTTGGCGCCGTGGATCGCATTGTTGAACCAGTCACCGATGCCCTGGGTCAATGAGCCCGGCGGAGCGCTCCCGAACGCCTCGGCCGCCGCCTGGTAGGCGGTCCTGGGGTCGTCGGTCATGAGCAACGCGGTCTCGCCCGAGTCCTCGAACTCACCCCCCTCGGGCGCCGGCGGAACCAGCGACTGCACAAGCTGGTTGATGTCCTGCAACCGCTGCTCCTTCGCCGCGTCAGACTCGCCCGAGCCGACCAACGCCTCGCCCTCGTCGATGAGTCGGCCGATCTGGGTCATCGTGTCCTGCTGGCTCGGGTCCTCGAACCCCGGGCGCAGCGACTCGGCGATCTCCGCCCCGGACAGCGCCGCAGTCCCGGCGTCCTCGTCGGTGACGGCCGCGGTTCCCGCCTGGGCTGCCCCAGCCGGCTGGGGCGGCGTCGCTGGCGTGTCTGGGAACCACAATGACGGCCAGTAAATGCCCGCGAACCCCACCGGACCGATGCTTGGCACACCACTCGCGGCGTCCCGGATCAGCGGGAACATCGTGTCGTACAGGCTGCGGGCGCCCTGCTCCGACGTGCCCCAGCCGTGACTGAATACAAAGAGATCCGCGATGCCCGCGTCGACCACCTCGCCAAGGACCGCCTCGCGATCCGGCGCGGTCAGCTGGCCCTTCTCGTCGAATGCCAGGTCCCACACCGGCTCTCCGGACGGCAGTAGCTTCATGGCCGTTGTCCTTCCTGTCAGACGTTCGCGAGCATCCGCATCAGGTCGACCAGGCCCGCGCCCTGCGCGTAGCGCTCCCGCCCGAGGTCGGTCGCGCTGTCCGTGAGCATCCTCTTGATCTGCTGTGGTCGGCCGATGAACTCCGGGCGGGCGGACAGGAAAGCCGCGATCACTCCGGAGACGTGCGGCGCCGCCATCGACGTGCCGGACTGCTCGGCGTAGGTCAGCAACTGGTCCCGCCAACCCGCGTCGTCCGCGCCCGCATCCGCCGACGGCGGGTCCAGCCCGGCCTGCGCGCGGATCTCGCCGGTCGCGGCCGAGGCGATCCACTCGCCTGGCGCGACGACGTCCGGCTCATCCGCCCGTCGAGGGTCGGACCCTTGCCCGAGGTCCAGGTGACCCCGGAGGCGTGCGGCGCGTCGCGGTGGGTTGACCCGACCGCGATGCAGTCTTGGGCATGGGCCGGCTCGGTGATCGATCCCATGATGGCCGAGGTGTTGGCCGAGTCGCCGACGCTGGAGCGGGCACCGTAGTTGCCCGCGGAGACGACCACGACCACCCCCGACGCGACGACCTGGTTCAAGGCCTGGCAGAGCGGTGACTGGCCGGCGGCGTACTCAGCGGGCCTCCACACGTATCCAAGGCTCATGTTAACCCCGTGTACGCGCAGCACCCCCGGGTCCACGTTGACGTCGGTGCGCAGGTACGTCAGGGCCCGGATCACCGCGGCCGACGACGTGACCCAACGTCCCCTGGCGGCTGCGCCGCATCACCTTGAGACTCACCAGCTCGCACACCGGCGCCATCCCCGACAGGGTGCCGAGCCGGTCGCGCTGGACGAACCCGCCGTCCTTCGACTCCTGTGACAGCGCGACCCGGGGTGCGCGCCGTCCGGGGTGCAGCCTGAGATGATGCCGGCAACGTGCGTGCCATGCCCGCTCTCGTCGGTCAGGCCGGCGGGCACGCCCCGAGCACCTGGTAGACCCAGTGCGGTCGCGGCCGGAGCGGGAGGTGCGGCCAGCCCGACGGCTGCGGGCACCGCAACCTGCTGAGCCGGGTTGTCCGGATTCACCAGGAAGCTGAAGTCCCGATGAAGGCCGCTCGTCGACCCATGCGGAAGGTCCTCCCCCCGGCCTTCCGCGGCGAGTTCCAGCCCGGAGAAGTGCGGATGACCGGCGTCGATCCCGCTGTCGATCACCGCCCAGACGATCCCGTGGCCGTGAGCGGCGTAGGAGCGCCAAGCGGCGTCGGCCTTCACCGTGGGAGCAGAACGGTCGATCTGCGGCTCGAGCGTGTAGTCGGGCCACACTCGGAAGATGGTCGGTGGTCGCCCACCGTCGTTGGCGAGCCGCTGATCGTGCTCCACCATGTCACCGACGACTGAGCGGGACAGTACGCACTGGTAGAGCTTGGGCGCCACGAACGCGAGGCCCGCAGGGACCGGTGGCTGCTCAGAGCCCAGCACCGCGGGCTCGTCCGGCCACGACCCGCCGGCCTCCGCCGCGTAGCGGCTCCAGAGCTCATAGAACGACTCCCGGACGGCGACCAGGCCGCCGGGGTAGCGCAGGTTGAGCTCGATGAGCATCGGAATCTGCTCGTGAGGGTCGACCGGTGTCGGCCCCGTCCCGGCCTTGTCCGCCGGAGGTAGGTTCAGATCGCCCACGATTGGGGACCGGTGCCGACGCTGAGGCTCGAACGTCATAGTCTTCCCGCCGTCTTCTCCGTTGCCTTCCGAGTGCTACGGCTCATGCCAGGAAGCGGGCGAGTACTGCCTGTTCGCGGCTAAACACGATCTTGGGCCCGCCCTCGGCCCGCCGGATCGCTCCGATTCGCCGGGATACTTCGGTTCGCCGTTTGATCAGCTCCAGAATCTGCCCGTCCAGTGAGTCGATCTCTTCGCGCAGCGCGGCGATGTCCGGCGCGGGCGTGGTCGCTGACAGGGCGTCCTCGGTGTTCACGTCTGCGCTCACGGTCCCCTCCTGGTGGCGTGCCGATGACTGTGCCACACCTGGTGCCCATCGGGACCGCCCTACGGCGGTCAGCGGACCCGCCCGGTCGGCGGCTCCGTCGAACCTGGTCGGTGGCGGCCGGTACCGTGGCGGGCACGATGAGTGCATTGTTCGAGCTGCCCTCCACTGCCACCGGTGTCGCGGCCGCCCCGAGCACGAGGCGGCCCGGTCGCGATCCCGACTCACTGCTGGCGGGGCTGAACCCCCGCCAGCGCGAAGCTGTGTTGCACCACGGTTCGCCGCTGCTCATCGTGGCCGGCGCTGGCTCAGGCAAGACCCGGGTCCTCACCCACCGGATCGCCTACCTGCTCGCCGCCCGGGACGTGCATCCCGGGCAGGTCATGGCCATCACGTTCACCAACAAGGCGGCCAGGGAGATGGCCGAGCGGGTGGCCGCGCTGGTGGGGCGGCGCTCGGCGGCGATGTGGGTGTCGACGTTCCACTCGATGTGCGTGCGGGTGCTGCGCCGGGAGGCCAAGACGCTGGACATGGGCTCCAGCTTCTCGATCTACGACGTCGACGACACCCGCCGGCTGGTCACCCAGGTGGCCCGCGACCTCGACCTGGACATCAAGCGCTACCCCCCCCGAGGTTTGGCCGCGCAGATCTCCAACCTGAAGAACGAACTCGTCGACGCGATAGATGCAACTGATCGGGCCGGCAACGACTACGAGCGGCGGGTGGCCGAGGTCTACACTTCCTATCAACGCCGGCTCAAGCAGGCGAACGCGCTGGACTTCGACGACCTGATCATGACCACGGTGAGCATGCTGCAGGCGTTCCCCGCAGTGGCGGAGTACTACCGGCGGCGGTTCCGGCACGTGCTGGTGGACGAGTACCAGGACACCAACCACGCCCAGTACATGCTGATCAAGGAGCTGGTGGGCACACCCGGTGGCCCCCTGGAGCCCGCCGAGCTGGGCGTCGTGGGCGACGCCGACCAGTCGATCTACGCCTTCCGCGGTGCCAGCATCCGCAACATCGTGGAGTTCGAGCGCGACTACCCCGAGGCTCGCACGATTCTGCTGGAGCAGAACTACCGCTCCACCCAGACCATCCTGTCGGCGGCGAACGCGGTGATCGCGCGCAACGTCGACCGCCGCGACAAAAGGCTGTGGTCCGACGCCGGCGACGGTGAGAAGGTAGTCGGCTACGTCGCGGACAACGAGCACGACGAGGCCGGATTCGTGGCCGCCGAGATCGACCGGCTCTCCGACGCGGGCCTGGCCAAGGCCGGCGATATCGCGATCTTCTACCGGACCAACGCCCAGTCCCGGGTCTTCGAGGACGTGTTCATGCGGGTCGGCATGCCCTACAAGGTGGTCGGCGGGGTCCGGTTCTACGAGCGCCGTGAGGTCCGCGACGCGCTCGCCTACCTGCGGGTGCTGTCCAACCCGGAGGACACTGTCAGCCTGCGTCGCATCCTCAACGTCCCGCGCCGGGGCATCGGCGACCGAGCCGAGGACGCGGTGGCGCTGGCCGCCGAGAAGCACCGGATCTCCTTCGCCGCTGCGCTGCGCCGGGCAGCGGCGGGTGAGGTCGTCGGGCTGGCCACCCGGTCACAGCGGTGCATCGCCGGCTTCGTCGACCTGCTCGACGAGCTGCGGGAGAAGGTGGTCGACGGTGAGCCGGTGGCCGAGCTGCTGGAGGCCGTGCTGAGCCGCACCGGGTACACCGCCGAGCTGGCCGAAAGCGAGGACCCGCAGGACGAGTCCAGGGTGGAGAACCTGGCCGAGCTGGTCACGGTGGCCAGGGAGTTCGCCGGCGACGCCGCCGCCGACCCGGAGGCCACCGAGGCGGCTCGCGAGCAGGGGCTGCCGGCCCCGGGTTCGCTGGCTGCGTTCCTGGAGCGGGTGGCGCTGGTTGCCGACGCTGACTCGATACCCTCCGAGGGGGAGCGGGCTACTGACGGCACAGTCACCCTGATGACGCTGCACACCGCGAAGGGCCTGGAGTTCCCGGTGGTGTTCGGCACCGGTTGGGAGGACGGCGTGTTCCCGCACCGGCGGGCGTTGGGGGACCCGAAGGAGTTAGCCGAGGAACGGCGACTGGCCTATGTGGGCATCACCCGGGCCCGGGAGCGGCTCTACCTCAGTCGGGCGATCGTGCGTTCGGTGTTCGGTGCGCCGTCCACCAACCCACCGTCCCGGTTCCTGGACGAGGTCCCCGCCGAGCTGATCGAGTGGCGGCGGTCTGCGCCGGAACGTTCGGCGCCGGTCGGCGCGCTGGGCTTCGGGCGGGGTCGCTCGGCGCCCGGGGGCTCCGAGCGGGGCAGTTGGCGGCCGGCCCAGAAGCCGTTGGCGGCGTCGATCAGCCTGGCAGTCGGCGACCGGGTCAGCCACGACAAGTACGGTTTGGGCACCGTGGTGGCCTGTGATGGCGTGGGTGCGAGGGCCAACGTGACGATCGACTTCGGCAGTTCGGGCACGGTGCGGCTGATGCTGATCGGCGGGGTGCCGCTACAGAAGCTGTAGAACGCTGGTCAGCGCGGGTCGATGGTGTCGAGAATCCGGATGCCCCGGGTGGCCAGCCAGGGCAGCGGGTTGATCTTGCGATCGCTCGCGTCCCAGATCTCGAAGTGCAGGTGCGGCCCGGTGGACTGGCCTCGGTTGCCCATCTCGGCGATCTTCTGGCCCGCTTTGACCTGCTGGCCCTCATGCACCAGCGAGCGGTTGATGTGGCCGTAGACGCTGGTGAAACCGCCGGCATGCTTGATCCGGACCCACAACCCGAAACCGGAGGCCGGGCCGGACTCGACCACGGTCCCGTCAGTCACCGCGTAGATCGGGGTGCCGATCTTGTTGGCCAGGTCGATGCCGTAGTGCGTGGTACCCCACCGGGACCCGAAACCCGAGGTGAAGAGGCCTCTGGTCGGCTTCACGAACTCGTGGCCGAGGAACAGCGATGCCGCGGGAGCGCCGGCGGCCAGGGCCGTGCGTAGGTCCGTCGCCCCTCGGGCCAGCTGCTCGCCGACCTCGACGGCCTTGGTCAGACTCTGCACGTCGGCCACGTCGGTGTCGTTGTCCATCGCGGCCAGCTCGGGCGTCTCGCGGGGCGGCCCGTTCTTGAGCACCGGGGCCGCGGTCTTGGGCTCGGGCGAGGTGCTTTGGATCAGCCCGCCGGCGGACAGCGTGCCCACGTTGTGGTACTCGGCGCTCGGAGTCCAGCTGACCAGCGTCTGGCCAGCGGCCACCGTAGCACCGGTGGCCACGGCCGCCAGGGTGGCGCGGCTGTGCCAGCTGGTGGTTGACGCCGATACCCGGTGGTGACCCCGGCTGGAACTCGGGACGTAGTTGGAGTCCCGTCGGTGGCCGGGGGCCGGTTCGGCGCCGCTGGGGGAGCGGTCGAGCGCCAAGACCTGCCTTTTGCACTCAGGACGAGCCGGCTGGCGGGATGGGGAGACCTGTACCGGTGGCCGATTCGGAGTCGGTTCCGGGGTCAGGACAGGCCCGCCAGCGTGACCCGTCTGTGATCTGGACTCCGGAAAGGTAGCCACCCGGACCAGCCCAGGCAAATCCTTGGGCGTCGGGTCAACGGTCCTGCTCAGTGAACGGTCACCCTCAGCGTGACGGGTGCGCTACGGACCGCGTTCAACGGTCCGAATCGGCGACGAGCGGCGTCACTCCTCCCACGCCTGGTAGCGGATCCCGTTCGGGCCGCGCCCGCATGCCTCGCGGAGGGGCGTGGGCCAGCCTGTTGTGCCTGGTGCTCCTGGTCGCCGCAACGATCACGGTGCACGCCGGTCCGCCGGGCGCCCATGGCAACGTGGAGCGCCTAAGCTCTCGAGCGCCGGTGTTGGCGAGTACGAGGAAGGTGGCGCCGTGAGTGAGCGCATTCGGGTCGTGGTGGCCAAACCCGGCCTGGATGGCCATGACCGTGGCGTGAAGGTGGTGGCCCGGGCGCTGCGCGACGCTGGCATGGAGGTCATCTACACCGGTCTGCACCAGACGCCCGAGCAGATCGTGGAGACCGCGCTGCAGGAGGACGCCGACATCGTCGGGCTTTCGGTTCTGTCCGGAGCGCACATGACGCTGTTCAAACGGGTGCTCGAGCTGCTCGACGAACGTGACGCCTGCGACATCCAGGTGTTCGGTGGCGGGATCATTCCGGAGGAGGACATCGCCTCGCTCACCGAGATGGGTGTTGCCAAGATCTTCACCCCCGGCGCCAAGACCACCGAGATCGTCGAGTGGGTCAGGGCGAACGTCTCCAGTGCGGAGCCGGCCGAAGCCTGAGCTTTTTTGTGCCCTTGCCGCTCGGGCAGTTGACGTGAGAGGGCTCACCGGGGTGCGCCGCGCCGACCGAGGTCGCCCCGGATAAGGTCATCCCCGCAGCTCACGGCTCGCGGGAGGTACCTTACCCGCGCTCGAGCCGGGCTCGAAGGCGCACACGACGACCCAAGTGGCAGCGAGAGGCCGGAGAGAAGCACAGTGGACCTGTACGAGTACCAGGCGAAGGATCTCTTTGCCGCACACGGCGTCCCGGTGTTGCCGGGCTGCACCGTCACCACCGCTGATGACGCTGCTGTCGCGGCTGCCGAGATCGGCTCGGCGGTGGTGGTCAAGGCCCAGGTGAAGACCGGTGGCCGCGGCAAGGCCGGCGGCGTCAAGTTGGCCAATAACCCCAAGGAGGCTCGGGAGCAGGCGCAGGCCATCCTGGGGTTGGACATCAAGGGCCACACCGTGCACCAGGTGCTGGTCACCGAGGCCAGCGACATCGCCGAGGAGTACTACTTCTCGTTCCTGGTCGACCGCTCCAACCGCACCTTCCTGGCGATGGCCAGCGCCGAGGGCGGCATGGAGATCGAGCAGCTCGCCGTCGAGCGCCCGGACGCGCTGGCTCGCATTCCGATCGATGCCATCGCCGGGGTGGACAAGGCCAAGGCCGCCGAGATCGTCGCCCAGGCCAAGATCCCGGCCGCCGTGGCCGACCAGGCCGCCGATGTGATCGTCAAGCTGTGGGAAACGTTCGTCGGTGAGGACGCCACGTTGGTCGAGGTGAACCCGCTGGTCCGCGACCCGCAGGACAAGATCATCGCGCTGGACGGCAAGGTCACGCTGGACGAGAATGCCGGCTTCCGCCACCCCGGGCACGCCAACCTGGTCGACGAGCGCACCGAGAACCCGCTGGAGGCCAAGGCCAAGGCCAAGGGCCTGAACTACGTCAAGCTGGACGACGGCCAGGTCGGCATCATCGGCAACGGGGCCGGGCTGGTGATGAGCACGTTGGACGTGGTGGCCTACGCCGGGGAGCGCCACGGCGGGGTCAAGCCGGCCAACTTCCTGGACATCGGCGGTGGCGCCTCGGCGCAGGTGATGGCTGACGGGCTGGACGTCGTCCTCGGTGACCCCGATGTGCGCAGCGTCTTCGTCAACGTATTCGGCGGCATCACCGCATGCGATGCGGTGGCCAACGGCATCGTTGGCGCGCTCGAGCTGCTGGGCGACTCCGCGACCAAGCCGCTGGTCGTGCGGCTCGACGGCAACAATGTGCTCGAGGGTCGCCGGATCCTCGACGAGGCGAACCACCCCCTGGTCACCCAGGTGGACACCATGGACAACGCGGCCGACAAGGCTGCCGAGCTCGCTGCCGAGGAGGCCTGAAATGTCGATCTTCCTCAACGAGCACAGCAAGGTCATTGTCCAGGGCATCACCGGCTCTGAGGGGACCAAGCACACCGCCAAGATGCTGGCCGCCGGCACCAAAATCGTGGGCGGCGTGAACGCCCGCAAGGCGGGCCAGACCGTCGCAATCGGTGGTAGGGACCTTACGGTGTTCGGCACCGTCGAGGAGGCCATGAAGGAGACCGGCGCGGACGTGTCGGTGGTGTTCGTGCCGCCGAAGTTCGCCAAGGACGCCGTGATCGAGGCCATCGACGCACAGATCCCGCTGGCTGTGGTGATCACCGAGGGCATCCCGGTGCACGACTCGGCGTACTTCTGGGCGCACGCCTGCGTGCGTGGCACTGAATCGAACACACCGGGGGCACCCCGGACCCCGGGGACCCGCATTGTCGGCCCGAACTGCCCGGGCATCATCAGCCCCGGCAAGTCCAATGCCGGCATCATCCCGGCCGACATCTCGGGCGCGGGGCCGATCGGGCTGGTGTCGAAATCCGGCACTCTGACCTACCAGATGATGTACGAGCTGCGCGAGATCGGCTTCTCCAGCGCGATCGGCATCGGCGGCGACCCGATCATCGGCACCACCCACATCGACGCGCTGGCCGCATTCGAGGCCGACCCGGAGACCCGGGCCATCGTGATGATCGGTGAGATCGGTGGTGACGCCGAGGAGCGTGCTGCTGACTTCGTCAAGGCCAACGTGACCAAGCCGGTGGTCGGCTACGTCGCCGGCTTCACCGCGCCGGAGGGCAAGACGATGGGTCACGCCGGCGCCATCGTGTCCGGCTCGGCTGGCACCGCGCAGGCCAAGAAAGAAGCTCTGGAGGCGGCTGGTGTCAAGGTCGGCAAGACCCCGAGCGAGACCGCGGCCCTGATGAAGGAGATCATCGATTCGGCGTGAGCGGCTCGCGCCAGGCGACAGGGTGAGCGAGCGTCTGCGAGCGAATCCGTCGGCGCGGCCGCCTCCCGCGGCCAGGCAGCCTGCGGCCGCCCCGCCGGCGCAGCCTGCGGCCGAGCCATC
>JALYVZ010000511.1 GCA_030852965.1 Actinomycetota bacterium | reverse complement strand
CTTCATTCCGGACTGGGCTACAAAACCCCCCAAGAAGCCCTCAACGAGTGGACAAACAGCCAGGAAGCAGCGTAGACTAACCGAATTCAAGCGGTCCGAAAAACACGGGGCTGATCACACCCAGCCCAGCGAGCTCAATGACGCGTGGACCAGCAACGTCTGGCCTGACCGCACACCGGCCGCACGAAGATCGTCGGTGCGGCGGCCCGGCTCAAGCAGATCTCCCACCTTCAGATCGGCTTTCGTACCGTGGAACAAGCCCCCGACTCGTGGACCTCGAACGGCGTTGGTTCGTTCGTCATACACGCTCCGATCACACCCGGCCATGCTGCCCGAATGAAAGCGTCTGACGCCAGGCCCGTGTCCGCAAGCCAATCCTCATCCGACGGTCCGGATTCCCGTGGTTCCGGCGGCGGTGCCCAGCCCGTCGCTTAAGCACGACGAGCCGTCCAGCGAGCTGCGAGAGCGAGATGTCAGGTATCGAGGCTCACGTGCTGCACGCTGATGATTTCGTGGCCCTCGTACTCGGTGACGGTGTACCAGATCGTCACGTCGTCCACGGGCAGATGCAGCTCGTAGGCACCGGGCAGCGGATCATCGTGCGGGAACCGGTCCGCGAGGGTCGCAGACCGGCTCGTCCAGCAGATGAAAGATCGTGCGTTGCACCGTCCACCGCAGCGGCTGCGGCAGGGCATCGATCTCCTGCCAGGATGAGCCCGGGAAACGGACCAGGCGATCACTCACCTATTCCCCACGCCTCGGCAAGTTCCTCACGGGTGAACGTCAGCGCATCATCGCCCGGACCACGATCGGCCTGAATGCGCTCCTTGGCCACACCCCGTCCGCCTTCCCGTCGCAGTCGCCTCAACTCAGCCCTCAACCCATCCAGCTCCGCACGGGGAATACTGACCAGGTCGGATGCTTCGACGCTCACACGCGGCTCCCTCGGCTAGACCCTCTCGTCCCAAGCATAAATCGAGGGAGGCCGGAGAGCATCGCCGACGGGCTACATGCTCCCGCAGCGCGTCACTGTGAGCCCCTGCGGCGAATTGTGGGGCTTTCCGGTGTAAGTCCGGATGGTGATCGGGTTCCGTACGTCAGTCTCCGTCTGCCAGCCAGAGGGTCAGCTGTTCGGTGACCTTGTGGAGGGTGTCGTGGGTGGCGGTGCTTATCTGGCGTCCGAACCGTTGGGTCGAGACCGCTCGCAGGGCCTCGCACATGGCCCAGCTGGGGCGGTTGAGTCCGCCGTCGTCGGCGACAGGGATGTGGTGCGGGAGGCCGCGTTCGCGGGTGGTCAGCGGGACGACGATGGCTTGGCGGATCGGCAGGGCGTTGAACCGGTTGCCGGAGACGACGAGGCAGGGCCGTGTACCGCGCTGCTCGTTGGCCACCGTGGGATCCAACGCCACCGACCAGATGTGGCCGTGGCGGATGTTCACTGGTTGTACTCCGGCCACTCCTGTGCGGCCGCGGTGTCGGGCTCGCCGGCAGTCACTTCGGCTAGCTCGCCCAGGTAGTCGGTCCACTCGGCAGGGTCGTCGCGTTGCATGCGCCTGTAGGCCGCCTCGATCTCGGACCAGCGCTGGTCGGCTTCGAGCCTGCGCGACTCGGAGTCGAGCAGTGAGCCCATCGTGGTGCCCCGCGCGCGGGCCACGCAGGCCAGCCGGTCCCGAACCGCGGAGTCGACCTTGATCGTCGTCATCGGCATACCCAGAAGTATACCAATTTCGGATACTCCTGGTTGGGCCGCGATGCCCGCCAAGCGATCGTCAGGTGAGACGGCCGCTGGCGACCGTCGGCACCGCACTACGGTCCTGCCATGGATGTGATCGACTGGCTGCTCGACTCCGACCCTGCGGTTCGGTGGCAGGTGCTGCGCGACGTCGCCGGCGCGCCGGCGGCAGCGGTAGCCACCGAACGCGCGCGCGTCGCGACCGAGGGCTGGGGTGCGCAGTTGCTCGAGCTGCGCGGCGACGACAGGCAGTGGGCCGGCGGCGCGTGCTTCCCGGCGGACTTCCGCGGTGACTTCTCGGCGGGATGCTCCTATGGATGTCAAGCGGCGAGTTCAAGATTGTTTGCCGTGAGTAGGGCGGTGTAGACCTCGCGGGCGATGTAGCGCTTGAGGCAGCGGATGATCTCGGGTTTGCTCATGCCTTCGGTGG
>JALYVZ010000190.1 GCA_030852965.1 Actinomycetota bacterium | reverse complement strand
ACTACCCAGAGGCCGCCGAAACCGGCCACGGCGGTGGCGTCGATGACTAGGAGCCCGAAGCGCATTCTCATGCGTTCAGCGCGGCTGGGTCGAGTACTGATCTCGTTAAGGCAGTCCGTCCAGGCCCGTAGGGAAGAACTGTCCACGCCGACCTCCGTATCCACAGCGTCCACCGGCTGGCACCGATCCCGATCTGGTGCGGCAGCCCTATTCATGAGACCGCGGAAGGCGGCCGTTGTCTAGTCCCAAGTTTCCTGATCTTGGAGGGTCCATTTCTGGGCTGACGACCAGTAGCGTTCAGCCAACTGAACGCCATAGCGCGCTTCCTGGGCCGGTTCTTACCGACACCCCCAGTTGGCGAGCTGAGTGGAATTGGATGGATCGGATATCTCCCTGGGCACAATCGCCAGGCTTGCAGACGGCTGGTCACGGCAACTTCGGTGGGGCCATCCGCGAGGGCGGGATTAGCGACCGAGCACGCCGAGGCTCGGCCATGATCCATCTCGGCGCCAACCGCTGCTCCGCTGCTCCGCTGCTACTCAACCCCGTACTACGAGCTGCTGCGCCGCGACGATCTGTCACCCGACGAACGAGCCCAGACTCGTAGCCAGCTCCTCGACATGGTCGGCATCATCGATCACAGTGCTGACGACCCCCATCGGCCACCCCCCGGATGGCGACGCTCCAGACCCCCTTGGTTCTAGCCCACCCCTGACACCCCATTGCGGTACAGCTCGACCTGCGACGGCCCCCACCAAGATCGGCCTGTTCGCTGACGAGCCTCTCCAGCCCCCACCCGCAACCAGCTCCAACAACTGGTCATACGTCGGCGCCTCGGACACAACAACACTCTGGCCCACCAACACCAGCGATCAACCCGGCGCGCCGCAAGGCACCTCGCGAGATCGATTACATCCCAGATGTCCCAGGTGTCCCAGGTGAATAGCTACGTTTGATTAGCTTCTATGAGGGGTATCTAAAGGAATGAGTACAATTGTGATCGTCGTCGTTCTCGTTCTCTTGCTTGGTGGCGGCGGTTGGGGATACTCCCGTCGTGGCCGCTAAGCTTGCATAGCGGAGCCCCGTACCACCGGGCAAGCTCGACGGACCGATGCGCACCGCCGTCCTCGGCACGTCCGGTTGGATCAATCCGCCGGCACTCAGCGCTCCGAGGCGGATCGCTCGGCTCCGTCGAATCCAAGCCCGCAACCGGCTCGCTCCGGGCCACCCGCCGGGTCCCGGCGACCCGGCCCCCACCTGGGGAGATCTCGCAGCCATAGGCTGGCGTGCACGATTGACGCCAGGCTGAGTGGATCCAGTCGGTAATCTGAGTGCCGCATCCGCCCCGGCCCCCCTGGCGACTGACCATAATTGTCAGATGCTTGCTAGGGCGGTTCAGCCGATGCCCGAGCAGCGACGCCAAAGCGCTGAGGACGCCGGAGGAGATCACCACCCACCACCACCAAGACACGCCCACACAACAACCCCACCTTCCGCTGAGGTCAGTCACCTCTTCCGGTGGGTGGGTCGAGTTGGCGGCGTAGGTCGGCGACCCGTTCGGCGGCGTGGGTCTTGGTTGTCTTGAGCAGCTCGCGGGCGGCGGCGAGTTGCGCGGTGGCGGTGGCCAGCTCGGTGCCCAACCGCCCCACCTCAACCTGCTGACGTTCCCCACCTTCGCGGGCAGCGTCCAGTTCCCCGCGTAGCTGCTCAACGCTGCCGTGGGCGCGGGCGGCTTCCCGCTCGGCCTCGTCGGACCTGCGTGGCGCGTTCGGCCTCTCGGGCGGTGGCCAACGCTGTGTCGCGTTCGGCTTCGGCGGCATCAATAGCGCCTCGGGCCTCCCGGTGGGCTCCGGTGACCTCTGCCATCGCGGCGTCTGGGTCGGCGGCGACGGTGAAGATCCCCGGCTGCGGCCGGCGGATCGCCTACTCCGGGGCGGGTCGGCGCCCGAAGTACTGCGGCCAGACCGTACGCCCAGGCCCATCGTCTCGGCGAGCTCGGCGCCGTCCGGGGTACAGCAGTGCCCGCCGGGGCCGATCACCGCCTGCGGCGCGGTGGCCAGCTCGTCGGCGAAGGTGTACGGGTCCGGCCCTCGGTTGATCACCACGTCGCCTGGGCCGAGCCGCACCGGGTCGCCGTGCTCGGGAAGCACCCAGGCGTGGCCGCGCACCATCGCGGTCAGGCTCAGCGGCGCCCGATCCTCGATCCGGATCGACCACGGCGGCTCCATCACGCAACGCAGCAGAAACGCACCCCGGGCCCTCGGCCCGTCCAGCAGTCCAGCCAACGTGTCCACGGACATCACCGTAGACGAACGAACATGCATGTGAGGCTCTCAACGATGGTTCGTCTCGGTCGATCGCGCTTGGCTATGAGCCATGACGAAGACGACACCGCAGAACCTGACCCTCGTGCTCGGTGCGACCGGCACCATCGGCCGCCGGGTGGCCGAACGACTCCTCGCCCGCGACGTGCCGGTACGGCTCGGCTCGCGCTCCGCCGAGCCGCCGTTCGACTGGGAAGACGAGACCACCTGGGCACCCGTACTGGCCGGCGTGGACGCGGCGTACCTGGTGTACGCCCCGGACCTGGTGATGGCCGGAGCGGTGGACGCGGTAGGCCGGTTCGCCGATCTGGCGGTGGCCGGCGGGGTGCGCAGGTTGGTGCTGCTGTCCGGGCGGGGTGAGCCGGAGGCGCAACGTGCCGAACAGGTCGTGCTGGGCGCCGGCGCCGAGGCCGGAGTCGAGGTGACGATCGTGCGGTCGGCGTTCTTCGCGCAGGACTTCAGCGAGAAGTTCTTCGTCGACTCGGTGCTCGCCGGCACGCTCGCGATGCCCGCCGGGAAAGACGTCGGCGAGCCGTTCGTCGATGCCGACGACATCGCCGACGTGGTGGTCGCAGCCCTGACCGAGACGGCCCTGACCGAGACGGCCCTGACCGAGACGGCCCTGACCGAGACGGCCCTGACCGAGGACGGGCACGCGGGCGAGATCTACGAGGTCACCGGCCCTCGGCTGCTGACCTTCCCCGAGGCCCTCGCCGAGATCTCCCGCGCGGCCGGCCGCGAGCTCGCCTACGTTCAGATCACCCGCGAGGAGTTCGCCGCCGGGCTGACGGCGGAAGGTCTGCCCAACGACCTGGTGGTCGCGCTGACCGAGGTGGCCAGCACGGTGCTGGACGGCCGTAGCTCGCACCTGGCCGACGGTGTGCGGCGCGCGCTCGGACGGGAGCCCCGCGACTTCGCCGACTACACAAGGGCGGCCGCCGCGACCGGAGTGTGGGACCGATGAGTGCCTTCGCCGACCTGGTGCGCGGGCCCACCCTGGTGCTGGCCGCGATCACGTCCGGCCTGCAGGCGGGGGTGTACTACGGGTTCGCCGTCGGGGTGATGCCCGGGCTGGCCCTCGGCGTCGCCCGCACGTTCACCGCGGCGATGCAACAGATCAACGTCGCCATCGTCAACCCGTGGTTCCTGCTCACCTTCCTCGGCGCGCCTGCGCTGGCGGCGGCCGCGGCGGCCGTGCAGCTCGGGCGGGGCGGCGCCGGGCTGGTCTGGACGGTCGTCGGGTTGGGCTGCGCGCTGGCCACCGTCGTGATCACCGCCGCGGTCAACGTCCCGCTCAACGACGCCCTGGCCGCCGCCGGGGACGCCGATCCGGCCCGCGCCCGGACGGCGTTCGAGGCCACCTGGGTGGCGTGGAACGGCGTGCGCGCGTTGACCTCCACCGCCGCCCTCGGCTGCCTGGCCTGGGCCGCGCGCGTCGGCGTTGCCTGACGGTGACGTCCCCGTGCGGACCTTTCCCCACGGGTGTGCGGCGCCGTTCAGACGGAACCCTCACCTCGGGCTTTCTCGGCCGCTATGTTGCATTGAACGGCGCCGTGCAGCGGGTCCGCTTGAGCCCGGTGCCCGGTGCCCGGTGTCCGTGCCGCGGCCCAAGCTTGCCGGTTCAAGTCGGCTTGAGGTCAACGGTCGGTGTGGACTACATCCCGATCGGCAAGTCGCGGAGCGGCTGGGGCTGGCCGGCCTCATCATCTTCCTACCGCGATACGAAGTTGGTAGGATCACGCCATGGCGGTGGAGAAACTGTCCATCTCAGTGGACACGGAGTTGGCGGTGGCGGTCCGGGCGGCGGCCGAGGAACGAGGCATGAGCGTGTCGTCGTGGTTGTCGGAGGCCGCTGAGGCGCAGGTGCGGCGCCGTCGGTTGTGGGCGGCTCTCGATCACGTTGCGGCAGCAGACGGCGCGCTTGACGATGACGAAGCGACCCGTCTGATCGCTGATGCTCGCGCGAGGTCAAGCGTTGTGTTGGGTGCCGCGAAGTCGGGTGCCGCGTGACCCTGGTGTTGGATGCGGGCGCCCTGGTGGCGTACGAGAAGGGAGATCGAACGGTCCGTGCTTTCTTGGAGCATGCCCAGCGTGACGGTCTTGACGTGCGAACGACTACGGCTGTGGTGGCCCAGGTGTGGCGGGACGGGGCGCGGCAGGCGCGACTGGCGATGTTGCTGCGTGGAGTGGACGAAATCGAGTTGACCCGGGCTGAATGCCGCCGGATCGGCTCCCTTCTTGGCCATGCCAGCGGTCGTGACGTCCCGGACGCGTCGGTCGTGGCTGCAGCGGCTGATGGTGACGAGATACTGACCAGCGACCCCGACGACATTCGCATGCTCGCGGAAGCCAGTGGCAAGAACTTGATTGTCACCCCGATCTGAGTCGTGACTGGTCCGGAGCGAGCGCCGTGCGCGGCCGGTAGGTCTCCACGGTGTGTCGCACTCCCGCCGAGGTGAGCGCCTTCTCCAGCCGTTCGACCTGGTCGGCCGGGAACGTCGCGTCGTTCGCCGCGGCGGCCACGTACACCGTCGCCTGGATCTGGTTGGCCAACAGATGCGGGCTGTCCGGGTCACCCTCGGCGGCGAGGTTCCCGCCGTGGAACGATGCCGCCGCAGCCACCCGATCGGGGTGGTGTCCGGCCACGGTCAGCGAGATCCGGCCGCCCATGCGGTACCCGGTGATCCCGACCTGCCGCCCGGACACCTCGGGGGCGCGCGAGCAGGAAGTCCAGAAACGCGCCGGCGTCGCTGATGCTCATCGCCGGGGTCAGGCCATCCATCAGCGCGTGTACGCGCTCGTTGAGCTGAACACGGGCGGCTATCGGCGGGCAGCTACTCCAGAGGCGAGGCCGTCGAGCAGCTCGACGGTTGTCGGCCAGTCCAGACAGGCGTCGGTGATGCTCTGGCCCCGGGTGAGCTCGTCGCTGTGGCCGAGGGTCAGTTCCTGACGGCCACCGACCAGGAAGCTTTCCAACATCACCCCGACGATCCCGCGCTCATCGCCGCCGATCCGGTTTGCGACCTCAGCAGCGACGGATGCCTGGCGCACCGGGTCCTTGCCGCTGTTGCCGTGGCTGGCGTCGATCACGATCCGCTCCGGCAGACCGGCCCGGCCCATCCGGTCCAGCGCGTCGGTCACGTGCTCCGGGCCGTGGTTCGGTCCGGAGGCCCCGCCGCGCAGGATGACGTGGCAGTCCGGGTTGCCGGTGGTGCTGATCAGCGCGGCGAGCCCGTCCGCGTTGATGCCCGGGAAGACGTGCTCGCCGGCCGACGCGCGCACCGCGTCCACCGCCACCTGGACGTCGCCGGACACCGAGTTCTTGATCCCGACCGGCATGGACAGCGCGCTGCACAGCTGACGGTGCACCTGGCTGGCCGCCGTCCGAGCTCCGATCGAGCCCCAGCTGACCACGTCGGCCAGGAACTGCGGGGTGATCGGGTCCAGGAACTCGCAGCCCACCGGCAGCCCCAGCTCGGTGATCTCCAGCAGCAGTCCCCTGGCCAGCCGCAGGCCCTTGTTCACCGCGAAGCTGCCGTCCAGGTCGGGGTCGTTGATCAGGCCCTTCCAACCGAGCGTGGTACGCGGCTTCTCGAAGTAGGCCCGCATCACGATCAGGAGCTCCCCGGCCAGTCGCTCGGCAGCCGCGGCCAGCCGCGCGGCGTAGTCGAGCGCGGCGTCGCGGTCGTGGATCGAACACGGGCCGACGACCACCAGCAGCCGGTCGTCGCGGCCGTCCAGCACATCGACGATCTCGGCTCTGGCCCGTTGGATCCGGTCCGCGCCGGCCGCGCTCAGCGGGTGCTCGGCGCGCAGCAGCGACGGAGGGATCAGCGGGCTGATGTGCGCGGTGCGTCGCCCGTCCAACAGGGGCATGTCGGTGACGGTCATCAGGGGCGTCCTTTCAGGGGAGCCGCCCCAACCCACGAGCGCCGAGCCGGCTCAGTGATCCGGCTCGGGGGTGGGAGGTCAGCGCACGCGGTCGCCGCCGAGCCCACCCGGGGCCGGCCGACTAAACCAGTACGCACGCTGCATGCCGGCCACTGTAGCCGACCACCGTGCCGGGACGCCCAGCAGGTCTTCGGCGAGAAACGCGAGCTGGTCGGCTACGAGGCGTTCGCCACCCGGAGGACCCGCTGAGCACCAGGCCGGAGACCCCGAACGCCTCGTCCGCGGCCAATCGCTCCGTCAGCCACGACCGGTACTCAGAGTGCCGGGGACACCTTCGCCTCGCTGACCAGCGCATCGTCGAGTTCCACGGTCGTCCGCACGGGGACAACGCTACCGGCTGGGCCGGCTCAGTCGTAGTCGGTGAAGCCGGGCACCCACTCCACGACGATATCGCGGGCTGCCGCGGTGCAGTCGATCTGGGACAGGATGGAGAACCAGCCGACCACCACGCGCAGCACCATCAGGTACTGCGGCGGCAGGCTCAGCGCCCGGCCGGTCTGGAAGTCCGCGCCGCCGAAGTCGGTGAGCCGGCCACCCTCGGCCTGCATGAACGCGCGGTTGAAGTGGAAGCAGTCCTCGCGCAGCGGGTCGGCCAGCGCGCCGATGTAGTTCAGCGCGTCCGGACCGGTGACCTTGTCCTGCAGCCCGACGAAGCCCTCGGCCCGCAGCAGTGCCAGCAGCTCGTCGGGTCGGGCGTCGGCGGCCAGCCGCAGGATCTGACCGAGCGGGCGCGGGATGCCGTCGGGCAGCCGGGCCACCGCGCCGAAGTCGATCATTCCGAGCCGGCCGTCCGGGAGCAGCCGGAAGTTGCCGTGATGCGGGTCGGCGTGCAGCAACCCGACCCTGGCCGGCGAGGAGAACATCAACTCCATGATCGTGTAGCCGACCCAGTCGCGGAGCTTCTGCTCGTCGTCTGGGTTGGCACCGGAGGTCGCCGGCTTGTGCGCGAACACCGACAGCGGGGTGCCCTCCAGCCACTCCGAGACGATCACCTTCGGGGCGCTGGCGACCACCCGGGGCACCCGCACCTTGGGGTCGTCGCGCAGCACGGCGGCGAAGGCCCGCTGGCTGTCGGCCTCGGCGCTGTAGTCCAGCTCCTCGATCATCCGGTCCTGCAGCTCGGAGATCACCGCCCGGACGTCGGTGCCCGGCACGATCCGCTGCAGCAGCCCGGCCAGCCGGGACAGCGTGCGCAGGTCGGAGGTCAGGGCCTGGTCCGCGCCCGGATACTGGATCTTGACGGCCACCTCGCGGCCGTCGTGCCAGATCGCCCGATGCACCTGCCCGATGCTGGCCGCCGAGGCCCGATCGGTCTCGAACTCCATGAACCGCCGCATCCAGCTCCGGCCCAGCTGCTCGGCCATGACCCGCTCGACGTCCTTGGCGGGCATCGCCGGGGCCTGCGCCTGCAACTTGATCAGGGCCTGCTGGTACGGCTCGGACAGCTCGTTGGGGATCAACGCCTCGTACACGCTCAGCGCCTGGCCGAGCTTCATCGCGCCGCCCTTGAGCTCACCGAGCACGGCGAACAGCTGGTCGGCGTTGCGCATGGCCAGCTCGGCGGCCAGCTGCTCGCGGTCGGCACCGGCCAGCCGGCGGGCCCAGCCGGCCGCGGTC
>JALYVZ010000189.1 GCA_030852965.1 Actinomycetota bacterium | reverse complement strand
TGCCGGTGGTGGCCGTGCTCACCGAGGGCGGCCTGGTCGCGGTGTCCGGCGAGTGGGCGGTGGACGACATCCTGCTGCCCGGGGCGGGTCCGGCCGAGATCGACGCCCGGCTGCGGTTGCTGCGGGCCCGGCCCGGCTCGGACGGCAGCGGCGCCAGCAGTGGCGCGCTGGTGCTCGGCGAGCTGGTGATCGACGAGCAGACTTACACCGCACGGCTCAAGGGTCGCGCGCTGGAGCTGACGTACAAGGAGTTCGAGCTGCTCAAGTACCTCGCGCAGCACGCCGGCCGGGTGTTCACCCGGGCGCAGCTGCTGCAGGAGGTCTGGGGTTACGACTTCTTCGGCGGTACCCGCACGGTGGACGTGCACGTGCGGCGGCTGCGCGCCAAGCTCGGCCCGGAGCACGAGCAGCTCATCGGCACGGTGCGCAACGTGGGTTACAAGTTCGTCCGCCCGGTGCGCGGTGGGCTCGGCGCGTCCCGCGAGAGCGCCCAGGACCACGCCGACTCCGAGCCCGACGATGTGGAGCCGGTCCCAGTGACCCCAGAGCGCGCGGCAGCGGCACCGGCTCCGGCACAGCGCAGCTGGCGCAGCTGAGCGGAGTTGCCGCGGTCTGGTTCCTTCAGACTCCCCGGGTGGGCGTGAGTCTGACCAGATCGTCTCGTGAGCCGTGTGACAGGTTTGTCGCAAGGGCGAAGGCTCTGTGATAAGCGCGCCTCGGTGATAAGCGCGTCTCGGCGCTCACGCCGCGTCGCCGGGAGAGAGGTCGTTCGGCGCCGTCGCCTGCGAGCGGATATCGACCCGAACCCAGCGCGGGCGAGCTGAGCTGCTCGGTCAGTAACGTGGGGGTGTGACCACGTTGGTTTGGTGTGCCGGGCTGGACGAGGGCGACGCCGCCGAGGTACTCGCCCTGTTGGATGCCGCCACCTCCGCTGACGGTACGGCTCCGGTCTCCGAGCACGTGCTCCTGCACCTGCGCCGGGGCGGCGACCCGCTGGCCCAGCACCTGCTGGCCCGAGAGGGGGAGGTGTTGGTCGGGTACGCCCACCTCGACCTCACCGACCCGGTGGCCGGCGGTTCCAGCGAACTGGCTGTGCACCCGGACGCCCGAGGTCGCGGCATCGGCACCGAACTGGTGACGGCGCTGCTGGAACGCGCCGGCCAGGAGAGCGCCACCCTGGGCCAGGTGCTGCTGGAAGGTGCCGGTCAGGAAGGTGCCGGTCAGGAAGGTGCGGGTCAGGAAGGCGCCGGTCAGGAAGGCGCCGGTCAGGAAAGCGCCGGTCAGGGCCAGGGCGGCGGGGAGCAGGGTGCCCGGCTGCGGCTGTGGGCACACGGGGAGCACCCTGGCGCGGTGCGGCTGGCGCAGAAGATGGGCTTCCGTCAGGTCCGCACGCTGTGGCAGTTGCGCCGAAGCCTGCTGGCACCGCTGGGAGCCGGCCCGAGTGCCGCCGCCCGGGCCGCCGAGCTGCCCGCCGGGGTACGGCTGCGCCCGTTCGTGGTCGGCCAGGACGAGGCGGAGTTCCTCCGGGTCAACAACGCGGCGTTCGACTGGCACCCGGAGCAGGGTGGCTGGGACGTCGAGCAGCTGAAGCTGCGCGAGGCCGAGCCGTGGTTCGACCCGGCCGGGTTCCTGCTGGCCGTGGAAGACACAGAAGACAGCGCAGACTCCACAGAAGACACCGGGGACGGCTCCGGCAAGAAACATGAGCGGTTGCTCGGGTTCCACTGGACGAAGGTGCACGGCGCCGAGCAACACGGCGAGCACCAGCACGAGCCGATCGGCGAGGTGTACGTGCTGGGTGTCGACCCCGCCGCCCGTGGTCGCCGCCTCGGCGCCGGGCTGACCCTGGCCGGGCTGCGCTACCTGCGCGGGCTCGGGCTGCGCGAGGTGATGCTCTACGTGGAGGCGGACAACGACGCCGCCGTGAACGTCTACCGCAACCTCGGTTTCACCCGCTGGGACACCGATGTCGCCTACCTGCACTGAGTCAGCACTGAGCCCGCCGGCGGCGGAGACCTATTCATCTCGTGAGGCAACTCCAGTGCGCTACGTTTCCCTAGCCGGTTGCTTGGGTAAACGCCAGACGACAACGCGCGCCGGGTGCATGGCGTCGGATCGGTGAGCGTCACCACCTACGACGGGACCAGGACGTCGCCGACCAGGCCAAGAAGAACATCGACATCCGAGAAGACGCCGACATGAAGGTCTTCCGTCGGCTGCAGGGCCTGGTCCAGTTCGACCAGGCGGCGATCGTAACGAACCAGAAGCTGCTGGACACCGATGGTTGCAACCAGGACGGCACGGCAAGGCCGTCGGCCCTCGGACCGGTACCGCCGCCTTTTGGCGCCCCGGTCCGGCCGGTGTTTCCTCCTAATCCTGCCCAGACCACCGGCCCACGCAGAAGTGTGCGCGGACTTCAACGCGCTGCGGCTCGCCATGCAGAAGAAGTTCACCGACCTCACCGACCGCACCGCCTTCACCAACGCCGCTCAGAACATCAAGGTCAACCGGGGTGTGCTGCGGTCCACCCATCGCGCGGCCCTGCAGGCGGTGGCCAGCGCGAAGAACACCGCCAACATCGCGGCGGTGAACCGGCCGAACCAGATCCTGGCGCAGAAGGCGCTCGTGGCCAACGCCCAGTCGGCCGTGTTCAGCGGGCAGCTCGCGGTGAAGAACACCTTCGTCTACGCGCCGTCGGACGGCACGGTCGCCGGCACCGCCGGCACCGCGGGTGAGTTCACCGCCGGTGGCAACAACCTGACCCCGACCACCCCGACCATCGGCGGCTCCGGGGCGCGGATCCCGACCGTCGGTCCGCTGGCCGCCGCCGACCAGAAGAACTTCACCGGCGGTAACCAGCTGTCCGCGACCAACCCGACCGGTGGCGCGTTCATGCAGATCAGCGACCTGAACGCGTTCCAGGTGGTGGCCATCTACCCCGAGGGCGACGCGGTGCAGATCACGCCGGGCTCGCTGTCGAAGGTCACCTTCGACGCGCTGCCGGGCAAGGAGTACGACGGCACCGTCACCTCGATCGCCGCGATCGGTATCGCCGGGCCCAACGGTGCCGCCCAGTACTACGCCACGGTGCTGCTGAACAACGCTCCGCCGGAGGTCCGCTCCGGGATGGCCGCGAACGTCTCGGTGGTGGTCGCCCCCCGGCAACAACTGACCGCCTGACCTGGCAGAAGGACGAAATCACATGCGTACCTCGCACAAGATCCTGGTCATCGGCTCGGCCGTTGCTCCGATGGCCATCATCATCGAGGGGTTGGCGCTGGCCGATCAGCCGCCGGCACCCCCGCCGCCGACCACCCCCGCCTACATCTGCGACTCCGTGACGGCCGCGGACCGGCCTGGTTCGGTGTCGCCAACTGTCAGCCGTTCGGCGGGATGCAGGCCACCGGCCTCATCGCGCAGGGCACCACCTACACGCTGACCCCGCGCACCGGCGACCCGCTGGGCAACGTCCAGAGCTACCAGTGCAGCGGCGGGGCCGCCGACACCCCGTCCACGGTGGCGCCCAAGAGGTGCACCGCGGTCGGCGGCCCGGTACCGGCCTCGGTAGCCTCGTCGCCGGTGCCGTTCACGCAAGCGGGCGCGGCTCCACCACCACCACCCCCCCGCCCCACCCAAGTAACCACCCCCCTCAACCGCCCCGCTCCCCGCCGGAGCGAACGGCACTTTTGCACGCTGGGTACGCGCGAAGTGCCGTTCGCTCCAGAGCCGGGGCGGTTTCGTGCGTCCGAGTGACGATCACTCGAATTTGGAGTGACCAGTGTGGGAAGCGGTGCACAGTCGGTGACTTGTTCGCCTTGCGTTTACCGCTTGGGGGTATTTCGTTTATCAAGTCGGGGGGTGATGTCCACCGGCTCTACTTACTCTCACGATCAAGCGGCCACCCGGGCCGCACCCCGGAGCGAACTCCCGCAGCGAACTCCCGAAGCACCTCGGAGGACATTCGTGAAGCTCAATCGGCCCGGTGGCGTTCTCGTCGCGACCGTCGTCAGCGCCCTTGCCCTGAGCGCCTGTGGCAGCAACCCTGGCGCCGCGGGCGGTGGCTCGGGTGCTCCCTCGGCCCCCGGCGCTCCAGGGGCGAAGTGCGGCGGCAAGGCGACCCTCGCCGGTGAGGGGTCGTCGGCGCAGAACAATGCGATGGCGGTGTTCATCCAGGCCTACCAGCAGGCCTGCGACGGCTTCAACGTGGCCTACAACCCGACCGGCTCGGGTGCCGGCATCAAGCAGTTCACCGCGGGGTTGGCCGACTTCGGCGGCAGCGACTCGGCGTTGGCGCCCGCTGAGGAGGGGCCGGCCGCGGCACGCTGCGGAGGCAACCCGGCCTGGAACATCCCGCTGGTCTTCGGCCCGGTCGCGTTGGCCTACAAGCTCAGCGGCGTACCCGAGCTGGTGCTCAGCGGCCCCACCGCCGCCAAGATCTTCAGCGGTGGGATCAAGACCTGGAACGACCCGGCCATCGCGGCGCTCAACCCCGGCGCGCAGCTGCCCGCCACCCCGATCACGGTGATCTTCCGCTCGGACGAGTCGGGCACCACGGACAACTTCCAGAAGTACCTGACCGCTTCCTCGAAAGGCGCCTGGACCAAGGGCGCCGGCAAGAAGTTCCTGGGCGGGGTCGGCGAGGGCCGAGAGCGGTCCGCCGGGGTCGCTCAGGCTGTCGGACAGGGCGATGGCGCGATCACCTACGCCGAGTTGTCCTTCGCCAAGGACAACAACCTGAGCATCGCCAAGATCGACAATGGAAGTGGCCCGGTTGAGCTGACCGACGCGACCGCCGCGAAGGCGATCGACGGGGCGAAGGTCGCCGGTCAGGGCAACGACCTGAAGCTCGACATCAACTCCATCTACGCCTCCAGCGCGCCCGGCGCCTACCCGCTGGTCCTGGCCACCTACGAGATCGTGTGCTCGAAGGGCTACCAGCCCGACGTGTCGCAGGCGCTCAAGACGTTCCTGAAGATCGCCGTCACGTCCGGCCAGGCCAAGCTGTCCGAAGCCGGCTATGTGCCGCTGCCGGACAGCTTCAAGACCAAGGTGATGACCGCCGTGGAGGCCATTGCATGACACTGGCAGGGAAGGCACGGAAGAAGGACGTCCGGGTGCCCGATCCACGAAGACCCCAATCGGCCCCGGGAGGCGGGGACGCTGCCGCAACCGGCACGGTCGCCCAGCGCGGCGATCGAATCTTCAAAGCGCTCGCTGTCGGTTCCGGTGTGCTCGTGGTCGCCCTGATCGGCGCCATCGGACTGTTCCTGCTGATCCAGGCCCTGCCACCGCTGCTGCACAACAAGGCCAACTTCCTGACCAGCCGGGAGTTCCAGGTCTCCGACCCGAACGACCTGCGCTTCGGCATCCTCGACCTGCTGCTGGTCACCGTCGAGGCGTCGGTGTTCGCGCTGGTGCTGGCGATGCCCACGGCACTGGGCATCGCGCTGTTCCTGACCCAGTACGCCCCGCCCCGGTTGTCGCGGGCGTTCGCCTACCTGGTCTACCTGCTCGCCGCCGTCCCGTCCATCGTGTATGGCCTGTGGGGGCTGTTGGTGCTGGCGCCGGTGATCGCCCCACTCGCGTTGTGGTTGCAGCACAACCTCGGCTTCATCTTCCTGTTCTCCAAGGGCACGGCTGATACCGAGCTCGGCGGCACCATATTCACCGCCGGAATTGTGTTGGCTGTGATGATCCTGCCGATCATCACGGCGGTCAGCCGTGAGGTGTTCTCGCAGACCCCGAGGATGCAGATCGAGGGTGCGCTGGCGCTGGGGGCCACCCGCTGGGAGGTCATCACCAACGCGGTGCTGCCGTTCGGCCGCAGTGGCTACGTCAGCGCGTCCATGCTCGGGCTCGGCCGGGCGCTCGGTGAGACGATCGCGCTGACCATCATCGTGGCCGCCGTCCCCAAGGCGTTCGGCGGCAGCCTGTTCAGCGGTGGTGCCTCGTTCGCCTCGAAGATCGCGTTGGCGGCCAACGAGTTCAGCAACCCGACGTTGACCGGCGCCTACATCGCGGCCGGTCTGATGCTGTTCGTGCTGACCTTCGCGGTCAATGCGGTCGCCCGCGCCATCATCGCCCGCAGCGGGGCGCAGGCGTGACGACCCGCATCGACGCGCCGGCCAGCCCGCCGACGTTCACCGGGGTCAGCGCCGGCCGGAAGCTCAAGAACCAGCTCGCCACCGTGCTGGTGTACGCAGCCTTCGGGGTCGCGTTGATCCCGCTGGTGTGGGTGGTCGTCACGGTGTTGAGCAAGGGTCTGGGCGCGGTCGTCAGCCCGACTTGGTTCACCGAGTCGCTGTCCGGTCTGCTCGGCCGCGACAAGGGCGGCGGCGCCTACCACGCGATCTTCGGCACGCTGGCGCAGGCGTTGGTCTGCGCGGTGTTCTCGGTGCCGATCGGCATCATGGTGGCGATCTACCTGGTGGAGTACGGGGCGCGCTCCCGGCTCGCCCGGGTCACCACGTTCATGGTGGACATCCTCACCGGGGTGCCCTCGATCGTGGCGGCGCTGTTCGTCTACGCGGTGTGGATCGCCATCCTGGGCCTGCCGCGCAGCGCGTTCGCGGTCTCGCTGGCGCTGGTGCTGCTGATGGTGCCGGTGGTGGTCCGCACCACCGAGGAGCTGCTGAAGATCGTCCCGACCGACCTGCGGGAGGCCGCGTACGCCCTCGGCGTGCCGAAGTGGCGCACGATCGTCAAGGTGGTGATCCCCACCGCGCTGTCCGGCATCCTCACCGGGGTCATGCTGGCGTTGGCTCGGGTGATGGGGGAGACCGCCCCGGTGCTGCTGCTGGTGGCCTACGCGCCGTTCATCAACACCAACATCTTCGCCGGCAACATGGCGTCGCTGCCACTGATGATGTACGTCGAGCGCAACAACCCGACCGCCGCCGGCACCGACCGGATCTGGGGCGCGGCGGTCACCCTGATCCTGATCATCGCGATGTTGAACGTGCTGGCGACGGTGCTGTCCCGGTTCCTCGCGGTCAAGACCAAGTAGTAGTCGTACCAAGTAGTAGTCGTACCCCGTAGTAGTCGTACCCAGCGGAGGAATGACAGTGGCCAAGCGCCTCGACCTCAAGGACGTCGACATCTACTACGGCGCTTTCCAGGCCGTCGCCGGGGTGACGCTGAGCGTCCCGCCGCGCAGCATCACCGCGTTCATCGGCCCGTCCGGGTGCGGCAAGTCCACCGTGCTGCGCACCCTCAACCGAATGCACGAGGTGATCCCCGGCGCCAGGGTGCAGGGCCGGGTGGAGCTCGACGGCGAGGACATCTACGGGCCCAGCGTCGACCCGGTGTCGGTGCGGCGCACCATCGGCATGGTGTTCCAGCGGCCGAACCCGTTCCCCACCATGTCCATTCGGGACAACGCGGTGGCCGGGCTCAAGCTGATGGGGGTGCGCGACAAGGCCCGGCTCGACGAACTGGCCGAGCGCTCACTGCGCGGGGCCAACCTGTGGAACGAGGTCAAGGACCGCCTCGAGAAGCCCGGCGGCGGCCTGTCCGGCGGCCAGCAGCAGCGGCTGTGCATCGCGCGGGCCACCGCCGTGCAGCCCGACGTGCTGCTGATGGACGAGCCGTGCTCGGCGCTGGACCCGATCTCCACCCTGGCCATCGAGGACCTGATGGCCGAGCTGAAGAAGCAGTACACGATCGTCATCGTCACGCACAACATGCAGCAGGCCGCCCGGGTCAGCGACCAGACCGGCTTCTTCAACCTGAAGGCCACCGGCGAACCCGGCCGCCTGGTAGAGATCGACGACACCGAGAAGATGTTCTCCACCCCAACGGAGCGCGCGACGGAGGACTACATCTCCGGCCGCTTCGGCTGACCGGTTCCGCCCGCCCGCGCGCCGCCGCCGGCCGCACGCCGCCGCGCGGAGC
>JALYVZ010000188.1 GCA_030852965.1 Actinomycetota bacterium | reverse complement strand
CACACGGGTCGCCACAGCGCACCTCCGGGTCGGCGTCAACTCAACCCACCAGCCTGGCCCCACCGAGGCGCGACGTCACCTGCCAACCCGACCACCACCTCGGCGGTCCGAGGCGAAGCCTCATTAGCCAAGGTCCGTACCAGGTGTACGTCAAAGCCGGTAGATCGTCGGGTTCGACGAGAATACGATCAAGTTGGTACTGAGAACCTCGAAATCGTCCAGGAGAATCCATTCCGTAGGCGTGAGATCCCGATAGATCCGGCCGCCGGCCGAGCTGCTCAAATTCGGGATCAAACCGGGGTAGTCCCGGTCTGGGATCCCTGCGGCGCGCCATCCCGGGGCCGTTGCACGGATCCAGCTCGGTACTCGACAGATCAGTGCGGTGATGACATCATCAATCACAAGTGTGCCATAGGCGAAGAGATCAGCGGTTCCCGCCGATTCGTGGTCCGGTTGTTCTGCCCATTCACCGAGAGGACGATCCGGACCGAGGCTGAACATCGCCTACGCGGATCGCGCCGTGGACACCAGGTCGACGATGGATCCCCGGACGCCGAGGGGAACGGACGGGAGGTCACCTCCTCTGCGTCCCAACCGGTCGCGGTGGCGCAGATGCTCCACGAACTCGACCCACAGCCGGGGATGCGGGTGCTGGAGATCGGTACCGGCACCGGCTGGAACGCCGCCCTACTCGCTGAGCTCGTCGGCCCGCACAACGTGACCACCATCGAGGTCGATCCGGCGGTCGCCGAAGCCGCCCGGCAACGCCTGACTGCTGCCCGCTTCGCCGACGTCACCTTGATTACCGGTGATGGCCTGCTCGGCTGGCCGCCCGCCGCTCCGTATCGCCGGGTGCTCGCCACTGTGGGCGTCGACGCGGTGCCCTATCAGTGGATCGAGCAGGTCAGTGCCGGCGGCCGACTCGTCCTGCCGCTCACCAACCCGTACCAGGCTCCCGGCGTCGCGGTGCTGGCCGACACAGTGTGGGCGCCGTCGGGCGGCTGGCCGGACCGGCGACGTTCATGGCCGTCCGCGAACAGCGGATCAACCGGATTCGCCCGGAGCGCTACTCGCCCGCCGCTGATCATCGATCGGTCACCGAGTTGCACCCGTGGTGGCTCGTCGGCAACCGGGATGCGGCGACCTTCATCGGGCAACGCGTGCGCACGATCAAGTCACCGGCTCCCTCCCCGCCTTACGCCGTGCAACAAGCCGGGCGGCGTCGGCTGTTCGACGAGGTCGCGGATGTTCACCGACGCTGGGGTCGACGCCGGCAAGCCCGCGGTGGGTGACTGGACGGGTGGGTCGATCGTGACGGTCAGCGAATCGAACTGGCCTGACAAGCCCAAACCGTCGTGGCCGACGGTGCGGCACCTGTCCGGTTGGGGTCGGTGGCCGGGCACGAGGAGTGGCGAGTCTTGCCGAAAGGCATCGGCACTCCCTAACGTTCACCGGGAAGTTCGTGACCCATGATGACGGGGAGGCCCCAATGGCGCCAATCGAGCACACTGAGAGCTCCGAGGAAGCGATCGCCGATGAGAGCCTGGTCGAAGAGGTCTCGATCGACGGCATGTGCGGTGTCTACTAAGCCTGGTCCGTCGTTTGACCCGGCCCTGCCCTACCAGCGCAGCCCGAGCGTGGCGTTGCGGCCCGAGTCGTTCGGCGCGCTGGTCTACCACTTCGGTACCCGCAAGCTGTCGTTCCTGAAGACTCCCGAGCTGGTGGAGGTGGTGACCGGTCTGGAGCGCCACGACGACGTGCACACGGCCATCGAGGCGGCCGGCGTCGACGAAGCACAACGTCCGGCTTATCTGCGCGCGCTGGCCGGACTGGCCGCCAACGGAACGATCACCGAGCGAGGCTTGTCCGAGCGAGAAAGCGGCACCGAGCGAGGCTTGTCCGAGCGAGAGATCGATGAGGAGCTGGCTTGAAGCTGACCGAGCACTTCCAGTACGGGCTCAGCTCTCCGATCTGTCTGACCTGGGAGCTCACCTACGCCTGCAACCTGGCCTGCGTGCACTGCCTCTCGTCGTCCGGCCGGCGCGACCCGCGCGAGCTGAGCCCCGCCGAGTGCCGGGCCGTGGTGGACGAGCTGCAGAAGATGCAGGTCTTCTACGTCAACATCGGCGGCGGCGAGCCCACCGTGCGGCCGGACTTCTGGGAGATCCTGGACTACTCGATCGACTCAGGCGTCGGGGTCAAGTTCTCCACCAACGGCATCAAACTGGACGCTCGACGTGCCGAGCAGTTGGCCCGCGCCGACTACGTCGACGTGCAGATCTCCCTGGACGGGGCCACCGCCGCGGTCAACGACCACGTGCGCGGCCCGGGCTCGTACGACACCGCGATCCGGGCGCTGGAGAACCTCGCCGCCGCCGGCTTCGTCCGGCCCAAGATCAGCGTTGTGATGACCACGCAGAACGTCGACCAGCTCGACGAGTTCAAGGCCATCGCGGACAAGTTCGGCGCCCAGCTGCGGATCACCCGGCTGCGCCCGTCCGGTCGCGGCGCGGACGTCTGGGACAAGCTGCATCCGACCGCCGCCCAGCAACGGCAGCTCTACGACTGGCTGGTTGTCAATGCGGCGACAGCCGACAACCCAGTGCTGACCGGCGACTCGTTCTTCCATCTTTCCGCTTACGGCGAGGCCCTGCCCGGGCTGAACCTGTGCGGCGCCGGGCGGGTGGTCTGCCTGATCGACCCGATCGGTGATGTGTACGCTTGTCCGTTTGCGATCCACGAGGAGTTCCTTGCCGGGAACGTCCGCTCCCCCGGGGGGTTCGAGGAGGTCTGGCGTAGTTCGGAGCTGTTCGCCGAGCTACGCCAGCCCCAGACCGGCGGTGCCTGCCGCTCCTGCGGGCACTACGACGCCTGCCAGGGCGGGTGCATGGCGGCCAAGTTCTTCACCGGTCTGCCACTGGACGGACCCGACCCGGAGTGTGTGCTCGGCAACGCCGACCAGGCGCTGGCGGCGCGGCCGGCCGAGCTGACCCTGCCGCGCTCCGGGGTCGACCACTCACGGTCGGCGCCGGCTCGACGTTCCGAGCCGGTGCCGATCTCGCTGGCGTCGCCGCCGCGTCGCCCCGACCTGGCCTGGCCTGTGGCACCAGCCCGCTGGCCGACCTGACGGGGGTACCGGTCGCCGGCGGCCAGTTTTGGTTCGATGACTGACGGGCGAGTGCGGACCGGTGGGTATTTGAGAAACGTGCACCCAGAACGGGTCCGGTGCAGACGATTCGAGTGCACCTCTCGCGGAGCACCTCCGGGCCGAGAGTCCCCAGCGCAATGAGCCTCGGAGAACGGCGTTGGCCGGAGTTGGCTGGGCTGCCGAGAGTCACGCTGCTGGTTCCGGTCGGCTCGGTCGAGCAGCACGGCCCACACCTGCCGCTGGACACCGACACCCGCATCGCTTGTGCGGTCGCACGCGGCGCCGCTGACCGGCTCGGACCGGACGTGCTGGTCGCCCCGGCGATCAGCTTTGGTGCGTCCGGGGAACACGAGACGTTCCCCGGCACGGTGTCGATCGGCACCGACGGGCTGCACACGCTGCTCGTCGAGCTGGGGCGCTCCGCCGGTCGCTGGGTGCGGCGGACAGTGTTCGTCAACGGGCACGGCGGCAACCTGGACGCGGTGCGGGCGGCGGTCGAGCTGCTGTGCGCCGAGGGCCGGGACGTGCGCTGGTACGGCTGCGCCGTCCCCGGCGCGGACGCGCACGCTGGGCGCACCGAAACATCGATCATGCTCGCGGTGGCGCCGGAGACGGTGCGGCTGGCGGTGGCCTTGGCCGGCAACACCGCGCCGCTGGCCGAGCTGCTGTCGGCGATGCGCGCCGCTTCGGTGCGGGCGGTCAGCGCGAACGGGGTACTCGGCGACCCGGCCGGCGCGGGAGCCGAGGAAGGCCGAAGGCTGCTCACGACGATGGTTGACGCGCTGGTCACGCCACTGACGCAATAGCCGCCGCCTGGTCGTCCCGGCGTGCGATCATGTATCTGTGGTGGGTCCAGCTGAAGGTCTCGCTCGGCTGCGCATCGCCGCCGAGTCGGGCGAGCTTGACGCCTTCTGCCGGCGGCACCACGTACGGGTGCTGACGGTCTTCGGTAGTGCGGCCCGTGGGGAGCCGACGGCCCGGGATCTCGACATCGGCGTGCTCATCGAGTTCGGCGCACCGTTCGACCCCTTCGCGGCCGTGGTCGACCTCATCCGGTTGACCGGAACCGAGCAGGTTGACCTCGTGCACCTGAACCGGGGCGGTCCGGTGATCCGTGAGCGCGCGCTCGCCGGTTCGATCGGGCTCTACCAGAGCGAGCCCACAGCACTGGCCAATGCCCAGATGGCGGCGATCACCGAGCGGATGGAAACTGATCCAATGCGGTGGCGGAACCTGGAGCTGATGGCCGAGTGACCCCGCGGAAACTTGACTGGCAGTCAATCGAGCCCAAGCTCGCGATGCTCCGTCTGCTCCTGCGTCGGCTGACCGAGCTTGGCGACTTCGACGAGGCCAGGTTGACCTCCGACTGGCTGCCGACGTTGGGCGCCGAGCGAATCCTGACGCTGGTGGTGGATCTCGCGGTCTCGATCAATAGCCACGTGAGCGCAGCGGTCCTCGGGGAGTCACCTCCCGATTATGCTGAGTCGTTCACTCTGGCCGCCCGCGCCGGGATGATCACCGGCGAGCTCGCGGCCGCCCTCAGCCCGTCGGTGGGCACCCGCAACGTGCTGGTCCACGCGTATCTGGACATCGACTATGCCCAGGTGGCCGATGCGATCCCGCTCGCCATCGAGCAGTACCGGGACTACGTCCGTCAGGTTGCCACCTGGCTCCGCGATGTTGCTCAAGAGCCCAGCTGAGTTCGTCAACGGCACGGCGCGGCGAGTTGCGCGAGGTAGCGGGTCGGGGTAGTCGGGTTGTCCGCGTCGGTAACTGTCATCCCCGAAGCTGGATGGCAAAGTAGATCGTGCGCGGCTTCAAGTCGCAGGTTTCGTAGGTGGACAGAAGGTGTCGTTCGCCAGTGCCGCCTGAAGGCGGATTCGAGCGCACGGATGCAGGAAGGTGACCTGATCGAGTCGCGCTTGACGCAACGCGAAGTCGAGCATTCGTGTCCGGAGGCACGGTGACCATGCCGTGGTCGGCGGTGACCACTAGCAGCCCGTCCGGCGGCAGCGCTGGCCGGTCGTGCCCCACGGTATCCGGCGCTCACCTGGTCAGCGGCGGAACAGGAAGATCCCGTAGGCCTGATCCGGGTCGATCCACTCAGCCTGGTGCGCCAGCCCGTGTGCGCCCACATCACCAATGAACTCATCGCGGTCGAACTTCGCCGAGAACCCGACGTTGATCACCTCCCCTTGACGCAACGCCAGGGTCAGGCCGAGCCCTGGCACCGGCACCCGCTGATCTGAGGTGGCGACGAGATGGCCTTCCACCACTGCGGCGGCGGGGTCGTAGCGCGCTGTCGGGACGAACGTGGCGAGGTCGAACGCCGAGCCGAACCGACGGTTGAGGTGGGTCAGGTGGTTGAGCCGGAACCGGGCGAACGCCGAGAACCCGGGCGGATCGTTGTAGCAGCGGTCGAACTGGGCCGCCGGTTTGATCAGGTCGACCGAGACCAGGAACCCGTCACCCGCGCGCAGCGTGGCGGTGATCGCGGCCAGCAAAGTGTCCCGCTCGGTGGGGGTCGTGTTGCCCAGGTTGCTGCCGAAGAACGCGACGACGACGGGATCGGCGGCCTCACGCAGCCGGGCGAGCCCGGCCTCGTAGCGACCCCACAGACCGGTGACCCGCAGGCCGGGGATCGCGGTGCGCAGCTCGGCGCCGCTTCTTCGCAGCATCTCTCGGCTGACGTCGATCGGGAGATAGGTGGTCGAGCGCCGCCGCTGGCAGGCGGCCAGCAGCAGCTGGGTCTTCTTGGCGCTGCCGCTGCCCAGCTCGGCCAGCCGCGCGCAGTCGATCAGCTCCGCGATCTGCTCGCTGTGGCGGTGCAGCAGGTCGCGCTCCACCCGGGTCAGGTAGTAGGTCGGCAGCTCGGTGATCTCCTCGAACAGCTCCGAGCCGCGTTCGTCGTAGCCGAACCACGGCGGGATCCGTGCGACGGGCTCGCGCAGGCAGGCCCCGACGGCGTCGCGGTCGTCCCAGAACGCCTCCTCGACCGCGACAACCGCGCCGGCGTGTGTCATGTGTCCGGGCCGTCCGGCAACGATCGCCGCAGGCTCGACCGGCCGCGTGACCAACGCTCCATCAGAAGCTCCGACAGCCGCTCGCCGAGCATCGTGGAGGCCCGGATCCCGAACACGACGTCCGCGGCCAGCTCCGGTTCCGCGACGAGCAGCGGATCGAGGACGCCACGGCGGATGATCTGTTCGTGTGCCGCGTCGGCCTCGACGTGCTCGTCGTAGAAACCGATCGCGGCCGGTCCACAGCCGAGCCTGCGCATGGCCTTGACCAGCCGGTGCGATCCCGGTGACGAGGTCAGCTCGACCGCGGCGAACTGCCCGACCAGCGCCCCGCGCAGGCCGCGGTGCAGCCCGCACATCGACATCAGGTTGACCTCGGCCAGCGTGGCGCCGCCGACCGCGTCGAGGTAGTGGCCGTAGTCGTCGGACAGGTCGAGCTCGCGCATCATCTCGGCAAACAACCGCGAATGCATCCGGTCGGGATCACCGGCGCCGTACTCGTCGTGCTCCACGGTGACCAGCGCGGCCTTCGCCGCCCCACACAGGCGGGGGATCACCCAGGCCTGCGGGTCGGCCTCCTTGAGGTGATAGATCGAGCGGTGCGCCACGTACTCGCGCAGCTGCCACAACTGCCCGCCGCGACGCAGGTGGTGCGACACCCCGTCAACTTCGGGACCGAGGGGTTCGACCAGCAACGCCTCAACAGCCGCCGCGACGTCGGTGCTGGGTTCGACGTCGACCCGCAGCGCACCCAGGAACACCCGTTCCAGGTCCCGGCGCAGCTCCAGTAGCGCGGGGTCCCACTCGAGTTCGTCGTCGACGCCGGCGAAGCCGCGGTAGTGCAGCTCGTAGCAGCAGTAGAGCGCGAGCTGCAGATCATCACCATATGGATCGGCGCCGTCCGGATCGACGTCGAGGGCGGTGCAGCCGCGCAGCAGCTCGAGCACGGCCGCCGACAGCGGCCCCCTGACCTCCGGTAGCGCCGGGGAACGGACCGGTCGCGGTGCCGAGGTGCTCAGCACGGGTCGTCCCGCTCGGTGGCGCGGACCCGAGTGCGGTGGCTGGTGTCACAGAACGGGTAGCGGCGGCTGCGCCGACACACGCACAGCGCGGTGACCGGCCGGTCCGAGCTGACGCGGCGCCCGTCGGGTAGTACCACCTCGACCGGCCCGGACACCAGCAGCGGGCCGTCGCCGGTCAACACAATCTCGCGCCGATGAGAACAGGGCCGATCAGCGGGCACGGCGGGCCTCGATCACGACCAGCTCTTCGAGGGTCTGGCCCGGCGCCACCAGCCCGCGCAGCTCCAGCATCCGCGTGCGGGCGCGCATCACCGGCCCGAACGGGATCCGCGCCCGGTCCAGCACCCTCGCCTCCATCCCGGCCGCGCCGAGCCGGGTGATCGTCGCGTCGGCGCCGCACACCCCGGAGTGCACCATCAGCAGCACACCGTCGTCGGTGAGCCGCCCGGCGGCGCCGTCACAGACGCGGTCGATCACTGTCCGGCCGTCCAGGCCGCCGTCCCAGCAGCGGGAGATCCCGCGCCGGGGTAGGGCGGCGAGCTCGGCGGGAACGTAGGGCGGGTTGGCCAGGATCAACCCGAACCGCCGGCCTGAGACAGGGCCGAACAGATCACCGCGTCGCACCATCACCGGGGCGCGGTGCAGCCGGCTGTTGAGCCAGGCCGCGGCGACCGCGAGCCCTGACACATCGACCGCGGTCACCCCGGC
>JALYVZ010000040.1 GCA_030852965.1 Actinomycetota bacterium | reverse complement strand
CCCCGGCACCGCCCCAGGCGCCGCGCTGGGCGCCACTCCCGGATCCGGGAGCGGCGGCGGCACGGGCGCGGGAGCCACCCCGGCCTTCGGCGTGCCCACGATCACCACCGAACCATCC
Source organism: Actinomycetota bacterium (assembly GCA_030852965.1). GTDB lineage: Bacteria > Actinomycetota > Actinomycetes > Mycobacteriales > Pseudonocardiaceae > Pseudonocardia. The sequence continues at coordinate 19,857 of JALYVZ010000040.1, read as the reverse complement.
GACCGGGCCACCAACCGGGCGACGTCCGAGACGGGCACCATGCCCAGGTTCCGGGCCGCCTGCGCCAGCGTGGGCGCGGATCGCATGGCGGCGATCTCGGTGCGCAGTGTCTCGCCGCGTTCGGAGAGGTCACGGGTTGCGTGGGTGGCCTGGTCCAGCCGGTAGGAGTCGGCCGCCGCGCTGGTGGACAACCACAGCGAGGCGACCAGCCCGGCTCCGAGCAGTGCCATCACCATCAGTACGAAGCGCGGCCGGCCAACCGCGTCATCCTGGGTCGGATCGGCCAACCGCTGCTGCCGACCGGCCCGCCGGGCGTACGCTCGGCCGATTGCCGCCGAGCTGGCGCGCTGGGCCGGCACCCGAGCCCGAGGGGTGGTCTGCCAGGTCCGCTCAACGGTCGGCGCACTCATCGCACTCGCTCCCCACTACTGGTCGATTCGGCTGTGCTTCCTTACCCCGCCGGCTGTGGTCGTCCCACCCCGCCGGCTGCCGTCCCCTGGGTGAACTCACGAGACCTCCCGGATCCGCTCGCCGGCGCGCAGCCGTACCGAACCCGCGCGTGGGTTCTCGGCGACCTCTTGCTCCCCGGCGACCTCGGCCCCCCGGGTGAGCAGCCGCCAGCGCGGCTCGTGGCCCGGTAGCTCCACAGGCAGGCCAGGCGGCGTCGCGGAGCTGGCTGCCTCCGCCAGTGCCCTCTTGACCAGCCGGTCCTCCAGCGAGTGGTACGCCAGCACGACGAGCCGCCCACCCACCGCGATGGCGTCGAGCGCGGCCGGGAGCATCCCCTGTAGCGCGTCCAACTCAGCGTTGACCTCGATCCGCAACGCTTGGAAGGTGCGCTTCGCCGGGTGGCCCCCGGTGCGCCGGGACGGGGCCGGCACCGCGTCGTAGAGCAGGCGCACCAGCTCGTCGCTGGTCCGCAATGGTTCCCGGCTACGCCTGTGCACGACCGCGGCGGCGATCCGCTTCGCGAACCGCTCCTCGCCGAACTCCCGGAGCACCCTGGCCAGCTCATCAACCGGGTAGGTGTTGAGCACGTCGGCGGCGGTGGGACCGGCACCCTGGTCCATCCGCATGTCCAACTCGGCGTCCCGCGAGTAGGAGAAACCCCGTTCGGTCTCGTCGAGCTGCAGCGAGGACACCCCCAGATCCAGCAGCACGCCGTGCACCCGAGGGATGCCGAGCTCGTCGAGCACCTCGGACAGCCGGTCGTAGACCGTGTGCACGAGGTGCACCCGGTCGGCATGCTCGGCCAGCCGGTCAGCCGCCACCTCCAACGCCTGCGGGTCCCGGTCCAGCCCGACCAGGGTCAGCTCCGGGTGCGCAGCCAACAGGGCCGCCGAGTGCCCGCCGAGGCCGACGGTGGCGTCGACCAGTACCCGGGGGCCGCCGTGCAGCGCCGGGGCGAGCAGCTCCAGTACCCGATCGAGCAGCACCGGCACGTGCCGGGCAGCCGGCTGCGATGACTGGGACACCGGCCACCCCCTTACTCTTCTCCCGGCAAGCGGGTCCCGACCATTGCGCCCTGAACAGCCCGGACGACCGGACGACCCGGGGTCCCCGCTGGAACCCCCGGCGGACCTGGCACCGGGGAAGGTGCGCCAGGGCCACCAGCAGCTCCAGAGGAGGCCTCGGGACGCCTGAACCTCCGCATCGGCTCGCCACTCGGCATGCCGCTCGCCACACGGTTGTCAGAACATGCCGGGCAAGACCTCGTTCTGCGCCTGTGAGTACTCGTCCTCGTGTCGTTCCTGATAGCTCTGCCAGGCCTGGGCGTCCCAGATCTCCAGCCGACTGACCGCCCCGATGACCACGCACTCCTTGCTCAGCCCGGCGTAGCGACGCAGTTCGGCGGTGATCGGGATGCGGCCCTGGGAGTCGGGGTGTTGCTCGTCGGTGCCGGCGAACAGGTAGCGCTGGTACGCCCGCACCGACTCGTTGGTGAAGGGCGCCTCGGCGACCTTGCGGGCGAGCTGCTCGAACTCCGCGCGTGGGAACACGTACAGGCAGTGGTCCTGCCCCTTAGTGATCATCAGGCCCCCTCGCAGCTCTTCGCGGTACTTCGCCGGCAGGGTGAGCCGGCCCTTGTCGTCCAGCCTCGGGGTGTGGGTGCCGAGGAACATCGGCCTCGCCTCCCCGATCCATCAGCGGCCACACCGAGCCGACAGCCACCCTTTGGCTCCACAGGTCGCCACATTACCCCACTTTCCGCCACAGTCAACGCACCAGCCTTCGGCATACACTGACAATTGGACTGTTCGACCAGGTCAAACCAGTGGTGCGAAGTGGGGAGACGTCGGCGCTGACGTGCGTAGAGGCCGACTCAGCGCCGCTTTGTAGGCAGCTGACCTGGTACTTCGCCGTTCGGCGACGCTTCCCACCCACTCATGGGCCACCGACGGGTGCACGGTGGGGCAAGGTGGGGGGCGGTGCGGGACACTGATCGAGTCATCACCGTCGGCTGCCCCCGATGCTGGACCAATAGATTGACAAACTGCCAGGGCTCGCTCCCCCGAGGAGGTCGCATGACCACGACCAGCACCCGAGTGACCACGACGAGCACCCGAGCCGCGCCGATGCCGGTGCCGGAGCTCGCCGCCGTCGCCGGCCGCATCACCGACAACGTCCAGCGGGTGATCGTCGGCAAGCCCGAGGCAATCCGCATCGCCCTGGTCACCCTGCTCTCCGAGGGTCATCTGCTGGTGGAAGACGTGCCAGGGGTCGGCAAGACGACGCTGGCAAAGGCGCTGGCTCGCTCCATCGACTGCGCCGTGAGCCGAATCCAGTTCACCCCCGACCTGATGCCCAGCGACATCACCGGAGTGTCGGTCTACAACCGGGAGACCACCGAGTTCGAGTTCCGGCCCGGGCCGATCTTCGCGAACGTGGTGATCGGTGACGAGATCAACCGTGGCTCCCCGAAGACACAGTCCGCGCTGCTGGAAGTCATGGAGGAGCGCCAGGTCACCGTCGACGGGATGACCTATCCGCTCGGCGACCCGTTCCTGGTGGTGGCCACCCAGAACCCAGTGGAGATGGAGGGTACCTACGCGCTGCCAGAGGCCCAGCGCGATCGGTTCACCGCGCGGATCAGCATGGGCTATCCGGATCCGGCGGCCGAGTTGGCCATGATCGATGGGCACGCCGCCGCCGACCCGCTCAGCACCCTCGGCGCGGTCTGCGACGGCCCCGAGATGGCTGCCGTCCTGGCCGGCGTCCGCGAGGTCCACGTGGCCCCTGAGCTGCGCCGTTACGCTGTCGAGCTGTCGTCGGCCACCCGCCGGATGCCCGAGGTCCGGCTGGGAGCGTCCCCGCGCGCCACCCTGCACCTGGTGCGCGCCGCCCGGGCGCAGGCCGCGCTGGCCGGTCGGGACTTCGTGGTGCCCGACGACCTGCAGTCGCTCGCCGCGCCAGTGCTGGCCCATCGCCTGATGCTCAGCCCGGAGTCGCTCAACGCCCGGCGCAATGCCGCCGACCTGGTACGTGCGCTGGTCGCCCGGCTGCCGGTGCCACACCGGCCCGAGGGACTAGGCGGGTCCTGATGTCTGACGCGCCGGTGGGGCTGAGCACGCTGGGTCGCTGCCTCATCGCGGCCGGCGTGGCCAGTTCGGTGTGCGCGGTGGTGCTCGCCGAGCGCGACCTGCTGCGCATCGGGGCGTTCGCGATCGCGCTGCCGTTGTTCGCGGCGCTGCTGGCTCAGCTCAGCCGAAGAACGGTGACCGCGCAGCGCACGGTGCTGCCCTCCCGGGTCTCCCGCGGCGACCAGGCCGAGGCCGAGCTGGAGCTGAGCTACGGCGGTCTGCTTGGATCCCGACTGCCCACCTGGCTGGGCAGCGGTCGGCTGGAGCTCACCGACGAGGTACCGGACGCTCTGGGCTGTTCCCCTCGACTCACGGTCACGCTGTCCCGCCGACGTTCCGAGCCGACCACCACGCTGCGGTACCCGATCACACCGGCGGTCCGGGGCAGACACCTGATCGGGCCACTGACCGTGCGGTTCAGCGACCCGCTGGGCATGGCCGAATACGACCGCGACCTGGCCGGCCGCACCGCGCTGACCGTACTGCCCCGGGTCACCCCACTGCGCGGGCTGCCGGACGGGCTGGGCCGAGGCGAGGGCGACTCGGGGTCCACCGGCCTACGCAGAGGCCCGGGAGAACGCGATGCCATGGTCCGGGTGTACCAGCCGGGCGACCCGCTGCGCACCGTGCACTGGCGATCCACCGCCCGCCACGACGAGCTCATGGTGCGATTGGAGGAACGGCCCTGGCACGGCGGGGTGACTGTGCTGCTCGACCGCCGTGCGCAGGCCCATCGCGGCGTCGGCGCTCAGTCCAGCCTGGAGTGGGCGATCGAGCTGGCCGCCAGTGTGTGCCACCACCTGATCGTCCGGGGGCGCCGGGTGACGCTGGTCGGCGAGGACGGCGTGGTGCTGGCCACCGGCCGGGACCAGGACGCACTGCTGGACACGCTGGCGCTGCTGCGCCCGACCACCCAGCCCGGCCTACTACCGGGGCTGCACGACGAGGGTGAGCTGATCGCGGTACTGGGCGCCGTCGAGCCGGTCGAGCTCGACCCGCTGATGCGGAACTGGTCGGGCGGGCACGCGCATGCCGTCCTACTCGACGTCGCGGCCTGGACCCACCGGGGCGCCGAGGCGACACGCGCCACCGCCCCGGCCGACCGTCCCGCCCCCGGTATCAAGGCGCCGGCCCAGGTGCTCACGGAGGCCGGCTGGACCGTGCTGGCCGGCACCCCGAGCCAAGGCCCGGACGAGGTCTGGGACGAGTTCTGCCGGCGGCTGCCACTCCGGCTGCGGACCGGGCGATGAAGCGGACCGCGGGTGCACCGGTCCTGGCGATGAAGCGAGGCAACGGGAGCGTCCGGCTGGTTGCCGGCGGCGCCGTCCTCGCCAGCGCACCTGCCCTGACCGACACGCTGCAGGGTTGGCGGTGGCTGGCGTGCGCGGCGCTCAGCGTCGCAGTGGTGGTGTTGGTGGGGTTCGTCGTCCGGTTGGCACATCGGCCCTGGTGGGCGGTTGCGTCCGGCCAGCTGGCGGCGGTGCTGGTGCTGGTCACCGTCCTGTTCAGTCGACACGACCTGCTCGGCGTGCTACCCGGTCCGGCCAGCCTGGCCGAGCAGCTCGCCGCGTTGGGCGCGCAGATCGACACCGGAATCCCGCCACTGCCCGCCACCGAGCCACTGCTGCTGCTGGTCTGTCTGGCGTACGGCGTGCTGGCGATCGTGGCGGACGCGCTCACGGCGGCCGGGTACGGACCGGCGGCGTGCGGTCTCTTGCTGCTGGCCGCCTACACCGTCTCAACCACTCTGGACCGTGACGCGCTGCCGGACTGGACGTTGGCGTGCGGTGCCGCCGGCTTCGCGGTGCTGCTGGTGACCGATCAGCGCCGTCGCCAGGGCCGCCGCGGACCAGATCCGGCCATCTCGCCCGACGGACCGTCCGATCCGGACGCCATTTCGCTGCGGCGGCTGGACCGGGTGCGGACAGCGGTCGCGCGGGGCAGCGAGCTGACGGTGGGACTGGCCGTCACCGCGTGCGCGCTGGCGGTCGCGCTGCTGGTCGGAGTGCTGGCCTCGGCGGTCGGCACCGAGGGCCGGTTTCCCGGCAACAATCCCGAGGGCGGAGCCAACCAGGACACCCAGTTCGGGCTGAACCCGTTCACCTCGATCCGCGGCCAGCTGGCGGGACCTACGCCGAAGGAGCTGCTGCGGGTGCACGGGCTGCCGAGCACCACCTACCTGCGGGCGCTCACGCTCAGCAAGTATGTGCCACGCGAGGGGTGGCAGCTTCCGCGCCGCCGCAACGACGCCGTGCTGGACGCCACCCTGCCGACCGGACTGGCGACACCGCCGGCCGCGCCGTCAACCACCATCGAGATCGACAACGTCGGCTACCGGGATCGGTGGCTACCGCTGGCCGGGCTCCCACTCGGGGTGACCGGGGTGGTTCCCGGCCGGTGGCATTACGACGTCACAACCGCCACCGCGTACACCTCCGGGCCCGTCACCGAGCGGCGCTGGGTGGAACGGGCGGTGTTGCTCAACCCGCCCGCCGAGGCACTCAACGCCGTGCGCCCGACAATCGACGTGGACCCCACCTACCTGGACAACGCGGGCCTCGACCCCCGGATCGGGCGACTGACCGCCGTCGTGATCGGCCGGGCACGCACCCCGTTCGCCAAGGCGGCGGCGCTGAACCGGTACTTCCTGGATCCGGCGAACGGCTTCCGCTACAGCCTCACGACCGCGCCGGGCAACAGTGGCGATGCGTTGGTGGACTTTCTCGAACGCGGCAAGGTCGGCTACTGCGAGCAGTTCGCCTCAGCGATGGCCGTCATGCTGCGCACCGTCGGCGTGCCGTCCCGGGTCGCGGTCGGATTCACCTCCGGCCGGGACACCGGCGGCGCCCGGTCGATCGGGACGGCGGACGCTCATGCCTGGGTGGAGGCGTTCTTCCCCGGCTACGGCTGGCTGACCTTCGACCCGACACCGCTTGGCGACGGCCGCTCCGTGACCCCTGGATACCTGGCCGACATCCCGTTGGTGCCGCCCGCCGACCGGCTCACCCCTCCGGCCGGAGGGCAGGGTGCAAACCCGGCGGCGAAGCCCCCGCCCGAGGGATCGGGTGGCGCGCCCCGTCCCGTGCCCCAGGACGCCGGAGGACCGAACGGCACAGGACCGAACGGCACAGGACCGAACGGCGCAGGACAACTGGCCGGGGGCGGGAGCGACGGCGCAGCTGATGGGAGCGGAACCGACCCGTCCGGGAAAGACGGACCGCCAGACATTCGGGACGCGGCGCTGCTCGGGCTGCTCGTGGCGTTCGCGATTCTGGCGATGATCGCCGCGCCGGCCACCGTGCGCCGGGTGGCGCGTTACCGTCGGCACATCCTGGCAGGCCGAGGCGGGCCCGCCGGCGCGGCGGCGGCGTGGCGAGAGGTACTCGCGGAGTCGGTGGACCGGGGCGGTCCACCACCAGGCAACAGCACAGTGCGGGTGACGGCCCGCCGACTGGTCCTGTCGCACCGAATCGATGCCCCGTCGTCACATGCCGTGCGCGCCGTGGTGGACGCAGTGGAGCGGGGCTGGTACGCCCCGCCGACCAATTGCGTGGTTGGTGCCGAGCTGGTCGAGGCCCTACGAGAGGCCTCCGCCGGACTGGGCCGAGCGGCACCGCTGCGGCTGCCGGACCGGCTGTGGCCACGCTCGGTGCGCCCTCGGCTGTCGCTCCTGACCAGATTGCACGGCACGTCCGTCGCGGTGGTCGAGCGAGCCACTGCGCGGGGCAACGGGAGACGACACGCCACCCCCCGGGACGAGCCTACGCGCGGACCAGCGGGCTGAACTGCCCCGCCGGTGGACCGCGACGTGCCCCCGCTACTCCTGTTCAAAGCGGCGGCGGAAACGCTCCTCCATCTTGCCGCCGAAGCGGCGGTCCGGCTCGGCACTCGTGCTCGGCGCGGCGTCGCCCGAGCCGAGCGAAGTCACGGCCAGTACTGCGCCGCCCAGCATCGCCAGGAATCCGGCCAGGCTCAGCGCCAGCCAGCCCATCCCATCATGGAACAGCGCAACACCGACGATCAGCAGTACGAGACCGAGAACGAACAGAACCAGGCCTTGGATGCGGCGTCGACGAGTCGGACGGGGTCGACCCGCCCGCACGGTCGACGCAAACTTCGGATCCTCCGCGATGAGCGCGCGCTCGATCTGGTCGAGCAGCCGCTGCTCGTGCTCGGAGAGTGGCATCTCGTTCGCCTCCGGCACAGGGTCTGACGTCGGGTGCCAACCGTGCCAGAAATCACCCGACGGGCGCCCGGGCCCCGGACGCTACTGTTGAGGATACGAGGCCTAGCAAGCGACGACTACCCGGACCGCAAAAGTGCTCCAGAAGATACGGCACCTGAACGTCAAGGAACGGAACCGCGAAGTTGCTGGGCTGCCTTCACTGACGCCGACCACATCGCCGACCGGGAGCGGTTGACGCCGCCTCCACCCCACCCGGAGACCCGTACAGCCCGCTGAACTGCAACGATCTAGACCGGCCGGTAATCGGGGGTTGTCGAGCGGACTGCTCCCGGACCGCCGGCCGCGAACGGCGTCACAGACGCCAGTGCTCAAAGTCACACGATCGAGGAATGCGAGGGACATCAGGCGCCAGCTCGTGGCGTGTTCATCTGACCTGGCAGATCCTGCGCACCCGAACGCGGCCGCACCAGGCCACCGAGGAACCTTGGTCAGCGAGGGCACACTAGCGAACGGCTGACCTCGAGGAACTGGCCTGCCTGTCGGACCAGGTCATCCGCGGCTCGGTCGGTGACCAGTCGGGTGTTACCTGCCTCGGCGGCGGCCCGGGTCGCGGAGCCAGCAGCGAAGAACGCCGCCCACTCCCCCAACTCGGGCGCAACCGAGGCCAACAACTGCCACACACTGCGGCCGGACGGCCGCCCGCTGGGCTGCGCGCGCTCCGCCAGCACCGCCGCACCCGCCCATAGCGCCGCCAGGTGGGCGGCGGCGAACCGCCGAGAAGCATCCAACGCCAGCTCCGCCTCCCGCAACCCCGACTCGGCCTGCACCAGCAGGGACTGCGCCGCGGCCGACGGCGGCGGCCCGGCTCGAAGACCCCCCGGACGCGGGACGGGCGACATGGTCGCGATCGTCGTAGCCGTAGACATCGCATGCCTCCGCTCACTCGGTCGGTTAGTCGCCTACCCGGACCAGGTCCCAGACTCCGGGGCCCGCCCGCATCCGCAGCACGTACTCCTCCGCTGGACGATCCAGCTCGGCCGAGGACTGGGCCAGCACCCGCCAACAACGCATGCGGTCACCGCCGACCGGCATGGGGGACGGAAAGGGCCAGGGCGACTCCTCAATCCAGCGCTCGCGGACATCAGTGACCAGGAACCGGGCACCCTCGCGGGGACGCCGTTGGAACTCGACCGGCTCGCCGTCCTGCCAACGCACCTGAATCGGAGTCGGCCGCGATCCGAACCGACGCAACAGTGCACTCACGACCTCACCTCGCTGTGCCTACCTACCTCGCCGGCTGGGCTTCTCCCACCCCGCCGGCTTCGCCGGCTGCCGTTCCCCGGGCCGGCCGCCGTCCCCCGCGGGGCCGCCGTCCCCCGGTGCTCGCTCACGTACCCACCTCGCTGCGCTCGGCGTGCCCGTGCGCGGATCGCTGCTGTAACACTGGTTCGCTGGCTCACGTACCCTCCAACCTCCCCTGGCGCCGAGCGGCACCTCATCGCATCTTCGAACAAATGTTCGATATGACTAGTACACCGCGTTCCCGGCCAGCAGTCAAGTCGTCGCACAGTGCCCCCGTTGGATCCGCCCGGTGTGGTCTCATAAGCCCATGGGCACCGCGCGAGGCAGCTCGCGGCCGGCATCATGACCACCGCGCCGCCTCGGATCACCGTCGCCGACCTGGCGTCGGACGTGTTTCTGGGCCGGCTGGCCGAGGCTCTCAACGTCTACGTGACCACGATGGGCTATCCCCGCGCCACGGTGCGTCAGCGGGCCCCGCTCTGGCGCGAGCACGTCCGTCGTCCAGGCTGGCGCGCGATGGGGGCGATCGACAGGCATGACCGGCTGATCGGGCTGGCCTACGGCTACCTCGGCGCGAGCGGGCAGTGGTGGCATGACGAGGTTCGCCGAGGGCTGTCGGTCGTCGATCGGGACGGGCTGGGTTGGCTGACCGGCTACTTCGAGCTCACCGAGCTGCACGTGCTTCCCGAAGCCCAGGGAGCTGGGCTGGGTGAGCAGCTGCTGCGGATGCTCCTCACCGGCTGCCCGGCGCGGTCGGTGCTGCTGTCCACTCCTGAGCTGGACCCTCGGCGACCGGCGCGGGCGTGGCGGCTGTACCGCCGGCTCGGGTTCGTCGACGTGCTGCGCTCACATCACTTCATCGGCGACCCGAGGCCGTTCGCGGTGCTCGGCCGACCGCTGCCGCTCCGGTCGACCCAGGATGCCCCCGAGGCCCGGAGAGGGTCCTAGTGCCCAGTCGACACCGATGCCCGGTGGCAGGCACCAGTGATCCTCCCAACGTGATCAAATTCGCCGTCTGCACGACGCCGGTGGGCGCGACTGGCACGATGTGGGGGTGTCGGTGCCGATTGTCGTCGGGTCCGGCGGCCGGGGGACTGCTCGCCGCGCGACCGCGCTCGCGCTGCTGATGCTGTTGACGGCAACCCTGCTCGGCGGTTGCACCCGGGTGCACACCGCATTGGCCGTGCAGAGCGACGACACGGTGGCGGGCGAGGTGGTGATCGCCACCTCGGGCGGCCCGGCCCCGGCGATCGTGCTGCCCCCGGCGCTGGTCGGACGGGTCTCGGTGGCGCCGTACGCTACGGACGACTACGAGGGCTCCCGGCTGCAGTTCGGTGGCCTGCGCTTTGCCGAGCTCAACTCCCTGGCCTCGGTGGCCCCCGCCGCGAAGGGGCGGTTCCAGCTGAGCCTTCGCCGCGCCGGGAACCGGGTCATTCTGAGTGGCCAGATCGATCTCACCCCGGTGTCGGTCGACCGGGCCGACGTACAGCTCAAGGTTGCGTTCTCCGGTGAGCTGATCAACACCGACGGCAAGCCGGACGACGGCACTGTCGCCTGGGCCTTCCCCCCAGGTCAGGTGAGCGAGTTCACCGTCGTGATCGGTTCACCCGACCCGGCCGCCCCGTCGGTGGCAGGCTGGGCGCTGCTGGTCGCCGCGATCGTCGCGGCGGCCGCGGTCGGTGCGGTCCTGCTGGCCAAGGCCCACCGGAACCCACCGGTGCGCCGAGCAGGCCGCAGACCGTGATCGAGCCCTTGATCGGATTGAACAGCCCCGTGTCCGCGCACGCCGTGCCCAGTGGCGACGACCCCGACCCCGACGCCCGCCTACTGGCGCGAGTCGAGGAAATCCTCGCCGGCTACCTTGATCGGCGCGCCAGGGATGCCGAGGCGGTGCACCCCTGCTTCGCCGACGCAGCCGCCGTGCTGACCCGGTTCGTGCTGCGCGGCGGCAAGCGCATCCGTCCGACGTTCGCCTGGTGGGGTTGGCGCGGCGCCGGCGGCGACCCGTCCGAGGTGGACAGCCCGGACAACCAGGCCGTGCTGCATGCGGTCAGCGCGCTGGAGCTGGTGCAGGCAGCCGCACTCGTGCACGACGACCTGATGGACGACTCCGACACCCGGCGCGGCCACCCCACGGTGCACCTGGAGTTCGCCGGTCGGCACCGCGCGCACGGATGGTCCGGGCCGCCGGGACGCTACGGGGGCGCCGCCGCGATCCTGCTCGGCGATCTGGCCCTGGCCTGGGCCGACGACATGCTGCACGAGTCTGGGCTGACCGAGGTTACCGCGCTGCGGGTGCGCCAGGTGTGGGCCGCGATGCGTACCGAGATGCTCGGTGGGCAGTTCCTGGACTCGTGGTGCCAGGCCAGCGCGGACGAGACCGTTGAGGCCGCGCTGCGGGTGAACCGGTTCAAGACCGCCGCGTACACCGTCGAGCGGCCGCTGCAGCTCGGCGCGGAGCTGGCCGGTGCACCCTCGGAACTGGTCGCCGGCTACCGGCGGTTCGGTGCCGACATCGGTGTCGCCTTCCAGCTGCGCGATGACCTGCTCGGGGTGTTCGGCGATCCGGCGGTGACGGGCAAGCCGGCCGGCGACGACCTGCGCGAGGGCAAACGCACCGTGTTGCTCGCGCTGGCCCTGCGATCCGCGCGTGAAGGTGGCCGGAGCGACGCGGAGGCCGTCCTCATCGCCGCTCTCGGCAACCCGGAGCTGGATCTCGCGGGGGTCGACCGGGTGCGGCAGGCGCTGCGGGAGCTCGGCGCGGACGCCGAGGTCGAACAACGGATCGAGCGGCTGACCGAGTCGGGGTTGGCGGCGTTGGCCGCCGTCGACGTCGTCCCGCCAGCCGACTCTCGGCTGGCCGAGCTGGCGCACGCGGCGACGCGGCGACGCTGTTGATGTCGGCAGCCGGATGACACCGTGATGAGCCGGGCGATGCCGGGACCCACCGACCACGTGTTGGTGGTCGGTGCCGGGCTGTCCGGGCTGTCCGCCGCCCTGCACCTGCTGGGGGCCGGGCGCCGGGTGACCGTACTGGAGCTGGCGGAGCATCCGGGCGGCCGAGCCGGTCGACTGGACCTGCGCGGACCGTCCGGTGAGTACCGGGTGGACACCGGGCCGACCGTGCTGACCATGCCGGAGCTCGTCGAGGAGGCCTTGGCCGCGGTTGGTGAGATGTTGGCGGACCGTCTGGAGCTGATCCGGGTGGAACCGGCCTACCGGGCCCGCTTCGCGGACGGCTCGACGATCGAGGTGCATACCGATCCGGATGCCATGGAGGCCGAGATCGCGGACCGCGTCGGCGGGGCGGACGCGGCCGGCTACCGGCGACTGCGGCACTGGCTCACCGAGCTGTACCGGGTGCAGATCGACACATTCATCGGCGCGAACATGGACTCACCGCTCAGCATCCTCACCCCCGACCTGGCCCGGCTGGCCGCGCTCGGCGGGTTCGGTCGGCTGGGTCACAAGATCGGCACGTTCGTCCGGGACGAGCGGCTGCAGCGGATCTTCTCATTCCAGGCGCTGTATGCCGGGCTCTCCCCGGACCACGCGCTGGCCGCCTACGGGGTGATCGCCTACATGGACACGGTCGCCGGGGTGTGGTTCCCACGCGGCGGCATGCGGGCGCTGCCGACCGCACTGGCCGACGCGGCGGCATGCGCGGGTGCCCGGTTCCGCTACGGCGTGCGGGTCACCGGGTTGGTCCGACGCGGCGACCGGGCGGTGGGGGTCCGCTTCCGCACCGTCGACGGCGAGCTGGGGCGGATGGACGCCGACGCCGTGGTGCTCACTCCGGACCTGCCAGTGGCCTACGGGCTGCTGGGGCGCACGCCCCGCCGGCCGGTACCGATCCGGTGGGCACCGTCAGCGGTGGTGGCCCACCTCGGCGGGCAGTCCCGAGCCGGCGACACAGCGGGGGACGCGCACCACACGATCTCGTTCGGGGCGGCCTGGGCCGGCACCTTCCAGGAGATCCTGCACCGGGGCGAACTGATGTCCGACCCGTCGCTGCTGCTCACCACACCGACCGTGTCGGACCCGTCGTTGGCCCCGACCGACCGGCAGCTGCGCTACCTGTTGGCCCCGTGCCCCAACACCACCCGCGCCAGACTGGACTGGCCCCGACTGGGCGCGGCCTACACGAGCGAGCTGCTCGGAGTGCTGGAGCGGCGCGGTGTCCCGGTCCTGGACGGGGACCCCGAGGTCTGCCAGGTGGTGACCCCGCATGACTGGACGGCTGCCGGGTTGGCCGCCGGGACCCCCTTCTCGGCCGCGCACACGTTCGCCCAGACCGGGCCGTTCCGACCAGGCAACCGGCCTGCGGGCTGGTCCAATGTGGTGCTCGCCGGTTGCGGCACCACCCCAGGGGTGGGGGTCCCGCCCACCCTGATCTCCGGACGGCTCGCGGCAGCCCGGATCACCGGGTCGGACGCCGGAGCCGCGCGTTGATCCGATTGACGCACCAGACGAAACCTCACCGCAGACCTGGAGCCCACCGCCGGTTGGGGCCGTGCGAGCATAGAACGCGAGATGACCTCACAGCCACAGCTGTCGACGCCCACCGCGGCGAGCTCCCCGCCGATGACCGATCCCGCGGCGACAGCCACCGATGCCGCCACACTGGCCCCGCCGAATGGCCTGGCCCGACCGACGCCGACCCCGGACGCCGGCCTGCCAAGCACGGCCCGGCAACCCATCCCGGCTGAGCAACCCACGTGGCCGCCGGGGCCCACGCAGCCCGAACCGTCAGGTTTGTTCGGCGGAGCGCGCGCCAAGCCACTGCTGCTCGGGTTGCTAGGGAGCCTGCTGATCGCCACCGCTGGGGTGGGTGCCGGCGGAAAGTTGGTCCGGGACACGATCCTCGAGGGCACCCCGCTGATCGCCATCCGGTTCGGCCACGGCTACGACCTGGCGGTGCTGGTCGTCTATCTCGGCCTGGTGCTGGAGCTCTGGGCCTGGGTGCTGCTCGGCCGAGATGTGCTGGCCCGCCGCGCCGGCGACCGCGCGGTGCTATGCACGGCACTCGCGTGGATCGCGCCGATGGTGGTGTCTCCCCCGCTGTTCACCCGCGACCCGTTCAGCTACCTGGCCTACGGGACCATGCCGCTGCGCGGGCTGGACCCCTACGGCGGCGGCCCGAGCGGTCTGACCGGGCCGATCGCGCACAACGTGCACTGGTTCTGGACCGACACCCCGGCGCCGTACGGACCGCTGTTCATCCTGGTCGCCAAGGGGGTCGCGGCGGTCACCGGCGAGCACATGATCGCCGGAGTCATCCTGATGCGGCTGGCCATGCTGCCCGGGTTGGCGCTGTTCGTCATCGCACTGCCCGGTCTCGTGCGGCATCTGGGCGGCCGGCTGCCGGTGGCGCTGTGGCTGGCGGTGGCCAACCCGGTGATGGTGCTGCACCTCATCGGCGGGCCGCACAATGACCTGCTGCTGGTCGGACTGCTCGCCAGCGGTTGCCTGTTGGTGCTCAACCGCCGGCACGCGGCGGGCATCGCGCTGGCCACCCTGGCCATGGCGGTGAAGGCCACCGCCGGCTTTGCGCTGCCGTTCCTGGTGCTGGTGTGGGCCGCACGGCTGACTGGTAGCGAACGGTCCCGGATACTGCGCGCCGGCGCGGCCGGAGTCAGCGTGTTCCTGGTGGTGTTCACCGGCGTGTCAGTGGCCGCCGGAGTCGGCCTGGGCTGGCTGCCGGCGTTGAACGCCCCATCGAACATCGTCAACTGGCTGTCCCTGCCGACCGGCGTCGGCGAACTGCTGCACGGCGTGGTCAACGTCTTTGCGAGCGGGCTCTCGGCAACCCCGTTCTTCACCGTCACCCGGATCATCGGCATCCTGGTGTTCTTCGCCATCGCAGCCAAACAGTGGCTCGCCGCCCGGGGCGGCGGGCCCGACGCGGTGCGCCGCGCGGGTGTGGTGTTGCTGCTGTTCGCGCTGCTGTCGCCGGCCACCCTGCCCTGGTACTACGCCTGGGGGCTGACGTTGCTCGCTGCCACGGCTTGGACCGCCCGACAGATGTCGGTGGTGATCTTCGTCTCGATCTTCCTGATGGTCAGCGCATTCCCGTCCGGAGAAGTGGCGCTGTACGCCTGGGGGTACCTGGTACTGATGATGATCGGTGCAGCCGTCGCCGCGTACTCCCTCATCTCCCCCGACCCGCTGCGGCTGCGTGCGCCACGCGAGTGGACCCATCAAGCCGTGCAGTGACAGGGATGAGTGACGGCTTGGGTCGGGAGCTGGACGCCGCTGGGATCACCGGGGCGGCCTTGCGCGCGGCCTACACCCGGTGCCGGGCGCTCAACGCCCAGCACGGCCGCAGCTTCTTCCTGGCCACCCGGCTGCTCGCCCCAGCCCAGCGGCCGTTCGTGCACGCGCTGTACGGATTCGCCCGGTACGCCGACGACATCGTCGACGCCTTGGACGATCCACGCCCGGCCGTCGAGCGCGCCAACGAGCTGGACCAGTTGGCAGCCGCGCTGCGCACCGCGCTGGCCCAACCGGATCCCGCCGTGCTGACTCCACCTGAGCCCACCGCGCTCGCCGAACCCGAGCCGGCCACGGGCACGCCGGTGCTGGTCGCGGTCGCCGACACCGCCCGGCGCCACGAGCTGGACGCGGGCCTCTTCGAAGCGTTCCTGGCCTCGATGCGGATGGACACAGAGGTACGGGACTACCCGTCGTTCGCCGAGCTGGAGCGCTACATGCACGGCTCGGCCGCGGTGATCGGGCTGCAGTTGCTGCCGGTGCTCGGCACCTCGGTGCCCCGGGTCGACGCCGAACCGACCGCGGCTGCACTCGGCGTGGCGTTCCAGTTGACCAACTTCCTGCGCGACGTCGGTGAGGATCTGGACCGCGACCGGGTGTACCTGCCGGCCGATGAGCTCGCCGCGTTCGGCGTGGACCGTGAGCTCCTGCAATGGTGTCGCCGCAGTGGCGAGCGAGAGCCCAGGGTGCGAAGGGCACTGGCCCATCTGGTGGGCCGAACCCGAGCGGTGTACCGCCGGGCCGCACCGGGCATCGAGCTGCTTTCGCCCCGGTCGCGACCCTGTGTACGAGCCGCGTACGGCCTCTACGGCGGCATCCTCGACCAGATCGAGAGGTGCGACTACGACGTGTTGAGCAGGCGGGTCGTCGTGCCCACCCGGCGTCGGCTGGCGATCGCGCTGCCTGAACTGGGCCTCGGCTACGCCGGCCGGGTGCTCAGAACGCCCGTCAGAACGCCATGGCCTGGGCCCGGCGTTTGACCTCCCGGCCGCGGTTGGACCGCAGCGCGGTGATCGGGGTGCCCGGCAGCGAGCTGTCATCGGCGAACAGCCAGCGCAGGATCTCCTCGTCGGTGAACCCACCGTCGCGCAGGACCGTCACCGTGCCGGGCAGTCCCTTGACCACCGCCACGCCGTCCACGAAGTCGACCGGCACCACAAACGCACCGTCGCGCTTGGTGGCCAGCAGGTGACCGTCGCGGATCAGTTGCTGTACCCGGCTGACCGGGACGTTCAGCCGGACCGCCATGCCAGCGATCGGCAGTGCCTGGACATCGTCGGGCAGCACCCCCGATACCCCCAACTCCATGGGTGTCTTACTCACGCCGGACACGATGCCACAGCGGCCCCTTCGAGGGCAGGGGGCTGGCGCATCAGCGCACGCCGTCGGGCCGAAAATCCGGCGCGTGGCTCCAGGCCCATCCATTGGCCACCGCTGCCCCGCGTACCATCACCGTGATGGTCGCCGGCGCGCAGGATCTGACCGGGGTGCTGCTCGAGGGGCGGTACCGCGTCGGTGAGCTGATCGCGGTCGGCGGCATGTCACGGGTCTACCGGGGAGTGGACACCCGGCTGGACCGGGCGGTCGCGATCAAGGTGATGGACAACCGGTTGGCCGCCGATCCGGTTTTCCGCGGCCGGCTGGAGCGCGAGGCCCGGGCGATGGCCCGTATCAAACACCCGTGCGTGGTGGACGTGCACGACCACGGCGAGTCCGGGCCCAGCGAGGAACCGCTGGTCTATCTGGTGATGGAGTTGATCGCCGGGGCCACCCTGCGCGACCTGCTGGTCGAGCGCGGAGCCCTCA
This sequence comes from Actinomycetota bacterium, assembly GCA_030852965.1. Classification (GTDB taxonomy): domain Bacteria; phylum Actinomycetota; class Actinomycetes; order Mycobacteriales; family Pseudonocardiaceae; genus Pseudonocardia. Next base: position 2,709 of record JALYVZ010000040.1, on the reverse strand, counting down.
CCGTGCCCGACGCGCTGGCCGTGTTGGAGCCCGTGCTGGGCGCGCTGGCCGCCGCACACAAGCAGGGGCTGGCGCACCGTGACGTCAAACCGGAGAACGTGCTGATCAGCCACGCCGGGGCGGTTAAGGTGGCCGACTTCGGGCTGGTCACCGCCGCCACGGGTGGGCTCACCAACTCGGGCGTGATCATGGGGACCCCGGCCTACCTCTCGCCGGAGCAGGTCCTCGGTGAGGGCGTCGGCCCGCGGACCGACGTCTACGCCGCCGGGGTGCTGCTCTTCGAGCTGCTCACCGGGCAACCGCCGTTTACCGGCGAGCACGCCCTGTCAGTGGCCTACCAACACGTCAACAGGGATGTACCGGCCCCGTCCACGCTGGTACCGGGACTGCCGCCGAAGCTGGACGGACTGGTCACCAGGGCCACCCGGCGGGCCGCCGAAGACCGGCCGGCGGACGCCGAGACACTGCTGTTCGCGGTGCGCGGGGTCCGCGCCGCACTCGGGATACCCACGGTGCCGGTACCGATCCCGACCAAGGCCGGCGGCCGGCCCATCCCGGACCTGGATGCCCGAACCCGGCATGTGCCACCGATGCCCCGACACGCCACCCGCGCGATTACCGCCATGGACTGGCCGCCGGAGCCCGCGACGGCCATGCTGGCCGATGGCCCGGCCCCGGTCGACGGGCTGGCCGCGCGGGACTGGTCGGACCACCGGTGGCTGCTTGCCGGTATCGGCGCGGTGCTGCTGCTCGGCGTGCTTGCCGGCGTGGGTGGCTGGTCCCTGGGTGGCGGCCGCGATGTGGTCACCCCGCCCGTGGTCGGCCTGGAAGATCAGGCCGCCCAGCGCGCGATCACCGGGGCGGGCCTGATCCCGCTGATCACCGAACGACACGATGACAACGTGGCGGCCGGCCTGGTCGCCGACGAGAGCCCGGCGGCGGGCACCGAGGTCGGCAAAGGCAGCGAGGTCACCCTGATGGTCTCGACCGGCCACCCCCGGGTGCCGCTGATCCCGGCCGGTGCGCCGGTCGGGACCGCCGCGGGACTCTTGAGTGAGGCCGACCTCACCGCCAACCCGGACATCACGACACGCCGCTTCCACCCCACCGCGCCGGTGGGCACCGTGGTCGGCACGTCGCCTCCGACCGGGACCGAGCTGACCATCGGCGCACCGGTCAGCCTGGTGGTCAGCAAGGGGCCCGCGCCAAACCGGGACCAGGAGCGAAACGCGGCGAACGGCCTGCGCGACACGATTCTGGACGGCCTCGGACTCGGCGGACTCCTCGGTGGCAACTGAGGGCTCGCCTGGACGGCTCAGCAGCTCCGGAATACGCAGACCAACACGAACACCTACCTCTCTCGTACCCTAGCGGGAGTTTCCGGGCTAGCTTGATCTTGGGTGTGTTGTGGCTGGTCAGGGTGTTGTTGATGTTGGTTGGTCCTATGACCTAAGTGTGGGGTGCCCAGCGGTGCAGGTCGAAGATCTGGGTGAGGTGGTCTTGGGTGGGGGTGGTGTCGGTGAGCATGCGGCGGGCTTTGGGGCGTCCGCCGGTGGAGGGGTAGATCAGTACGGTTTCTTGGATGCCGGCGAGGGTGTCGAGTAGTTCGCGGACGCTCGGCCTCGGACTGGGAGTGGTAGCCGGCGACGACCTCGGTGATCGGCCAGTCGTCGCGGTCGGTGATCAGTACGCGTTTGTCGAAGATCTCTTGCTCGAGTGCGTCGCGGGCGGGTTGGTCGAGGTGGAAGGCCAGGCGGTGTTCGGCGGGGGTATCGCCGGCGAGTTGGTAGCTGATCACGCGGGTGGCCCAGGAGTTGTTGAGGATCTTCGTGATCTCGGTTTCGACCTTGTCGCGGGGTCGGCGGGTGTGGCCCCGGGCCAGGGTGTCGCCCAGCGCGCAGAGTTTCCCGGTGGCCTTGGCCAGGGTTTGGTCGAGGCCCCAGTGCTTGGGCGGTGTGCAGGGTCTCGGAGTGGGTGAGCACGACTCGGCGGTCGGCGCCGTAGACCTCGCGGCGGGTCTCGCACGCGGTCAGCCCGGGGAAACGCTGCTCATCCACGTGTGCCACGAATGCGGAGAGGGGTTGTGTGTAGGTAGACCTTCTTGAGGCAGTGTTGTGTAGTAGATGAAGGTTTTGTGGCCCTTCGGCGTCGCCCTGCGGGGGGAGGCGTCAAGCCACCTCGATGCTGCATTGGCTGAAGACCGTTGTGGGAAGCGATCGGGGAAAAGGCGGCGTAGGAGCCGTCAGGCGGGGATCAGAAAGGCGAGCGAGAGCGAACCGTTGAGGAAGCGTCGAAAAACAGTGAGATGGCATCAAAACCGGGGTATGTGTATGACCTCGGGAAGAGTCTGGCGGGTGCCCGTTTATTGGCCAGGCGGTGTCCGGTGTGAAGACGGCGCGAGTCTGATCTGCGGCTACTACACGAAACGTGGGAAAGCGTGTGCCGATACTGTGCTCGCTCCTGTAAGGGGGGCGGGTGCGAGAGGGAGTGCGCCAAGCAGCGGAAACTGTGAGGCGTCGAGTACCGATGCGGACGCGCTGGCGGACCAGCTCGTAGTAGTGATGAAGCATCTGTAATGGGTGTGGAGCGAAGGGGCTGGCTCATCCGTGGTTTGGTCGCACGAACAACCGGACGTGGTCTGGGAGGACGCGAGTGGGCAAGTCAAATCCGAAGGACAAGTCGTTTGACATATCGAAGCGGCTCGTCTGG
>JALYVZ010000187.1 GCA_030852965.1 Actinomycetota bacterium | reverse complement strand
CCGCAGGGGCGCGCAGCGTCCTTGACGCGTGGGGGGCCGGGCCGTACACGCGGCCGCCGCGAACCCGACCACAGCCCAGCCAACCACAACCAGGGGTTGACACAGAGGGTGTCATGGGGCTACTCCGGTCAGTGGCAGGCCGGTGGTCTCCGGCAGTCCGAGGGCGAGGTTCATGCACTGCACCGCGCCGCCGGCGGTTCCTTTGGTGAGGTTGTCCACGGCGGCCACGATGACGAGTCGACGGCTGTCCGGATCAAGGACAACCTGCAGGACGACGGTGTTCGCGCCCAGGGTCATCGAGGTGGACGGCCACCTGCCCTCGGGCAGCAGGTGCACGAACGGCTCGTCCGCGTAGGCCTTGGCGTACGCCGCCCGCAGCTCATCCGCGCCCGCTGTGGTGCGAGCCGTACAGCTGGCCAGAATGCCCCTCGGCATTGGTGCCAGCAGCGGCGTGAAGCTTACGCGCACCGCACGGCCGGCGGCGGCGGACAGGTTCTGCACGAGCTCCGGGGTGTGCCGATGCGCGCCGCCGACGCCGTACGCGCTGACCGCACCCATCACCTCGGATCCCAGCAGGTGCGGCTTCGCCGCCTTGCCCGCACCGGAGGTGCCAGTGACCGCAGTGACCACGACGTCAAGCTCGACCAGGCCGGCGGCGACCGCGGGTGCCAACGCGAGGCTGGCCACCGTCGGGTAGCAGCCCGGAACCGCCACCCGGCGAGCGCCGACCAGCTTCTCCCGCTGGCCGGGCAGCTCGGGCAGGCCGTAGGGCCAACTGCCGGCGTGCTCGCCGCCGTACCAGCGGGCCCAGGCGCCGGCGTCGACCAGCCGGTGGTCCGCGCCGCAGTCGATCACCACGGTGTCCTGGTCGAGCTGGCCGGCCAGGGTTGCGGAGTGCCCGTGCGGCAGGGCCAGGAACACCACGTCGTGCCCGGCCAGGGTCGCCAGGTCGGTCTCCACCAGCTGCCGGTCCACGAGGGGCAGCAGGTGTGGCTGGTGCTCACCGAGCCGGCTGCCGGCATTGCCACCGGCGGTCAGCGCACCGATCTCGACCTCCGGGTGGCCGAGCAGCAACCGCAACAGCTCGCCCCCCGCGTACCCGCTCGCTCCCGCCACCGCTACTCGCAACACCCGCATGATTATTCAGGACGTTGGGTTAATATGCAAGTTAACCGCCGAACGCTGAACTCAGCGTCATCGAACGCGGCTTCGATGCCCTACGTGATACCCTATGTGAATGCGCAAGACGAGCGTGTACCTGGACGAGGACGATGCGCGTCGCCTTGCGATGCTCGCTGAGCTGGAGGGCGAGTCGCAGGCTGAGGTGCTGCGCAAGGCGATCCGAGCCTACCTGCCGCGCCCGCGCAGCGAGCGCAGCTTTGCGCTCGACGGGATCGGCGAGGGTCCAGGAGGATCAGTGGCGGACGTCGACGAGCGGATCCTGCTCGACGGCTTCGGCACGTGACCAGGCCTGCCGAGCCCCGGAGGTGGCCTGCCGAGCCCCGGAGGTGGCCTGCCGAGCCCCGGAGGTATCGTGACGCTGCTGGTCGACGCCGCTCCACTGGTCGCTCTTGCTGACCGCCGGGATCCCATGCGCCACGCGGTGAGCGCGGTTCTGCACGCCGAGGCCGGCGCCCTGGTCATCCCAGCCCAGGTCACCGCCGAGGCGGACTACCTGCTTGGGCAGCGGATCGGTCGAGCGGCCCGACTGGCGTTCCTGGACGATCTCGCTGCTGGCCGGTTCAGCGTCGAGTGTCTCGACGCGGCTGATTTCGCCACAGCCGTGCGGCTCGACCGCCAGTACGCGGACCTTGGCCTGGGACTGGCTGATTGCGCGACGATCGTTCTGGCGGCCCGGCTGAATACCCGCCGAATCCTTACCTTCGACCACCGACACTTCCGAGCGGTCACCCCACTGCAAGGCGGATCCTTCGACCTGCTGCCAGATTAGCCGTCAGCCGGACCTCGCCCGGCGGTCTCAGCCAGACTGGCGATCCGGGCGGCGAACGCGCTGAGATCGTCCAACCCGCCATCGCTGATCGCGCTTGCCAGCCGGTCATCGTCTACTTCGGCGTACAGGTGGACGATCAGATTGCGGGCGCCCGCTAGTGACATCATGCGTCCGGCGAGCGCACTGTCGAGGACACCTACCTCGGCCAACACCCGGAATGCGTCCCCGTAGTCCTTCGGCACCCGGTGACCATCGGCGGCGATCACGTGGTTGGCCAGGTCGATACAGATCTGTGCCGCCGTCTGCACCAGGTGGCGACGCCGGTAGCGGTCTGGAGCGTCCTCGGCGAGCAGGCCCCGGTACCCCTCCAGCATCGCCAACAGACGACGCACCCGATCGTCGTCGACCATCAGCGCAGGCCCGAGGCAGCGACGCGCCGCAGATAGGACGCCGTCGTCTCCTGGACCACCGGACGGAACTCGATCCAGCGCAGCCGAGCGTCTACTTCGAACCGCACCCGTCTCGGCTCGTCGACGCTGAACCACAGTCGGCCGCGCTCAGCGATCCGGCCGCGCAGCTCCAGATCGGCCCGGTCCAGATCGACGACGTCAACGGCCGTGCCCAGCACGGCGGCCAAGTCGGCGGCGAGCCGCACGGTCGCATCGAATGCCGGTTCCTCGGCTGCGAACAGGACGGCGATGTCGTGGTCGCTCGCCTCGTGCGCGGTGTTCTCAGCGCGCGAACCGAACAGATACGCCACAGCGACCTGATGCGCGTCGAACACCTCGGCCCGATTCGGCGGATCCATGCACCTATCGTGCCATCCGATCACCGCGCTCGGTGCTCGAAACGCGGCGCTACCCGCTGACACCCCTGTCCCTACGTAGTCTTCGATACGGGCGCGCTGCGAAGGGTCTCACCGAAGTCGATGCAAGCGCACAGAGCCTGATACGTCTGGTCTACTTGGCCCTCGGTGGGGCGCACGGTCTGAGTGCGCGGACGTTGCCCAAGCACCTCCTCGAGACGGCTGTTCATGACGTGCAACTGGTCGATACCGCCCAAGCGTTCGAGCAACGCGCTGGCGTCGCGGTGAGTGGCGTTCTGAGGGTCCTGGGAGCGCCGCTGAAAGCGCTCTGCGGCTTCCTGAGGGGGGCACGAGCAGCGCCAACTCGATGAAGCGGGCGCCTGCGTGCACGCTGAGTCGTTCGAGCTGAACGACGAACTCCAGCCGGCCAAGGAACTGCGGGATGATCACGTCACGGCCCGCACTCAGGTGCGTGCGAGCCATGGCCAGCGCGAGTTCGCGGGCAGCAAGGCCGGCCTCGGTTGGGGTGTCCAACCAGCACCCCAACATCGCACGCACGCTGTCGATGTCGAGTGCCAAGGTCAACGAATGTCCATCCGCGTACAGCCGTGCCAGGGTCGACTTACCGGTCCCCGGCAAGCCATTGATCAACACCAGTCGAGGGAACACCCGCTTACGGTAGATGTACGGAGCGGATGTAGGGCGAAGTAGGTTCTCCAGACCAGGGCTAACACCGGACCACCGCGCCAAGCCGGTCGGCGGCCAGCGCCACGGCGGCGTCGCGGGCGGCGGTGGCCTCCTCCAGCGTCAGCGTGCGGTCTGGCGCGCGCATCCGCATGTTGAATGCCAGCGACCGCTTGCCCTCGCCGACCTGCACCCCGGTGTAGACGTCGAACAGCCGCAGGTCCTCCAGCAGCGGCCCGGCGCCTTCCCGCAGCGCCGTCGTCACCGCCGCCGCGGGGTGTTCGTCGGCGACCACCAAGGCGACATCCAGCAGCACCGGCGGGAACGGCGACACCACTGGAGCCGGCCGCCGCTCGGTGAGCGGGATCAGGTCAAGGTCCAGCTCCATCACACAGGTGCGCGGCGGCAACCCGAACGCGTCGACCACCTTCGGGTGCAGCTCACCGGCGTGCCCGATGGGGAATCCGCCGGCCAGCAAGCGCGCGCAGCGTCCGGGGTGCCACGGCGGCACGTCCGCCGCGACCACCTCGAGTGACACCCCGGCCGCGGCGGCCACCACGTGCGCGGCCTCGACGGCGTCCGCCCAGCTCACCGGCCGTCCGGTGCCCCACCAGCCGGGGAGTTTCCAGGCGCCGGCCAGCGCGACGCCGACGTGCACCGGCTGCCCGGGCAACGCCGAGACCAGGCTGGCGATCTCGTCAGCGGTGGGACGCCGGTCCACCCCGACGGCGGGCACCGGCACCCGTTCGGTACCGGGCAGCGCCACCTGGCCGATGTGGTAAAGCGCCACGTCACCCATGCCCCTGGCGATGTTCCGCACCACGGCGTCCAGCAGTCCTGGCAGCAGAGTGCTGGCCAGCGCCGGGCGTTCGGCGTCGATCGGGTTGAGCAACCGCAGGGTGTTGCGGCGGACGTCGTCCGGGGCACAGCCCAGCGCATCGAACACCGTCGGTGCGACGAACGGGAACGGCAGCACCTCGGTGTAGCCGGCCTCGGCCAGCGCCCTGGACACCGAGCGGCGCCGGCGCTGCGCCAGGGTCAGACCGAGGCCAGCCGGCGCGGACGGCAGCTCGGACGGGATCTTGTCCAGACCCTCCAGCCGCAGCACCTCCTCGACGAGGTCGATCGGGACCTGCAGGTCCGGCCGCCAACTCGGTGGGGTGGCCACCAGCTCCGGCGTACCGTCCCCCGAGACGCGCGGCTCGACCTGGCAACCCACCTGCTCCAGTCGGCGGGCGGTGGCGCCGCGCTGGTAGCGGACGCCGGCGATCCGGTCCGGCAGGTCCAGCGGGAGCGCGATCGGTGCGGGCGTCGGCGGCTGGCCGACGTCGGTGCGCCCTGGCGCGATGACACCCCCGCCGTACTGGACGAGCAGCGTGGCCGCCCGCTCCGCCGCCGCCGCGCACAGACTCGCGTCGACCGCGCGCTCGAACCGGCGGGACGCCTCACTGGGCAACTTGTGCCGCCGAGCCGCCCTGGCGATCACCGCCGGCTCGAAGTTGGCGGCTTCCAGCAGCACGTCATCGGTGCGCTCGGAGATCTCGGTGGCCGCGCCGCCCATCACCCCGGCCAGCCCGATCGGGCCGCTGCCGTCGGTGATGAGCAGGTCGTCGGGGTCCAGCTCGCGGGCCGCCCCGTCCAGAGTGGTCAGCTTCTCCCCCGGGTTCGCCCGGCGCACCACGATGTCCTCGGTGAGGGTGGCGGTGTCGTAGGCGTGCAGCGGCTGACCGAGCTCGAACATCACGTAGTTGGTCACGTCGACGGCCAGCGAGATCGGCCGCACCCCGGCGGCCAGCAGCCGCCGCCGCATCCACCAGGGGCTCGGCGCCGCCGGGTCAACCCCGGTCACCCGCCGGGCTACGAACCGTTGGCAGCCATCGGCGTCCTCGATCCGCACCGGCCAGGCCGGCTCGGTGGCCGGCGGGAGCGCCACCGCGGCCGGGTCGGCGAAGTGCGCGTCGAGTGCGCACCCCAGCTCACGGGCCAGACCGCGCACCGAGAAGCAGTAGCCGCGGTCCGGGGTGACCGCCAGCTCGATCACCGGGTCGTCCAGCCCCAGTATCTCGCGGGCATCGGTGCCCGGTGCCACCGCCGACTGGTCGTTGGAGCCAAGCACCAGGATCCCGGCGTGCTCGGTGCCAAGGCCCAGCTCCCGCACCGAGCAGATCATCCCGTCTGAGATGTGCCCGTACGTCTTGCGTGCGGCGATCTCGACGTCGCCGGGCAGCACCGCGCCGGGCAGCGCCACCACCACCAGGTCACCGGCGCCGAAGTTGCCGGCACCGCAGATGACGCCCCGGGGCTCGTGCTCGCCGACGTCTACCCGGCAGTACCGGATCGGCTTCTGCACCCCGCTCACCATCTCGAAGTCGACGACCTTGCCGACCACCAGCGGACCGGTCAGCAGCGGCTGGTGGATGTCCTCGACCTCCAGGCCGACCCGGACGAACGCCTCGGCGACGTCGGCCGCGCCTGTGCCGTCGGGCAGCTCGATCTGGTCGGCCAGCCACGACAGGGATACCCGCACTGCAACGCTCCTTGGTCAGAAACTTGAGTCGGTGGGTTCAGCCATCAATGCCGAACGCGCTGGTGAACCGTACGTCGCCCTCGGTCATGTCCCGCATGTCCGGCAGGCCGTTGCGGAACTGCAGGGTGCGCTCCAGGCCCATCCCGAACGCGAACCCGGTGTACCGGTCGGTGTCCACCCCGCAGGCCCGCAGCACGTTGGGGTTCACCATCCCGCAGCCGCCCCACTCGACCCAGCCCGCGCCGCCCTTCTTCTCCGGGAACCAGACGTCCACCTCGGCGGACGGTTCGGTGAACGGGAAGTAGGACGGCCGTAGCCGGGTGGTCGAGTCGTGCCCGAACATCGCCCGGGCGAACGCGTCCAGGGTGCCCTTGAGGTGCGCCATGGTGATGCCCTTGTCCACCGCCAGGCCCTCGACCTGGTGGAACACCGGGGTGTGCGTGGCGTCCAGCTCGTCGGTGCGGAACGTCCGCCCGGGGCAGACCACGTACACCGGCAGCGGGCGCTCCAGCAGCGCCCGGATCTGCACCGGCGAGGTATGCGTGCGCAGCACGATGTCGGAACCGTCAGGAGCCACGTAGAACGTGTCCTGCATGGCCCGCGCCGGGTGGTCCTTGCCGAAGTTCAGCGCGTCGAAGTTGAACCAGCCGGCCTCGACCTCCGGGCCCTCGGCCAGCTGGTAGCCCATGCCGACGAACACGTCCACGATCCGCTCGGCGATCTGGGTGATCGGGTGCCGGGCGCCGCGCGGCTCGCGCTGCCACGGCAGCGTGACGTCCACCGACTCCTCGGCCAGCACGTGAGCGTCCCGCTCGGCGAGCAGCTTCTCCCGGCGCTCGTCGAACGCGGTCTGGATGGCCACCCGGGCCTCGTTGACCCGCTTACCGGCGTCGGCCTTCGCGGCCGGCGGCAGCGCACCGATCTCCCGGCGCGCGGTCAGCACCGCAGACCGGTCGCCCAGGTGCGCGGACTTCACCGCCGCCAGTGCAGCCAGGTCGTCGGCGGCGGCGATCGCCTGCCCGGCATCGGCTACCGCACGGGCCAGCACCGCTGGGTCGAGCGCGGCGACCTGCTTGGGGTCGTAGTTGTCGAACACAGCGGACATCTGAAGAACGGCTCTCTTTCAGCGGACGGGCGACGGCGGGACCGTCCTCGTCAATCCTAGGGCAGTGCCGGCCCCAGGCTCGAGCCCAGGTCAGGGGCGCTGTCCATACCCCTGGGCGCGGGCGGTCGCATAGACGCAGACGGCGGCGGCAGTGGCGAGGTTGAGGCTCTCGGCGCGACCGTGGATCGGAATCGACACCCGGTGGTCGCACGTCTCGGCCACCGCGTCCGGCAAGCCGTGCGCCTCATTGCCGAACAACCAGGCACATGGCTCGGCGAGTACACCTGTTTCGGCTGCGTCGTCCAGGTCGAGCTCGCCGCCTGCGGTGGCGGCCAACAGCCGCAACCCGGCCCGTCGACACTCGGCGAGCGCGGCCGGGATCTCGCGGGTCCGAGCCAACGGAAGGTGGAACACGCTGCCGGCGCTGGCCCGCACGCACTTGCCGTTGTGCGGGTCGACGCCGTCACCGGCCAGCAGTACCGCGTCCGCGCCGGCGGCGTCCGCCACCCGGATCACCGTGCCCGCGTTGCCCGGATCCGCGGTCCCGACGAGCACCACGACCAGCCGGGGACACTCCCCCAACGCCGAGGCGATCGGCACGTCAAGCAGACCGCACACCGCGATCAGCCCCTGCGGGGTCACCGTCTCGGACAGGGTGGCCGCCGCGCATTCGCTGACCAGGGAGACAGGCGCCCCGACGGTGGCCGCGGCGGCCGGCAGCTCCGGATGCCGATCCAGCGCCGCCTCGGTGACGAACAGTTCGAACACCCGGACCCCGGAGTTGCGGCACTCTGCGGCGGCCGCCAGCGCGGCGTGCACCGCCTGGGCGCCCTCGGCCAGGAAC
>JALYVZ010000186.1 GCA_030852965.1 Actinomycetota bacterium | reverse complement strand
AAATGGGCGGAATTGCATCTGATGCATCATTCGGCGGTTTGTGTGATTGCCGTGTGACCAGGACCTGCGGTTTCGGGTTGGCTGTGTTGGCGGGTTGAGGGGTGGAGTGACACGCGGGCTGACCTGCGGGTGATTGCTGGTTGTTGCATTGGCTGCCACGATGCGTCATCTGATGTCGTTGCATCTGGCGCCACACTGTGGCATCTGGTGTCAGTCCGCGGGGGGCCGCTGGTGGGTGAGGGGACGCGGGTCGTGGGGTCGGCGGCGTTGGCGTTGGTGACGGGGGCGACGCCGTTGCGGCCGGAGCCGGTGCTGTTCGAGGCGATGCTGGCGGGGTGGCGGTGCCAGCAGCAGTCCCGGCGGTTGAGCGAGTCGATGATCGGGTCGCGGGAACGTACGGTGCGCCGGTTCACGGAGTTCACCGGCGGGTGGCCGTGGGGCTGGAACCCGGCGCAGTTGGAGTCCTGGGTCGCCTCGGGTGGGTGGGCGCATTCCACGGTGCGCACCTATCAGGGGGCGTTGGCGTCGTTTCTGGACTACGTGTGCGACCCGCGGTATGGGTGGGTGAGCGAGTGTGAGCAGCAGCTCGGGATGCGGCCGGCGCAGATCTGCCATGCGGACAACATCGCGGTGCACGTGGCGGACTATGAGGGCCGGACGGCGCGCCGTCCGTTGACCCGCACGGAGTTGCAGGCGTTGTTCGACGCCGCCGATGACCGGGTGGAGGCGCTCGTCGCGGCGGGGCGCAAGGGGTGGCTGGCGGCGTTTCGCGACGCCACCTTGTTCAAGGTGTGTTATGCGTTCGGGCTGCGCCGCCGGGAGGTCGCGATGCTCGATGTCGCCGACTTCACCGCCAACCCGGCGGCACCGGCGCTGGGCGGGTTGGGGGTGTGTCAGGTGCGGTTCGGCAAGGCGATGCGCGGGTCCCCGCCGCGGCGGCGCGCGGTGGCCGCGGTGATGCCCTGGGCGGTGGAGGCGCTGGAACAGTACCTGGGTGAGGTCCGGCCCCGTTACGGCGCGGCGGCGCATCCGGCGCTGTGGCTGACCGAGCGGGGCGGGCGGATCTCGCCCCGCTCGGTGGATGACCGGTTCGCGTTGTGGCGGGCCGCGGCCGGGCTACCAGCCGAGTTGTCGGTGCACAGCCTGCGCCATTCCTATGTCTCGCACCTGATCGAAGACGGGGTGGATCCGTTGTTCGTCCAGCAGCAGGTCGGGCACTCCTGGGCCTCGACCACCGCGGTCTACACCACCGTGGGAACCGATGCGAAGAACCGGATGCTGGCCGCGGCGCTTCACCGCGCCTTCGCCACCGACACGACCGGCGGGACGGCGCGGTGAGCGCACGGGTGAGCTATCACTGGCACCTGCGTCGGGTGATGGCCGAACACGGCATGTTCGCGACCTCGGAGCTGGTGCCGCGCCTGGCCGAGCGCGGCGTGGCCCTGTCCCGTGAGCAGGTCTATCGGCTGGTCGCCGGCACCCCGCAGCGACTGTCGCTGGCCACCCTGGCCGCGTTGTGCGACATCCTGGACTGCGCGCCCGGGGACCTGGTCGAGCCCTACCGCGCCACCCGGACACCGAGTGCCGTTGGGGCCAAGGCGACCGATCCGCCGCCGACCCCGCGGCGGGCCCGGGTGGTCCCACCGGCTGAGCAGAGCTAAAGGATGGACCGCCGCGAACAGATCCTCGCCGCGGTGAGGGCGGCCGATCCGGCGCTACCAGCGCTGCGCGCGGGTGCGGCGCTGGACACCGTGCTCACTCACCCCGCGGTGACCCGACATCTGGCCGCGACGCTGGCCGCCGACCCGGTCGCCCTGTTCGTGGGTGCGCCACCGGTGATCGGCCGGCTGATCGCGGCGCTGCGCGCCGCCGGGTCGGTGCTGCCCCCACCGGCGTGCGCGAGCTGCGGGCGCACGGATCGGCCGTTGACCCGCTCGGATGCCGCTGCGGTGTGTCCGCGGTGCCGGCGCCGCCAGCTCGCCACCGCCTGCGCCCGCTGCGACGTGGTCAAACCGGTCGCCTCCCGGGACGGCGACGGCCAGCCGGTCTGTGCCCGCTGCGCAGACCGACCTCAGCGCGAATGCGGGCGCTGCGGGCGGGTCCGGCGAATCGCGATCCGCGCCCGCGACGGCGCACCCGACCTCTGCGATGGGTGTTTCCAGGGCACCCAGGCGCTCTGCGTGGGCTGCGGGCGGCGCCGGCCCTGCGCGTTCGTGGCCAAGGGCCGCCCGACGTGTCAAGCCTGCCGCCCGCGGGCCCTGGCCGACTGCGCGCACTGCGGTCAGCCCCGCCCACCGGCGGCCCGCTGGCCCGAAGGGCCAGTCTGTGACCCCTGCTACACCGCTGCGCTGCGCCACCGCGGCCCCTGCACTGCCTGCGGGCAGCACCGCCGGCTGGTCGACCCACCCGGGCCGGGCGCCACCACCTGCGCGGACTGCACCCCTGGTCCGACCAGCCACCTCGCCGGGCATGTCTGCCTCGACTGCGGGATCGAGGACAAACTCTACGAACGCGCCCGCTGCGCACCCTGCGCGCTGCGCCGGCGCACCACCGAGCTGCTCCGCGCCGGCGCCGAGCGCATCCCCACCGAACTCACCCCGGTCTTCGAGGCGATCGTGAGCACCTCCACACCCCGCAGCGCGCTGAACTGGCTGCGCCAGGGCGCCGGCGCGAAGGTGCTGGCCGAGCTGTCCGCGGGCAGCCTGCCCGCCACCCACCAGGCCCTCGACGCGCACCCGCACCGGCGCGCCGCGGACTACCTACGCGACATCCTGATGACCAACCACGTCCTGGCGCCCCGCGACGAGGCGCTGGTACGCACCGAACACTTCGTCGCCGACACACTGGCCGGCATCAACCACCACCCCGATCGCCGCCTGGTCGCGGCCTTCGCCACCTGGCGGGTGCTGCGCCGGCTACGGCGCCACGCCGAGCAACACCCGCGCCCACGCACCTACACCCGCCACGCCCACCAACAGATCACCGCCGCCGCCCGGTTGCTGGCCTGGCTCGCCCAACGCCACACCACTCTGCGCGACGCCACCCAGGCCGACCTCGACGCCTGGCTGGCCGGCGGCCCACAGACCTACCAAGTCCGTGACTTCCTTGGCTGGGCCAGCGAGCACCGCCACTGCCGACCGCTGCACGTCCCCACCCTCGGGCGCAACCCCGGCGTCGCCACCAGCGACAACGATCGCGCGACCCAGCTCGCCCGACTGTTGCACACCACCGACCTCGAGCTCACCGACCGGGTCGCAGGCTGCCTGCTGCTGCTCTATGGCCAACAACTCTCCCGGATCACGACCATCACCACCGACCAGATCACCCACCGGGACGACCAGGTGTTCCTGCGCTTTGGCCACCACGATGTGCACATCCCCGAGCCACTGGCCACCATGCTGACCACGCTGGCCCACGACCGGCGCCGCTACCTCGGCGTCGGCACACCCACCACCAGCACCTGGCTGTTCCCCGGTCTGCTGCCCGGCCGCCCACTCACCGCCGCCCGGCTCGGCGAGCGCCTGCGCGCGCTGGGCATCCACGCCCAACCCGGCCGCCGCGCCGCCCTGACCTCGCTGGCCGCCCAGCTACCCGCCGCCGTCCTCGCCGAGCTACTCAACCTCCACCCCACCACCGCCGTCCGCTGGGTCCGCGACGCCGGCGGCGACTGGAACCGCTACGCCGCCCAACTCTCCCAAGCCCGCAATCACCAACCATGACGAATGCCCCCACCCGACCCGACCCAGGCGGCAGGCATTCGCACCGTTGGAACACTGCCGGTTACCAGTTTCGTGCTCAAGGTGCCGCTCCCTGCCGTGATGGACATTATGGGCTGGTCAGACGCCTCCATCGCTAAACGGTACATGCACGTGCCCCGCGAACTGGTGACGGCGATCGCTGCCGAGATCGGAGCCCTAATGTGGGCGAAAACGGATGCCGACGACGATGAGGAGGACGGTCAAGCGGGCGTGCCCGGCTCCGGATAGCACGGTTCAATTAGTGACAACTGGCTGGACGGAACTGCTCTCCCCGGTCAGGTCAGGTGGTCTTGCAGACTCGCATGCCGAAACTGGTAGACAGCTCCGACGGTGCGCAGGACGCCGCGGGCTCGGGCGTCTTCAAGGAAGGGCATCAAGCCAATGGCCGGAACACGGGAAAACCGTAGTTGAAACCAGGCCAGGGCGGTCGGCCAGGTCACGGATGACGTGATCCCGCACACGAGCCCTAGGGCGACCCCGGTCTGAGGCTCGACGCTGAACCCGCTCCCGATCGAAGACCAGACTCCGCTCCAGCGCCCTGTTGAGACACCGTCGAGCGCCCAATCGAAGAGCCCATGCGAGATCCCCTCCCCAAGCCCGACCGCGAGCCCGACCACGAGTCCGAACACGAGCCCGACCACTCGATCGTTGCGCCAGCTCTCGCGCGGGTCCCAAGGGCGCTCCTCACCTGCCGTGAGCCCACCCGCGAGCCCGCTCACGAGTCCACCCGTAAGACCGCCCATAAGCCCGCCCCCGAGCCCGAATAGAAGTCCTGCTATCAGGACGGGTAAGAGCCCTGCCCCTCTTATGAGCTCAGCCGTGACCCATATCAGCCCGACCCCGAGCCCGAGAATTCCGCCATTTCGCCAGTGCTTTCGCGAGCCCTGAGAACGCCGCTCTCCTTCGATGATCCCCCCGATGGGCCCAAACACGAGCCCGAGAACGAGCCCGAACGCGAGCCCGAACACAAGCGTGGAAGTGGAAATGGAACTGGGCACGAACTCATTTATTAGGTCCAGTACGCCCGTGAGCGTGAGCTCGACCGCGAATCCTCCAACGAGTCCATATACGAGCCCGGTAGCGAGGACCAAACGCATGTTGATAGCACGCCAGTTCTTTACCCGCTTAGGAGCACGGTCCCCGCGCCCGTACCTGAACCCAAATGGGAGTCCGATCCCAAATCCGAAGATTAGCCCGAGCTGCATGTCCGAAAACACGGCCCCGGGCGCCGAGCTGTCCCACGATAATCCTTTCGAGAAATTGTACAAGAGCACCCAAATTCCAAACGCAAGCGCTGTCAGGAACCCGCCCGCGAGCCCTCCCGCGAACATGCTGATAAGGATGCGGGGCAGGGTAGGCGCCCATCGGGGGATGTGCCACCAGGCCAGGTCCCGGGTGTCGTCGTGGTTCATCTGTCGGGCGATGAAGGAAAGCGTCTGTGTCGCCTGAGGCAGGCTATATCGGGGTTTTGGCCGGCCCGGTCGGGGGGTGTAGGCGTCGGGCAGGACGCGGGCGATGAGATGCCGCTCAAGGTCGTCAGCGCTGCCGCATCTGCTGGTGGTGAGCAGCTCGCTGACGTCGTCGCCAACCCGATAGGTATCACGGACCAGAGTGAGCGCCAACGGAGTGGACATCCCGCGAGTGAGGACGCTGTCCGGGTGTTCTCGCAGATGCGTGAGCAGCTGGCTCCACCCAGACGGCGACGGTCCCGTGCGGGCTCGTTGCAGGTACTCAGCTCCCTCGGGTCCGGTGACGTCGTGCAGGCGGAGCGCAGCGGCGCCGGCTAGCCATGCAGCTCCGGCAGCGTCGACCATCTCCTGGCTACGGGTGAGCACCACCACACGGAAGGGGGCATCGCTCAGCGCTTGCAACGCGGCCGGGCGCGCCGCCTGATCCATCTCGTCGAACCCATCGAAAATCAGCGCGATCGCCCCGGCCGCGACCAACGCAGCGGCCTCGGCCTGGCCACCGCGGCGCTGGAACAGCGGATAGGTCGCGGCGAGATGGGCGGCCAGCCAGTCCTGCACCGAGCAAGTAGTGGGGTCCCAGCCGTGCACGGTGAACAACACCGGCACCGGCACCCGTGCCCGCTCGATATCGTTGACCCGCTCGCGGTGCTCCAAGGCGTCAAGCAGAAGCAAGACCGCGGACCCGCTCTTACCCGACCCAGGTGCTCCGACCACGACAACCCGACCGGAAGCAAGCCCGGCATACACCTCAAACAACTCACGGCGCCCCCCACCATCTCGCAGCTGCCTCTCAGTGACTGCGGTCAGCCCCGGCAGCGGTGTGAAGGGCCCGTCAAGTGCAGCCGTTAGATCCCCAGCCACCGGCAGCGAACATAATGACCATCGGATCGGGATCGGCGGGGGTGTCAACAAGACCCGCTCGGTAGCCGCCTTGCGCCACTGCCCGTGCACTCCTTCGGCCAACAGATCAGCCAGCGTATTCACAGGCCGGAGATCGATCGGGCGCCACACCCGCCGAAGCCACCCCCACAAAGAGACGACCGCACCAGCCACGCCCAGCGCGAACCCCCAGAACCCAGCCACATCATTACGATCAGCTGCGGGGAGACGGAAGACCCCCACCAACACCACGCCGGCGCCGACGACTAAGACCAGGCCCACGCTGATGAGTAACCGGTCTCTCCGCCTGATCATATCCAGCATTGTGACAGCTGGATTTGGATCGACGACATATCTTCTGGCTAGCCCCCGCCGCTGTGGTCTTAGGTCCTGGCGTTGGAGCAATTGTCAAGACCTGTGGATGAAGATCTTTAGGCGGCTACGTGGTGAGAGTGT
Organism: Actinomycetota bacterium; assembly: GCA_030852965.1. Lineage (GTDB taxonomy): Bacteria > Actinomycetota > Actinomycetes > Mycobacteriales > Pseudonocardiaceae > Pseudonocardia. The sequence goes on along the minus strand of JALYVZ010000186.1, from coordinate 1,355 downwards.
TCCTCGGGTCGTTCGACGAGTCTGCCGGCCTTGAACACCGCGCCGGCGCGGACGAGGGCCACGAGATGGGGTGCGTTCACCGCGCGCCAGCGCACTTGGGCGGCTTGGATGAGCTTGAAGGCCATGGCGAGCCCAGTGTTGAACGGCACTCCCAACGCAGACGTCCCCGTCGCTCCCGATGACGACGACCTGAGGGCAGCTTCCGGCCTCGCGACTGGCCCCTCGGCGTCACCAACTCGCCGACCAAGCCAACCCACTTCATGCTGGAGCCCGGGTGTCGAGGGCAAGCCGACCCGCACCGCAGGCGCCCAGGGCGCCGAGGAGCGGAAGCGGCGCGGCAGCACCTCCCGCCGCCCGCGTTGCCGGACGTCCGTTGGCGTCGCCAACCGGCAGTGTGACGATCAGGCCGCCAACATGACGACGATGCCCGTGACCATGCGTGGGCATCGTGAACGACGCCGTCGTCTGCAAAATCAGTGCTCGGCAACAAGACACCTGCGCCACCTACCTAACCAACAAACGCGCCTACCTCAACTACACTCCCGAACGACACGCTGGCGCAGAAACGCGACCGGGCGTTGATCCTGCTGCTGCTGTCCACCGGCGCTCGCATCTCCGAGATCCTGCGGCTGGACCGCAACGACTGGAAACCCGAGCGTCTATGGGTGCTCGGCAAGGGCGACCGCGAGCGCGTCGTCCAGGTCACCGAGAAAGCCCGGGCGGCGGTCGAGGACTACCTCACCGCCCGCGAGGACCACTGCCCCGCGCTGTTCATCGGCTTCCAACCGGCGAGCAAGGCCGCCAGCTCCAACCGCCTGACCACCGCCGGTGCCCAGCACGTGTGCCGCCGCCTCGCCCAACAGCTCGGTATCCCGGCGTTTCACCCCCACCAACTCCGGCACACGCTGGGGACACTGCTGCAAATGAGCGGAATTGCATCTGATGCATCATTCGGCAAGATCCGTGAACCGCTCCTGCCTGCGACGTCGCCGTTCGGACTGGATCAGGGTCGGTTGGCGGAGGCCTCGTCACGCGCGTCCTGACCAGGCAATAGATCCTGCTGTTGCATTGAATGCCACGATGTTGCACCCGATCCGGTGGCATCCTGCGCCGGATAGTTGCATCAGATGCAACCGACAAGATCGGCTGCCGCGTCGCTTCCGCTCCTCAGCGCGCTGAGCGCGCCTGCGGTGCGGGTCGACTTGCCATCGGCCACCCGGGGGCATTCGCCCGGTTGGAACATTGCTCTCTACCAGTTAAGCCGAAGTTTCTTGATCTTCGCGGCTCTGCGCGGCTGCGACCAGGCGCGATGGCGCGTCAGGCCGTGAGATTTCTGTCTACAAAGGGCCTGACCA
>JALYVZ010000185.1 GCA_030852965.1 Actinomycetota bacterium | reverse complement strand
TCCTTGAGCTCCACCTCGGTGGCCGCCCCGGCCTTGATCACCGCAACACCGCCGGCCAGCTTGGCCAGGCGCTCCTGCAGCTTCTCGCGGTCGTAGTCGGAGTCGCTCTTGTCGATCTCGTTGCGGATCTGGGCGACCCGTCCCGCGATCTGCTCGGCGTCGCCGGTGCCGTCGACGATGGTGGTCTCGTCCTTGGTGACCACCACCTTGCGGGCCCGACCCAGCAGTGTCAGGTCGGCGTTCTCCAGCTTGAGGCCGACCTTCTCCGAGATGACCTCGCCGCCGGTGAGGATGGCCATGTCGGCCAGCATCTGCTCGCGGCGGTCACCGAAGCCGGGGGCCTTGACGGCAACCGACTTGAAGGTGCCCCGGATCTTGTTGACGACCAGGGTGGCCAGGGCCTCGCCCTCGACGTCCTCGGCGATGATCGCCAGCGGCTTGCCGCCCTGCATGACCTTCTCCAGCAGTGGCAGCAGGTCCTTGACGGTCGAGATCTTGGAGCTGACCAGGAGGATGTAAGGGTCCTCCAGCTCGGCCTCCATGCGCTCGGCGTCGGTCACGAAGTAGGGCGAGATGTAACCCTTGTCGAAGCGCATGCCCTCGGTGAGCTCAAGCTCGAGCCCGAAGGTCTGCGACTCCTCGACCGTGATGACGCCTTCCTTGCCGACCTTGTCCATCGCCTCGGCGATGAGCTCACCGATCTGGGTGTCGGCCGCGGAGATGGACGCGGTGGCCGCGATCTGCTCCTTGGTCTCGACCTCCCTGGCGGTCTTCAGCAGCTCCTGGGCGACGGCCTCGACGGCCTTTTCGATGCCCTTCTTCAGAGCCATCGGGTTGGCACCGGCGGCGACGTTGCGCAGACCCTCACGCACCAGCGCCTGAGCCAGCACGGTCGCCGTGGTGGTGCCGTCACCGGCGATGTCGTCGGTCTTCTTGGCGACTTCCTTGACGAGCTCGGCCCCGATCTTCTCCCACGGGTCCTCCAGCTCGATCTCCTTCGCGATGGAGACGCCGTCGTTGGTGATCGTCGGCGCACCCCACTTCTTCTCAAGCACGACGTTGCGACCCCGTGGGCCGAGCGTCACCTTGACGGCATCGGCGAGGATGTTCATGCCGCGCTCTAGCCCGCGGCGTGCCTCCTCGTCGAACGCGATCATCTTGGCCATTGCGGTGTGGTCCTCCGGTAGGGGATGACACGAACGGTCGGGCAGGTGCCCGCGACGGACGACCGGCAACCCTGCGCTCGGTCTCACCGCCCCGACCTGATTGGCACTCTACCCTGCCGAGTGCCAGTACCGTGTTTAGCACTCTCCCCCGGCGAGTGCAAGCGGCAACCTTCCTGATGCACCCGCACACGGCCACCACACAGCGGCCGGGCAGGATGGCCCCCGGAGGTGGAGTCATGGTCAACGGGAACGGGCTTGGACGGCCGCGCCACTGGAGGCGGTCACTGACCTGCCTGGCGCTGGCTGGAGCACTGGCGGCGTCAGTACTGGCCGGCTGCGCCGGGTCAGGGGGCAGCGCGGAGTCAGGGGGCAGTGCAGACCCTGAGCTCAGCTTCGAGCAGTACACCCTGGGCAACGGGCTCAACGTCATCCTGCGCAAGGACGACCGGCTGCCGATCGCGGCGGTGAACCTCTGGTACCACGTCGGCCCGGCCAACGAGGTCAAGGGCCGCACCGGGTTCGCCCACCTGTTCGAGCACATGATGTTCCAGGGCTCCGGGCACATCCCGAAGGGCCAGCTCGACAAGCTGCTCGCCACCGCCGGTGCCACCAACGTCAACGCCAGCACCAGCTTCGACCGCACCAACTACCACGAGACGGTGCCGTCGAACGCGCTGGAGCTGGCCCTGTGGCAGGAGAGCGACCGGATGGGCTTCCTGCTCGACGCCCTCGACCAGGCGCAGCTGTCCAACCAGCAGAGCGTGGTGCGCAACGAACGGCGTGAACGCTACGACGTGCCGCCGTACGCGCTCACCCAGGAGGCTGTGTTCCACCAGCTCTTCCCGCCACAACACCCCTATTTCGCCGATGTCATTGGGTCGCACGCCGACATCCAGTCCGCGCGGCTGGCCGATGTACAGGCATTCTTCAAGCAGTACTACGTGCCCAACAACGCCAGCCTGGCGATCGTCGGGGGCATCGACATCGCCGCGACCAAGGCGATGATCGAGAAGTACTTCGGCAGCATCCGTCGCGGCGCCGACGTGCCCAAACCGCAGGTCTCCACGCCTCCGCTGACAGCTGAGAAGCGACTCACCCTCACCGACACGGTGCAGCTGCCCAAGGTCACCATGGCCTGGCTGACCCCACCGTTCTACGCCCCCGGCGACGCCGAGGCCGACGTGAGCGCCCACCTGCTCGGTGGCGGCAAGGCCAGCCGGCTCTACGAGTCGCTGGTGCACGGCTCCGGGATCGCCCAGGACGTCTCGGCCTACCAGCAGTCGCTTTCGCTCGGATCGGTGTACGAGATCCAGGCCACCGCCAGACCCGGGCACAGTGCGCAGGAGCTGGAGGCGGCGATCCAGCACGAGCTGGACGCGCTCAAGACGGACGGGCCGAAGCCCGAGGAGCTGGCCGCGGCCAAGACCGCCATCCGCTCCGGCACGTTGTTCGGCCTGGAGGACCCAGGCGGGGTCGCTGACCTGTTCAACCAGTACAACCAGTACCTCGGCGACCCCGGATACCTGGACAAGGACCTGAAGCGCTACGCCGATGTGCAGGCCGACGCCGTCAAGAAGTTCGCCGTCGAGCAGCTGCCGAACGACCGGCGGCTGGTCATCTACACCGTGCCGGGCCCGAAGGTGCTCACCCCCGAGCCGCCGACCCCGCCGGCGCCCCCGGCGGACACCACTCCCCAGCCGCCGTCCGCCGAGCCGTGGCGCAACACGGTGCCCCAGCCAGGCCCGGCGGTCACCGCCGCGCTGCCCAGCGCGCAGCGCTTCGAGCTGGCCAACGGACTGCCGGTCTACCTCATGGAGTCGCACGCCCTACCGCTGGCCGTCGCCACACTGAACTCCCGATCGGGCGCGGCGGCCGACCCACCCGGGCAGCCCGGGCTGGCCGGTTTCTCGGTCGGGATGCTCGACGAAGGCACCCAGACCCGAGACGCACTGGGCATCGCCCGCGAGATGGACGCGCTCGGCGCCAAACTCAGCCCCGGGGTCAGCGACGACGGCAGCACGGTCAGCGTCGCGGCGCTCACCCCCCAGCTGGGCCAGGTGATGGCCGTGATGTCCGACGTGGTGCGGGCGCCGGCCTTCCCACCCTCGGAGGTCGAGCGGATCCGCCGGGAACAGCTGGTGTCGCTGCAGCAGGACACCGACAACCCCGACGCGATCGCGGACAAGGTGATGCGGCGTGCGGTGTTCGGCGCGAACCATCCGTACGGCCATCCCGCCTCCGGCACCGTGCAGTCGTTGCGCGCGATCAGCCGAGACGACCTGGTGAAGTTCCACCAGCAGGCGTTCTCGCCGCGCAACTGCGCGCTGGTGCTGGCCGGCGACCTCACCGTCGACCAAGCCCGCAAGCTCGCCGAGGACGCCTTCGGCAGCTGGACCGGCACCGGAGCCGACACCACCCGCCCCGGCACGCCGACCCCGACCGCGGACCGGATGGTGGTGGTCGACAAACCCGGCTCCGCACAGACCACACTGGTGTTGGCCCAGCCCGGGATCGCCCGCAACGACCCCGACTACGAGAAGCTGCTGGTCCTGAACCAGGTGCTTGGCGGTGGGGCCGCCAGCCGGGTGAACCTCAACCTGCGGGAACGCCATGGGTACACCTACGGCGCCTTCTCCCGGCTGGGTCGCAGCCGGGGGGTCGGCACGATCTCGCTGAGCACCAACGCGCAGACCCAGTTCACCGGGCCCTCGGTGCACGAGATGCTCAGCGAGGTGAGCGGCATCCAGAACGCACCGATCACCGAGGAGGAGCTGAACCGGGCCAAGGAGTCGATCATCCGGTCGCTGCCCGCCAACTTCGCCACCGAAAGCGACAGCGCGACGGCGATCAGCCGGTTGTACCAGTTCGACCTGCCGCCGGACTACTACCAGGAACTGCCGGCCAGGGTGGCGCAGATCACCGCCGCCGACCTGCAGGAGGCCGCGCGGGCCCACCTGCGGCCACAGGACATGAAGGTGATCGCCGTCGGCGACCGCTCCACGATCGAGCCGCAGCTCGCCGCGCTGAAACTGGGCCCGATCGCCCACCGCAACCCGGACGGTGCCCCGGCACCCTAAGGCGCCTCCGGCATCGCCCAGGACGTCTCGGTCGACCGACTTCAGGGGAGCTGACGGGCGGAGGTTCGTACCAGCGGCGGGCGGAGCCTTGGGGGACAACCGTCGGCGCCTCGATCCGCCGCCACGAGTACTGCTCGCCCGTGACGTCGGCGTCCCGCAACGCGGCGATGATCACTCCACCGAGGTAGGAGCTGGCGTGGTTGAGACTGAAGCTGATGGGTCAGGGCGCCGGCTGTCCAACCAGCCCGAACGGATGTCACTGTGCGAACGCTCGTGGTACCCACTGTCAGTTCTGTGGAGCCGCCATGTGAGGTGGCTGTTCCCGCCGATCTCGCAGACGAGACGGGACCAGAACCGCCGTACGGGAGGGGTGTACGGCGGTTGGCGGGATGATCTGCTCTCACTTCTGGCGCAGATCGTGATCTACGGTGGCATGTTCTGGTTCGGCGTCACCTACCATGGACGTGGATGAGGGCAGGATCTGGAGCCGTGCGCACTGTCTCCGAACATCGCGCGGTCGTTGCCGCGCTGCTCCCGTTGACCCCGATCGAGAGCCGTCCGCTGGCCCAGACATTGGGGCTGGTACTGGCCCAGGAAGTGGGCTCGCCGATTGCGCTGCCACCGTTCGACAACTCCGCGATGGACGGCTACGCGGTCCAGGCCGCCGACGTGGCCGGCGCGAGCGAGGCCACCCCGGTGCGACTGCCGGTCGCGCAGGACATCCCGGCCGGGCGCACCGACTCGCCGCGACACGAGCCCGGCACCGCCCACCGGATCATGACCGGGGCGCCGATGCCGCCGGGGGCGGACGCCGTGGTGCCGGTCGAGCACACCGGCGGATACGGGGCCGGGACCGCTACCGACGGCGGGACCAGCAGCGGGACCGGTGACGGTACCGGCGGTGCTACCGGTGTCGGGAACGAGGTTCGCATCGACCGCCCGGCGAGACTGGGCGCGCACGTGCGCCGGGCCGGCGAGGACGTAGCGGCGGGGATACCGATCCTCACCGCCGGCACTGTGCTGGGGGCCGCCCAGCTCGGGCTGGCCGCCGCGGTGGGGCTGGCCGAGCTTCCGGTGCGCCGCCCTCCGAGCGTGCTGGTGCTGTCCACCGGCTCGGAGCTGGTGGCACCCGGCCAGCCCCTCGAACACGGGCAGATCTACGAGTCCAACGGGGTGATGCTGGCCGCCGCGGTGACCGAGGCCGGCGGGGTGGCCGAGCGCTTGAGCTCCGTGCCTGACGAGGTGGACGAGTTCCTGGCCGCGCTGCGCCGACGGTTCTCCGACGGTGTCCCGGACCTGCTGCTCACCTCCGGCGGAGTCAGCGCGGGCGCCTACGAGGTGGTCAAGGATGCGCTCGCCGAGCGGGGGGTGCAGTTTGTCCGGGTCGCCATGCAGCCCGGTGGCCCGCAGGGCGCGGGACGGCTGTCCGGGGTGGGTTACGGATCCGGCGTGCCGGTGGTGACCCTGCCGGGCAACCCGGTGAGTTCGCAGGTGTCCTTCGAGGTGTTCGTCCGCCCGGCCCTGCGGGCCGCGATGGGTCACCCACACCCGGACCGGCCGGCGGTGCGGGTACGCCTCGGCGAGTCGCTGCGCTCGCCGGCCGGCAAGCGGCAGTTCCGCCGGGGCACCCTGGACGCAGTGAACGGGACCGTGCGGACCGTGGGGGGACCAGGTTCGCACCTGCTGTCCGCGCTGGCCCGAGCGGACTGTCTGATCGTGCTCGACGGCGACCGGGAGGAGCACGTCGAGGGGGACGAGGTGGAGGTTTGGTTGCTCGAACGGTGAGCAGCCGCCGCGATCTGCCCCAGTCCACATGCGGCGAGTAAACGTTGTAGCACCATCGAGTGTGACGAAGATCACATTCAAAACTGGCAACGTTCTGACCCCGCGAAGCGTCAACCTTGTCAGAGGCTCATCCAAACGGTCATGGACAGCACCTGTGGCCAATTGGAGTGGACCACCGAGCGATCGCTCGGGAATACTGAATGGCAACGGTGGGTAGTCCCACCGCAAGGGCCCGCCGCTTGTCGCTGGGGAGCGGACGAGCGGTTCCTCAGGCCGGGGTCGCCGTCTCGGGGGATGGCGGCTCCGGCCTCTTGCTTTTCCAGGCTCCGGCGTACGGTGGTCCCGATGTCCGACACCGACCCCGCCGGCCTCACCGTCACGGCGCCGCCGACCGGCCTGGGCCACTTCGCCGCGCTGATCCGTTCGACCATTCCGCCCATGCACCCCGGCGGTCGTCCGATCGTCGCCGGGGTGGCCGCGGCGGCGCTGCTGGCCCGTAGGGTCACTGGCCGGGGCACCGTGCTCGGCGCCGCCGCGACCCTCGGGGTCGCCGCGTTCTTCCGCGAACCCACCCGGGTCACCCCGCAGCGAGCGGGCATCGTGGTCTCCCCGGCCGACGGGTTGGTCAGCACGGTCGGCGACGCGGTACCCCCGCCCGAGCTCGGGCTCACCAGCGGACCGGTCCCCCGGATCAGCGTCTTCCTCTCGGTACTCGACGTGCACGTGCAGCGCATCCCGCTCGATGCGCGGGTCGAGCGGGTGGTGCACCGCCGCGGGATGTTCCTGTCCGCCGACCTGGACAAGGCCAGCGACGACAACGAGCGCACCTCGATGCTGCTGCACGGCACCGAGGGCCATCAGCTCGCGGTGGTCCAGATCGCCGGGCTGCTGGCCCGCCGGATCGTCTGCCAGGTCGCCGACGGCGCCGAGGTGGCCGCCGGTCAGACCTACGGCCTGATCCGCTTCGGGTCTCGGGTGGACACCTACCTGCCCGCCGGCAGCACGGTGCTGGTGCTGCCCGGTCAGCGAACCGTGGGCGGCGAGACCGTGCTCGCCGAACTGCCCCCAGTACGGGCGTGAACGGCTACCCCGGGGTACGTCTGCTGCCCAACGCCATCACCGTGCTGGCGTTGTGCGCGGGGCTCTCCTCGGTCCAGTTCGCGCTCGCCGGGCGCTATCAGTTCGCGATCGCCGCGATCGCCTTGGCCGGGGTGTTCGACAGCCTGGACGGCCGGATCGCCCGGCTGCTGGACGCCAGCAGCAAGATGGGCGCCGAGCTGGACTCGCTGGCCGACTGCGTGTCGTTCGGGGTGTCTCCGGCGCTGGTGTTGTTCGTCTGGCGGCTGCAGGGCCACCAGTTCGGCTGGACCGTGGCGCTGGTGTTCGCGGTCTGTGCCGCGCTGCGGCTGGCCCGGTTCAACACGCTGCTCGACGACACCGAGCAGCCCCCGTACGCAGGGGAGTTCTTCGTCGGCGTGCCGGCTCCGGCCGCCGCGCTGGTCGCCGTGCTGCCAATGCTGCTCGACCAGGAGTTCGGCCCCGGCTGGTGGTCCACGCCGCCGGTGATCAGCCTCTGGCTACTGCTCGTCGCGGCGCTGATGATCAGCCGTATCCGCACATTGTCGATGAAGACCATCCGGGTGCCGGCCAAGCTGATCGCCCCGATGCTGGTCGTGGTCGGGCTGGCGGCCGCGGCGGTGATCAACGAGCCGTTCCTGATGCTGTCGGTGTTCGTGCTGGTCTACCTGGTGCACCTGCCCTACGCCGGCTACCGCTACCGCTGGCTCGGCCGTCACCCGGAGGCCTGGTACCTGGCCGCCCGGCAGCGGCGGGCGGCGGTGCGGGCACTGCGGGCCACTCGGGCGCCCGGGGTGCTGCCCCCCCTGCAC
>JALYVZ010000510.1 GCA_030852965.1 Actinomycetota bacterium | reverse complement strand
TCCTCGGGGTGTGCGAGGCCGGCTTCTTCCCCGGTGTCATCCTTTTCCTGACCTACTGGGTCCCGGCCCGCCACCTCAGCCGGGCACGTGGCTACTTCTACATGGGCATCGCGCTTGCCGGCATCCTCGGCAACCCGCTGTCCGGTGGGCTCCTCGAGCTCGACGGCGCCTTCAGCCTGCGGGGCATCCAGTGGATGTTCCTCGTCGAAGGTCTGCTGGCCATCGCCGTGGGCGTCTGGTCCTACTTCTACCTGACCAACAAGCCCCAGGACGCCGCCTGGCTGCCCGAGGACGAGCGACAGGCCCTCGTCGAGACCGTTGCCGCCGAGGACACTGCGAAGGCCTCCGGCCACGGGCCGCAGAAGGTGTGGGCGGCGCTGGGGAACTGGCGGGTCTGGTACTTCTCGCTGATCTACTTCTGCATCCAGATCGCCGTCTACGGTGTGACCTTCTTCCTGCCCACCCAGGTGACGGCCATCACCGGTCAGAAACTGGGGTTCCAGGTGGCGCTGGTGACCGCGATCCCCTGGGTGTTCGGGCTGGCCTCGGTGGCCTTCTTCCCAGGGCTGGCGGACCGCACCCGCAAGCACCGGCTGATCGGGACCACGCTGCTGCTCGTCACCGCGTTCGGCATCGTCATCTCCGGCGCCCTGAGCGGCACTCCCGTCCTCGCCATCGCCGGGCTGTCCCTGGCGGCCATCGGTTTCGTTGCGATGCAGCCGATCTTCTGGACGCTGCCGACCGAGTACATGACGGGGTACGCCGCTGCCGCGGGCATCGGGCTGATCAACTCGCTGGGCAACCTTGGTGGCTTCCTCGCTCCCAACATGCGTGACTTCTTCAAGGAGAACGTCGGCGGCAACGCGGGCCTGTATGCGTTGGCGGTCGGGGCCGTCGTCGGCGCGGTCCTGTTCGCCTTCACGGGTCTGTTCAAACGGGCCAACGAGGTCGAGGCCGGTAGGTTGGACGAGGTGGACGCGGCCTCGGCCCCGTCGCGCTGAGCCGTCCCCGGGCACGGCGTCCACCAGGCTGATCTCGAAGGAGTAACGGTGACCTTGGTCCTGAACGCCCGCGAGGACTTCGCGGCGCAGAGTCTGGCGGGTCTCGTCAGCGCCAACCCCGGCCGGGTCCGGGCCGCCCCCGGCGGGGTGGTCCGGGCCACCCGGCGGGCGCCCGGCAAGGTCGCTGTGGTCGTGGGCGGCGGGTCGGGCCACTATCCGGCGTTCGCGGGAGTCGTCGGCACCGGCCTGGCCGACGGGGCGGTCTGCGGTGACGTGTTCGCCTCGCCGTCTACCCGGCAGGTCATGGACATCTGCGCAGCCGTCGACCAGGGCGCCGGCGTGTGGCTCGGGTTCGGCAACTACGCCGGCGACGTGCTGAACTTCTCCGGCGCTGCGGCCCGGCTACGGGCGCAGGGCATTGCCGTGGAGCTGCTACCGATAACCGACGACGTGGCCAGCGCTCCCGCCGGCGAGGAGCATCGACGACGCGGGGTCGCGGGCTTCCTCGTGGTCTTCAAGACCGCCGGCGCGGCCGCCGAGGAGGGCTACGACCTGGCCGGTGTAGCGGCGGTTGCCGCCCGAGCCAACGCCCGGACGCGGTCCTTCGGGGTCGCGTTCGAGGGCTGCACCCTCCCCGGGGCCGACGAACCACTCTTCACGGTGCCGCACCAGAGCGTCGCCTGGGGCCTCGGCATCCACGGTGAGCCGGGCATCAGCGAAGGCCCGCGGCCCACCGCCGACGAACTGGCCGCCCAGCTCGTCGAGAAGATTCTCGCTGACACCCCGTCCGACGTGGGATCGCGGGTCACGGTGCTCGTGAACGGCCTGGGCGCCGTCAAGTACGAGGAGCTGTTCCTGCTCTGGAACGCCGTCCGTCACCTGCTCGAGCAAGCCGGCCTGGAGATTGTCGCCCCGGAGGTCGGTGAGCTGGTCACCAGCCTGGACATGGCCGGCTGCTCGCTCACCGTCACCTGGCTGGACGACGAGCTGGAACGTCTCTGGTTGGCTCCCGCGGACAGCGTGGCCTTCCGGCGGACCACGCCGGAGCCGCTCGACCCGACGCCCGTACCGGAGAGCACCCATACCGGTGCGGTCGCTCCGGCCGCCACTGAGGCTGGCCGACAGGCGGGGTCGTGCGTGCTGACCGCGCTGACCGCCGTCGACGGCCTGCTGACC
>JALYVZ010000509.1 GCA_030852965.1 Actinomycetota bacterium | reverse complement strand
ATCATCTCCCGTTCTCCCGTTCTCCCGTTCTCCCGCCCATCCGGTCGGGGCCATCTTTGTGAAGGAAGTTCCGATGAGCAGCACCCGCAACACCGTGATCCGGTCCATGCACGACCTAGGTTTGGCTGCCTGGTTCGGTGGGTCGTTGATGGGCGCGATTGGGTTGAACGGCGCCACCCGCAACACGGTCGCCCCGCAGGACGACCTCGCTGTCGCCGCGTCCGGGTGGGCCCGCTGGTCCCCGGTAGCCGCCGCCGCCATCGGTACTCATGTCATCGGTGGCGCTGGGCTGATCCTGGCCAACCGGGGCCGTGTCGTCGCCCAGCAAGGTGCCGGCGCGAACACCGCCGTCAAGACCGTCCTGACCGTCGCCGCGATGGCGTCCACCGCCTACTCCGGCGTCCTCGGTGCGCACCTGGCCAGTGAGAACGACAACACCCCCGTCGAGTCCGCGACCGTCCCCGGCGACCGGACCCCGAACCGGATCGCCCGCTCCCAGCAGCAGCTGCGGGTCCTGCAATGGGTCACCCCCGCGCTCACCGGGATCCTGATCGTGCTCGGTGCGCAGCAAGGCGAGCAGCAAAAACCAACCGAGCTCGCCAAAGGTGTCACCGCCAAGGCGCTAGGGCTAGCACGCCGCTGACCAGCCGCAGACCCCGCCTAACCGGGCCGCTATCGACTGACAGGAAGCACCATGACAGCGACACCAGCACACCCGAACCCGGCACCGGCAGCGAGGCGTTGCGCCTCGACGCCCAGCGCCACGCCTCACTCGCGCAGCAGGCGCATGACACTCTCACCCGCCTCGAAGAACAGCTGACCAGCTGCGACGAGTCGATCACCGCCCACCGGGCGGCGCTGGTCCTGCACAAACAGCAGCTGACCGCCGACAAGAGCCACCGAGACGAGCTCACCGACCGCCAGACAGACCAGCACGGCGCCCACCGCTCGAAGAACCAGGAAGACCACCGCCAGCTGACCACCCCGGGCCTTCCCAGACAGGTCATGAATCCAGACGGCCCGTCGCGGGAGTTCGAGGTGGCGCCCGCGCACTGAGTAGAGGGAGTGAGTCGTGTCAGATGTTGGTGCACGCGCCGAGAGCATGGTCCGCGACGACAGCAAGGGTGGGTTTCCCGCGCAGCAGCAGCACCCGCCTGGACTGACCAGCCAGATGAATCCGGTGCCCGATCACGGTGAAGAAAGCTACCTCGGACACGGCAAGCTAACCGGGAAGCGGGCCCTGATCACCGGCGGCGACTCCGGCATCGGTCGAGCGGTCGCGATTGCTTTTGCCCGCGAGGGCGCCGACGTCGCGATCAACTACCTCCCCCAGGAACAAAGCGACGCCGACGACACCATCGACTGGGTCCACCAGGCCGGGCGCACCGGGGTCCCGGTCCCAGGCGACCTGGTCGAACGCGCCGTATGCGAACAGGTCGTCGCCGACGCGGTCGACGGACTCGGCGGACTCGACATCCTCGTCAACAACGCCGGCTACCACTGGGCCCGCGGACCAGCTGGACTGGACGGGCTCGAGGTGGAGCACGTCGAACGGGTGCTGCGCACCAACCTGTACGCCGTCATCTGGCTCTGCCGGGCCGCGTCGCCGCACCTGTCCAAGGGCAGCTCGATCATCAACACGACCTCGATCCAGGCCTACGACCCATCGACTGCGCTGATGGACTACGCCGCCACCAAGGCGGCCCTTAACAACCTCACCGTCAACCTTGCCGCGGATCTCGGACCGCGTGGCATCCGAGTCAACGCCGTCGCGCCAGGACCGATATGGACCCCGCTGCAACCGGCGACGCGGACGACGGAAGAAATCGAGACGTTCGGTGCCGGCACGCCGCTGGGCCGGGCCGGCCAGCCAGCCGAGGTGGCTCCCGCCTACGTCTTCCTTGCCTCCAATGCCGACGCTAGCTACATCTCGGGAACCGTCATCGGGGTCACCGGCGGCGGGGCCGTGTTCTAAACATCCGGCATTCTGGGGTCCATACCGTGCGGACGCTGAGCTCGGACGTGGCCCGCCGCCACATCCGCGGCGCCAGCGTCCTGCCAGAGGTGACCTCACCGGCGGCGGTACCCTCCTGACCTGGGGTTCGTCACCCGTCAGCAGGCGGCGGTCAGCAGTCCGCAAGGATCACGTAAAACCAGGTGACGTCGGTTCAGCAACCCCAAG
>JALYVZ010000184.1 GCA_030852965.1 Actinomycetota bacterium | reverse complement strand
CGGGGAGCACAGATGGTGTCGATCTGGGCTTCGACCTTGGGTCGTGGTCTGCGGGTCCGGCCGCGGGCCAGCAGCGCGGCCAGCTCGTCGAGCGCGGAGCAGGCTTTGCGCAGGGTCTGGGCGAACCGGTCTGCTGGGCGGTGTGCAGGCCGATCGAGTGGGTGAGGATTACCCGGCGGTCACGGCCCAGCACCTTCGCGCGGGTGTCGAAGGCGGTCAGGTTCTCCGCGGCGTAGGCGTCCACGACGCGTCGGTGGGATGGCGGGCGGGCGAGCAGGCCCGGATGGTCACTGGGCGGCACCGATCCGACGAAGTGCAGGCCCAGCTCGGCCAGGCGGGTGAAGTTGGGTTCGGAGTTCTGGCCGGCGTCGAAGGTGAGCGTGGCCCCGCCCGGACCGGACAGCGCCGCGGCGTAGCGCCGCGCCAGCTCCTCGATCATCGCGGTGAACTGGGTGACGTCGACCTTGTTGCCCGGGTAGGCGCGCGAGAGCAGCGGGATACCACCGTCGCGGGTCGCGACCAGCCCGAGACCCACGATGCGCAGGTCGTAGCGTTTCTGCTTGGCCTTGCCCCGCGCCGCGATCGGCGCCCGATCGTTGCCCGAGTCGATGAACGTGGCGAAGTTGGTCATGTCCTCCGATCAGCGCGTGGGTGTCCAGGTCGAACACCTCGATCATCGTCTGGGTCAGCGCGGCCTCGATCTGCTCGATCTGCTCCACGGTGACCGCGTCCATCGCGTCCCAGAACCGGCGGTGATCGGTCGTCGCGGCCCTGATCCGGGTGATCCGACCCAGCGCGGTGCTCGCCCACCAGCCGGCGAACGCCCGCTTGGATCGGGGGTCACAGACCCGGTTCAACGCGGCCAACCCCAGGTAGGTGCCCACCGACACCTCGCCGCGCACCAGCGGGGCGCCCACCACCGAGTCGATCACGCCGATCGCGTCCAACCGCGCGAGCATCCCCCACACCGCCGCGACATCACCGAACCCGCGGTGCACGGTCTCGGGCAGGCTCGAGTCACCGTCGGGCCCCCCGGTCAACCGGGCGATCACCTCGTCCTCGGCGCCCAGGTACACTTGATCCACAATCCGTGGCTGGCCCGCCACCCGCGCCGAGGTCGCCGCGTAGAGGTAGGTGCGCCCACCCCGAGGCTTCTTGATGATCGACGCCACAATTATGGGTAATACACCTTCGCCGAGCCCTCGCCGACCCGACACACCGGACCAGCCCCAGCTCAGCCCCACCCGCGCCGGAAACCAAGATCGCGGCAAGGCCCGCCAAAACCATGATCACTGGAAACTCGGGCTAGGAGCCGGGCGGGAATCCCGGCGTGCTCAGCAGCAGTCTTCGCCGTGCCAGGCCCCGATGCCCTCCCGGACCGCCAGGGCGGCGATGCCCAGCCCGACGGTCGGGTCCAGCCACCACCAGCCGAGCAGGGTGTTGGCCAGCAGTCCGATCAGGACGGCGGCGGCGAGGTAGGCGCAGAGCAGGTTCTGGGTGCCCTCACCGCTGGTCGCACCGGAACCCAGTTGGGCACCGAGGCGCTTCTTCGCGACGCCCAGCAACGGCATGACGATCAGGCTGGCGATCGAGAGCCCGATGCCCAGCCAGCTCGTCCGGGCGTGGTCACTGGCGAGCAAGGTGGTGACCGCGTCGTAGGCGATATAGGGCGCGAGCAGGAAGAAGGTGACCGCGACGGCCTTCTGCGCGCGGGCCTCGGCGTCCTGCGACAGGGTGCGGGTGCCGGTGAACCGCCAAATGATGATCACACTGGCCAGGCCCTCGATGACCGAATCCAACCCGAACCCGAGCAGTGCCACCGACCCGGCCAGGACGGCCGCGGTGATCGCCACCGCGCCCTCGACCGCCATATAGACCAACGACAGCCACGACAGCAACCGGGCCTGCCTGGCGGCCCGGTGCCACTGCGGGCCGCGGCTCGCCGGCGCCGCCGACGCGTCCTCTGCACATCCGCAACCAGCCTCGACCGGCGACATCTCGGTGGTCTGCTCGGACGCGCGTTCAGCCGGTGCACTCATGACGCGTCCTGCCCGCAGGTGCCGGTACCGTAGGTGGGGCACAACGCGACCGCGTTGCCGGTCGCGTCTAGCACGCTCTCCGCGGCGGCTAGCAGCTCGATCAACGCCGGCTGGGTCAATCGGAACAGCGAAGCCCGCCCCACCGGCTCAGAAGCGACCAGCCCGCAGGCGCGCAAGCAGGCCAGGTGCTTGGACACCGTGGACTGCGCCAAACCCAACGCGGTGACCAGATCAACGACCCGCGCCGGGCTCTCGACCAGTCGGCGCAGGATGGCCAACCGAGTGGGATCGCCCAGCGAATGGAACAACGCCGCCGCCGGCGCGAGTTCCGACCGCTCCACCGTGACACCACCAGCTACCATCGCCATAAGGCGATGTTACTGGGCGTTGTTGCCCAATACCGAACCGGCCGACCGGCTCAACGCCACGCAGCGGGCCGGCGCAACCGCGCGGCGCGGGGTGGCGGACGACGGCCGGATCATCGACGGTGCGGTATGAGTGGGGTACGGACGATATCTTGCCAGGCGCGGGCTGCGGTCGGTTTGATGTGCTCGAAACGTAGGCCCACGATCTCGCGGGTTGATGCTTGCGTGAGCTGGCCGGGCCAGCTCACCGTGCGCCTGCCACCCGGCTACCACCTCCTGCTCAACGAGTCCTCGCGCCATCCGCCGGGATCTACCCGCCGTGTTCGTGACCCGACCAACCTGTGCTCCGACCTCTGAAACCCGCGCACCCGAGTGAGGCGAGACTCGGGAACAGCCCGCGCAGCGGCCTCTCGTAACGCAGCCCCTCATGGCTGCACGCCCACCAGCGCCTGGCAGAGATCACAGATGGGTCTGGAGGTCTACCCACGCGCGGCCCGCCGGACGGGCTACAAGCCGGTCGTGACGGCCCCGGCAACCCCGCATCCCAGCTAAGCGTTATCATCACGGAATGGCGATCGGTGACTGCGGGTCAACACCAACAAGCTCGGGTCCGCCGACAGTACTCGGGTCAGCAACAACCAGGTCCACGACAACAACCGCGAGATCCAGGTCTACGGCGGCGCCCGCGACACCGTGACGCAGGGCAACCAGATCGTGAACAGCGCGGATCAGGCGATCGAGTTCGCCGACCCCGCCGTGAGCCAGTCCGATACGGTGACCGGGGCGCACAAGGCGGTAGTCATCGGGCGGGGCGCGACTGTGCGTGAGCTGACCACCGCCAATGTTGGGCGTGGGATCTTGGTGTCCAAGGGTGCCCGCGTCACTGTCGAGTCCTCGCAGATCACCGGCCAGGAGATCGCCGTCGAGGTGGGCCCGGACGCCCAGATCAGCCTGGTCGGCGTCCAGAACGGTGCGCTCACTACGATCTCCGGCGCCCGCAAGGGGATCGTCGTCAGCGGGACCGCCGATCTGCGCAATGTAGCGATCTATGACGACTACCGGGTGCTGGTCGACTCGGGCGGCCGCGCGACGATCACCACGAGCAGCATCGTCACCAAGAACAAGGGTGTCGAGGCCCAGGGGTTCAACGGGCGAGGCCGACTTGAGCTGGTGTCCTCCGATATCCGGGCACCCCAGCCACTGATCGGCAGCACCCTCTGGGAGCAGCACGGCACCAGGCTGAGCACGATCCCGTCCTGGCTCGCTGTCGCCGGCGCGCTGTTTGTGCTGCTGGCAGCGCTGCTGCACATCGGACACCGGATCTTCGCCCCGGAGTCACAAGTGCGCCACAGGTCGAGTCCCGCCATCACACCCGCCGAATCCAGTGCCTGAAAGCGAGGCCGAGAACAAGACCGGCCCAGCCACACTCTGGATCGGAACCCACGATGGCGCGCTTGTGCCGCTTGATATACGCCTGGCCACCGGGCTGTGGCGGATCCCCGGCAGCGCACTGGTCGACATCATCGCCGCACACACCGTCGCCGCGGACACCCAGCGCTGTCGCCGCTGCGGGCATCTGGCCACGCCATCCGCGCCGAGCTGCCGCTCCTACGTCATAGCGATGGAGACCCAAAGCCGCCGGCACAGTACATGGATCGGCGAACCTTGGGGCTCGGGCCGATCGGGAAGGGGGAACACAGCACGGCCGCTGACAACTCAACCCGCCATCCAAACACCCGTCACGAGCCCACCCGTGAGCTCAGCGGTATCAGTCTGTTCGTCAGCACATCCGTCGTCCTCGGGTGCCCGCACGCCAGGTCGTGGGCTGAGCTGACCATCGTGCTCTGCGTCCCGGATTCTCCCCCCACGAGTCGACACCCCCGGGCAGGGTCGCGATCCACCCGATCCGCCGCCGGCGGCGGCCAACCAAGGAAGAGTCCATGACTTCGCAACAGTCCCGCCGGGGTATCGCTTGGGCATGATCTGCATCCTTCGCAAGAAAGGAAGCGGCATCAAACCCGGGACGGTGACGGTTCAGCCTGCCGCACCACCAGCCGACACCCCAACCGAGCCACCGACCTGCTCACATAACAACCAGATCAACTATGCCGAGACCCTGCCGCCGACGGGCACCCGATCGATCCCGACGACCTGGCCACCGTCAGCCCCTACATCACCCACACCATCCGCCGCTTCGGTGACTGGGTGCTGGATCTGTCTCCGCCCGAGCAGCAGCCAGTGACACGGCTGGACCTCGTACCGGGAGCGCTGTTCCCCACCGGACGTGAATCGGATCGGCTCGATCGTGTGGGGAGCCGGGATGGGCATCCACGAATCCACCCAACGCACCGCCGTCGCCGACCTCGTCCCGACCAGACTCCGAGGCACCGGCTACGGAATCTTCACCACCGCCTACGGGATCGCCTGGCTCACCGGCTCCACCATCATCGGCGCCCTCTACGAGTACTCACTGCGCGCCGTCGTGATATTCACCGTCGCCACCCAGTTCGCCGCCGTCGCGCTGTTCCTCCCGCTGATCACCAGCCGCGCCACGACACCGGACCGGGCGGGACAGCGAACCGATCGCTAACGTCGGATAACAGGCGTCGGGTCGGTGGGGAACCGGGGTTCAATCGTTCAATCGTGTCCGTTCCTGGATGGCGCATCAGGTGGCGCTGCGGTGGGTGGGGCCGTGGGGCTGGGCGCAATGTTCGGAATCGTCGGCGACCGCGTCGCTACCCGAGCTGGCGTGATCGACCTGCAGAGTGGTGTGGTCGATGTGGTGCTCGACGCGTAGCAGCTGTTCGGCGGTCTCGCGGGCGCGGTGACAATCGGCGCCCGCGGCGACGAGGATGTGCGCCGAGAGGGCGGGTTGCCCGGAGGTGATCTGCCAGATGTGCAGGTCGTGCACCTGCACCACGGTCGCCACGGCGGCCAAATGCGTACCGACCACATCCGGGTCCACCCCGCGTGGGGCGGCTTCCAGGAAGATCCGGCCCGACTCCCGTACCAGCCCCCACCCTGCCTTCAACATCAACGCGGCCACCAGCAACGCGGCGAGCGCGTCCGCGCGGGTGAACCCGGTGAACACCACCACGGCCCCGGCGATCGCGGTGGCGATGAAGGCATACAGGTCGTTGAGGATGTGCTGGAACGCGCCCTCGACGTTGAGGCTGGTCCGGTTGGCGCGGCTGATGCACCACGCCGCCGCCACGTTGATCACAATCCCGACTAGCGCGGTGACCAGCACCAGTCCGCCGGCAACAGGCGGGGGGTGGACCAACCGGGCGATGCCCTCGTAGACGAACCACACCGACAGCAACAGCAAGGTAATCCCGTTGGCTTGCGCGGAGAGGATCTCGGCGCGTTTGAGCCCGTAGGTGTAGCTGCCCGCGGCCGGGCGGGCGGACAGGCGGACAGCGACCAGGGCGAGCACCAGCGACCCTGCGTCGGTCAGCATATGCGCCGAGTCCGAGATCAACGCCAACGACCCGGCCAGCAGGCCGACGACGAACTCACCGATCATGAACACCACGATCAGACCCAACGCGGCGCTCAACCAGCGGCGATCCGCGTCTGCGGACACCCCATGCCCATGCCCATGGCCGTTTCCGTGTCCGTGGTCGCCGCTCAACGCCGCCCCCTTATCAATCGAACCAACGTGCCAAGCTAAGAGCCTATGCATACATTGCTATGTACCTAATCGGGGCGGTGTCAGTGCGGTGATCACCACGCCGCCGGCGGGGATGGATAGGCGAACTGGTCATGTATTCAGCAGCAGTCTTCGCCGCGCGGCGGCCCGAGGCGCTCCCACGCCGCCAGCGCCGCGATGCCGATGCCGACGACCGGGTCCAGCCACCACCAACCCAGCAGCGCGTTGGCCAGCATCCGATCAGGACGGCCTCGCCGCCCCCCCGCGGCTACTCCTCCCGCGCGGAGCGCACCAGCCGCGCCGCGACACAGGACCGACAGGGACAACGAACCGACACTAAACGTCGGATAACGGGCCATTATCCGGTAGATCGATCCACTTCGCGGTAGCCTGACCTGCGCAAGCGTGCCCGGCCGGCCAGCACGAGACACGCACGTTATCCGGTACATCGACTCGGAAGGTCCTTCGATGCCCGCGACGAGCAGCAAGGCCAAGCTGATCCGTGACGGTTTGAAGATCAGTTACTTCTCGGCCGAGTTCTTGCGGGCGGATCAGATCGCGGACAACCCACTGATCTGGATGATCACGATCGACGGCCTGCCGTACGACGCTCGCTGCCTTCCGGTAGAGCTCCAGAGCGAGATCTACCAGCGCGGCCTGATCCCGTACATCCCGGCGTTGGGGCCGTCGGTCGGGTCGGGAAGCGGACCATAGATATAGAACATGGCCATGGGAAAGTCCTCGTTGATGACCAGGTGTAGGTCCTCGCTGGTGGCCGGATAGAAGTCCCCACCCCTCGTTCGTCGTGTCGAGCTGGAGCGTGGGCCCTGGGCGGTGACGGTGGCGGTGTCAACCAGTCACCGCACCGCCCAGGGGGCTCCATTGAAGTCTGCGAGGGAACGGATGGACATCAATTCTGCCTACCGCGAGGTGGGCACTACCGTGGTGCCGCTGCGATCAGCGGTACCACACCGAAGACGGTGAAGCGGGTGATCGCCCGCCACGAGTCCGCCGGCCGGGTTCGCCCTGCTCCTGGACGCCGTGGTCGACACCCCCGCCAGCGCCACGGTGAGCGACGCCGCCCCACCCTCGCCCGCCTTCATGATCAAGGAGTTGCCCGGATGAGAGTTGCGCTCTATGCACGGGTGTCCACCGAGAGCCAGCAGGCCCGGGGCACCATCGGTTCCCAGCTCGCGGTGCTGCGCGAGCTGGTCACGGTTGAGGGCGACGAACCGGTCGCCGAGTTCTGCGACGACGGCCACTCCGGCGCCCGACTGGACCGGCCCGGGCTCGACGCGCTGCGCGACGCCGCGCGGCCGGCCCGCCTGCGCGGCTTTGCGGGCCCTGGACACTGAGGCCGAGGCGAGGAAGTGCCAAGCTGGTTCGCCTGGTCCCCAGCGGCACGTCTCTTAACAGCTCCCTACATCCTGCATGCCGTCGCGCGCGACGGCGTCGGTCGGGGCCTTGGGCCGGAAGAACGTCGCCGCCGAGGGTCATCAGGTGAAGCGGCGAGCGTTGTGGAAAGGAAACGCGTTCACGTCGGAGATTTTCACCGGTACGCCGGGCTCCGAGGCGTGCAGGATCTTGCCGTTGCCCAGGTACATACCTACATGGCTGACCGGGCTGTAGTAGAACACCAGGTCGCCGGGCTTCAGATCGTTCTTCGAGACTGAGGTGCCGGCATTCGATTGCGCGGCCGAGGTGCGCGGCAAGCTGACGCCGGCCTGCTTGTAGGCCCAGAGCATCAGCCCGGAGCAGTCGAACGCACCGGGTCCCAGACCTCCGGAAGTCGGTGTGCGGTCCACGTTCAATGTTGATCACCTGTTGGTGAGTTGGTAGGTGATCGGGCGGGGGTCTCCGGGTAGTTGGGGTGGGCTGGTGTTGATCTCCTCGAGGA
>JALYVZ010000183.1 GCA_030852965.1 Actinomycetota bacterium | reverse complement strand
ACGACCAGGCCCTCGGTGCGCGGCTGCGGGACCACCCGCTCACCCGGGTCTTGCTGCGCCTGACCGCCGAGCCCCGGTCGTTGCCGACGCTGGCTCAGGACGTCGAGCCGAGCTGGGTCGCCGCCGGCGGGCCGCAGCGGCAGGCAGCCGCCCGCGACGCGGTGGCGCTCTACCTGGCGCTGCTGTCCCGGGCCCGAGGGGACGACGGCCGACCGCTACTCGGGGTCGATGTGCAGCTCTGGATCCGGGAGGTCAGCCGGCTGCTGCGTCAGCTCAGCCGGTCACCGCGGTTCCGCTGGCATGACGGCGCGGCCGCCGAGGACGAGGTGCGGACGCTGCCCTCGGTGTACTGCCGGCTCTGTGGGCGGTCCGGGTGGGGCGTCGTCGCCACCGCCGGCGGCGGGCACAGCACTGATGCCGTCACCGTGTGGGGGAAGTCCGTCAGCGATGTCTCGACCACTCGGGCCTGGATCTTCGCCCCCGGTGAGGCGGCGCGGGAATCCACCGACGTGCGCTGGGTGGATGCCGAGACCGCCGACTTCGTCCCCGCGCCCACCAACTTGGTCCCCGCGCTCACCGGTCGGCACGGCACCCAGGTACCCGTCCTGGTCACCCCGGACGCCCAGGCCGCCAAGGACCAGCAGTGCCCGTCCTGCGGCCGCAAGGACGGCATCCGCTACCTCGGTTCCCGGGTCGCCACCCTCGCCTCGGTGACTCTCGGCCAGCTCTTCGGCAGCCCGGACGTGGCCGCCGAGGAGAAGAAGACGCTGGTGTTCACCGACAGCGTGCAGGACGCGTCGCATCGGGCCGCGTTCGTGGAGTCCCGCGCCTACGCGCTGAACCTCCGCTCGTTGGTGCATCGGGCGATCGGGGCGGACCCCAGCACCGGTAGTGGAGCCACCTGCGAGTCACTGGGGCGGCTGATCGAGGAGGGTGCTCGCTCGCCGTCGGAGCGCTATGCCCTGCTCCCGACTGAGCTGCGCGACCACAAGAGGTTCCGGCCGTACTGGACGTCTGACGACCCGAAACCGCGAACCCGCCGAACCGTCGCGAAGCGGATGGGGTTCGCCGGCATCCTGGAGTTCGGCCTGTCCACCGGCACCGGGCGGACCCTCGAGCTGACCGGGGCGGTCACCGCCCACGTGGAGGTCGAGAACCTGGCCGCGGTCGTGGACGCCGCATTGGCCGCGGTGGCCCGGCACGACGTCCAACTGACCCTGGACAGGGTGGGCCCGCAACGCACCACCGCGTGGGCCCGGGGCATCATCGAACGCATCCGCACCCAGGGCGGCATCGGGCACGAGTGGCTGCGCAAGTTCGCCGAGACCGGCAACCGGCACAGCATCTGGGGCGGTCGCCCATGGCTGGAAGGCATGCCGGCCTTCCCGTCCGCCCGACCAGCACCGTCGTTCCCGACCACCGCCCGGCACTCCGAAGCGTTCGACAGCATCATCGGCCCGCGCGGCTGGTACGCCACCTGGACCGCACGCGTCCTCGGCGTGGCCGGCGTCGACGCCCCCCGGTTCGTTCGGGAGCTGCTGGAGGCCTTCACCCAGGAGGGTGTGCTCGACTCGATCTGCGCCGCCGGGGGCACCATGGTGTGGCAGATCCCGCCTCGGCTCGTCCGGCTGGCCCGTACGGACGGCGCGCCCCGGCTGTTGCGCTGCGCGGTCTGTGCCACGCGGCTGCCTGGCCCGGAGTTGGTGCTGCGCGAGCTGGACGGAGCCCCGTGCCAGCGGGACCGGTGCTCGGGTAACTACGCCGTCGAGCGGTCCGGCCACGACTACTACCGCGACCTGTACCGGGGCGGTGAGGTCCGCCGGATCGTCGCGCGTGAGCACACCTCACTGCTCCCGGCCGCGGAGCGGGTGGAGCTGGAGAACGCCTTCAAGTCCTCGGCCCGACCCGACACCCCGAACGTTCTGACCTGCACCCCCACCCTCGAACTCGGCATCGACATCGGTGACCTGTCGATGGTCGCGCTCACCTCGCTGCCCCACTCCACGGCGTCCTACCTGCAGCGGGTGGGCCGGGCCGGTCGGCTCACCGGCAACGCACTGGTGATCTCGCTGCTGCCGGCTCGGCCACTGGAGCTGCAGCGACTGATGGACCCGCTCACCATGATCGCCGGGGACGTGGTGCCGCCGGCCTGCTACCTCGACGCGGGAGAGATCCTGCGCCGGCAGTACCTCGCCTCGCTGTTCGACCGGCGCGCCCGCTCCCCGAAGGTCGGGGCGACCCGACTGGCGAAGGACGTCTTCGGCGCGGGCTTGTCCACCACCTCGTGGCTCGGCCGTATCGTCACCGACGCACGCGTCCACGCCGAGAGGTACGTCCAGGAGTTCCTGCGTGGCTTCGGGGCCACCGTTACCCCGGGCACAGCCGAAAGCCTGCGGATCTGGGCCGGCTCCGGCAGCCCGGCAGGGGAGCCACCGGGTTTCGAGCGCGCCGTGGAGACCGCGGTCGCGGCTTGGCTCGACGAGGGGACCGAGCTGACCGCCCGGCTCGGACTGCTCGAGACCGAGATCGAGAAGATGCAGGCGATGCCGTCCCTGGACGAGGCCGGTGACCGGGATCTCAAGCGGCTGCGCGGCGAGGCGGGAGCCGCCCGCAAGTCCCGGTCGTCCCGCAACTCCACGTACTGGATCTCCGCGCTGGAATCCGCCGGGCTGCTGCCCAACTACTCCCTGCTCGACGACACCACCCGACTCGATGTCGGCCTCTGGTGGACCGACGAGGAGACCGGAGCCCACGAGGCCAGCGACGAGAAGTACTTGCGGGGCAGCCGCACCGCGCTCTACGAGCTCGCGCCGGGAGCCACCTTCTACGTGCGCGGCACCTCGGTCGAGATCGACGGCATCGACCTGGGCACCAGCCGCAACCCGGCCACGGTGACCCGTCGGTTCTGCCCGGCCTGCGGCTGGTCGGCTCGGGTGGAGTCGGGCGCGGCCGGCACAGCCTGCCCGAGATGTGGGGCCGTCGGAGCGGCCGACGCCGGCCAGGTGCTCGCCACGCTGCCCTTCCGGCGGGCGTCGGCCTACGCGTCGCGGGAACTGGCGATGCGCGACGACGACACCGAAGATCGGCGGAAGGCCCGCTTCACCGTCGTTGCGACGGTGGATGCCGACCACGTGGAGGGAGCCTGGGAGCTCGCGGACTTTCCTTTCGGGGCCGAGTTGCTACCGACCGCGGACATCCGGTGGATCAACGTCGGCCCGAGCGAACGCGGCGGGAGCGCCCGCGTGATCGCCGGGCAGGAGGTGGCCGCGGCGCTGTTCGAGGCGTGCGTGCACTGCGGGGTGGTCCCGGTCGCGCAGCGTGGTGTCCGCGATCGCAACGCCGCCCGCCACCGCGGCTGGTGCCGCCAACGCCGCGAGCCGCGACCGGAGGACTGGCGGTCGGTGGCGCTCACCCACGAGCTGCGCACCCAGGCCGTCCGGCTGCTGATCCCGCCGATCGTGGTGGCCGACCGGGGGTTACGCACCTCGTTCCGCGCGGCGCTGCTGCTCGGGCTGCGACAGGTGCTCGGCGGAGATCCCGACCACCTCGACGTCCTGGAGGCGCCCGACCCGGTGGCGGGCAGCGGGTCTTCGGCCGGTGGCGGCCAGCGCTGGGTGATGGTGATCCACGACCTGGTGCCCGGCGGTACCGGTTACCTCGGTCGGTTCACCGATCCGGCCAAGGTCCGCGAGCTGCTGGCGGCGTCGTTGGAGGTGCTGGAGCGCTGCGAGTGCGCAGGCGAAGGTCTGGCCGCCTGTCACCGCTGCCTGCTGCCGCATGTTCCGCCGCCGCTTGCGGCCGAGGCCCGGCGTGACTCCGCGATCGACCTGATCCGGCAGATCCTCGCGCAGTGGCAGCCGCGGCCGATCGAGACGATCAAGCGCATCGTGGTGGGCTCGCACGACACCCCGATCGAGCGGCGCTTCCGCGACCTGCTGGTGCGTTGGGCGAAGGGCAAGGGCGCGACGGTAACCCGGCAGGCCACCTCGTTCGGCGACCGGGCGGCCATTCGTTTCCCGGGGGCGCTCGGCGACCTGGCGTGGGCACTCGAACCCCAGGTGAACCTGGGTGGCGTGCGGCCGGACTTCCTGCTGACCAGCGCCGATCACGAGATCCCCGGCATCGCGGTGTTCTGTGACGGTCAGCGGTACCACAGCTCGGCCGAACACAACCGGATCGCCGACGACGTCCAGAAACGAGCCGCACTGCGCGACCTGGACTACCTGGTCTGGGCGGTCACCCACCAGGATCTGGACGCCTTCGCCGCGGTCTTCGCGGGCACGGCGGGCGTAGTCGCCCGGTGGTGCGACGACGGGTTGCGTGCGGTGTTCGTGCAGACCGCTCAGAAGCTGGCCGCACCCGGCAGCGTCAAGCCGGCGGTGTTGCTGGCCGACCCGATGTCGGTCCTGTGCAACTTCGTGCTCCAACCGACGCGCACGGCCTGGGCCGGCCCGGCACACGGCCTCGCGCTCGCATTGGCCAGGACAGGCGCGGCGCGGATGAGTGACGCCTCGGCGCTGCCCGAGCTGGTACGCGCCGAGATAGCCGGCGTCGCGTCAGCCCACACGCCTGGCAAGACCAGAATGTCGCTGCGGCGGACCACCGGGGGCGCGGTGGTTGCCCTGGAGCTGCGTTCAGTGGGCGATGTGCGGGTATGTCTCGCGGTGGACGACCGTGAGCACACTGTCGGCTCTGACGAGCAGGTGGATGCCTGGCGGGACTGGCTGGCGCTGGCCAACCTGCTGCAGTTCCTGGAGCCGGGCCGGTTCCAAGCACCCAGCTACTCGACCGTCACGCAGCTGTCCGAGAGGACCGTCGCCGACCAGGCGCTCCCGGTCGAGTGGCAGGCGATCGTCGACGTCTCGCCGCCGATCGTGCGGGATCTCGCATCGATGCTTGCGGGGCGGATCCCGTTGCCGGTCGCCGGCCACGAGGTCGCCGACGGGGAGTACGCGATCGACCTGGCCTGGCCCGACAAGTGGGTGGCGGTCCTCATCGACGATGATCACGAGCGTGACTCGTGGCTCAAGCAGCACGGTTGGGCAGTGGTCGCGGCCGACGAGCGAGCGGTCCTTGCCGCACTGAGGCCGATCCGGTCGGCGGCCGAAGCATCATCACTGGGTACCGACGGGGGCGGTTGATGGGCGTCATCATGTCCAAGGAGTTCCACCGGGCGCTCGACGTCGACGGCTCGCTCAAGAGCCGCGCGTGGGACTTCCTGACCAAGCTCAGCAGCGACGCCGATCGGACCGGCCTCGACCTCAAGATCCCGCAGAACCCCGCTGATCGGAGGGTGCGCACCGCGCGCGTGGACCGCAACTACCGCGCGGTGCTGTTCGCGGTGGGGGATCAGGCCGAGCCGATGTGGTTGCTCGCGGCCATCAAGCCGCACGACGACGCCTACACCTACGCCCAGACCCTGACTCTGGAGGTCAACCCGGCGAACGGCGCCATGGAGATCCTTCGGACCCGGGCGATCAGTGCCAAGGTCGACCAGTTCCGGCAGCGGCCGGCCACGGACGACGCCGCTCAGGTGTTGCCTTTCAGGGCCGAGGAACTGGCCGGGCTCGGCATCAATGCGGATGTGGCGGCCGAGGCCGTCCGGTTGACCTCGGAGGACGAGATCCTGGACCTGGCAGCGGAGCTGCCCGAATGGCAGCAGCAGGCGCTACTGGACCTCGCCACCGGGACCTCACTCGACGACGTCCGTACGACCTACGAGCTGAGCTCCGCGACCACCAGCAACGACCCGATCGCGGCCGTCGAGCGTGCGACCAGCCGCATGCAGTTCGTCTACCTCGACAACGATGACGAGCTGCGCCGGATGATGGAGGGCGACTTCGCCGCCTGGCGGACCTACCTGCACCCCAAGCAGCGAGCCGTCGCCTACCGCAAGACCTACAACGGATCCTATCGACTGGCCGGTGGCGCGGGGACCGGCAAGACCGTCGTCGCACTGCATCGCGCGGCGTTCCTGGCCAGGCAGCGGCCGGATGCGCGGGTGCTGCTGTGCACGTTCACCCGCAACCTCGCCGCCGCACTGGAGACCGACATCCGCGGTCTGGTCAGCGCGGACGAGCTGTCCCGGATCAGCGTCCTTGGCGTGGACCAGGTGGTGCGCTCGGTGGTCCAGGCCGTCGACGGCGCTCTCGGCCAGCTGCTCACCTCCCACGAGCTGACCACACTGTGGGAAGACGCGATTCGTTCCGTCGGGGCGTCCGCCGACCTCGCATCGGCGCTGACACCTACGTTCCTCGATGCCGAGTACCGGACGGTGGTACTCGCGCTGCCTCAGTCGAATCGCGACGCCTACCTGACGGCAAAGCGCACCGGTCGCGGAGTCCGGCTGAACCGGGTGCAGCGGGCGGTGGTGTGGAAAGCCATTGAGGCGTTCGAGCGCGGTGCACGGACCCAGGGCAAGACGACGTTCGAGCTGCTCGCGGCCCGAGCCGCGCAGGTCCTGTCCGATCCCTCGCTGCGGGCAGAGGTGCCCGGCTACGACCATGCGGTGGTCGACGAAGGCCAGGATCTGCACGCCGGTCACTGGCGGGTGCTGCGTGGCGTGGTCGCCCCCGGGCCGAACGACCTGTTCATCTGCGAGGACGGACACCAGCGGATCTACGGCGAACGGACCGTGCTGAGCCGGTTCGGGATCGAGACCCGAGGTCGGTCACGGCGCCTGACGTTGAACTACCGGACGTCGCGGCAGAACCTCGCCTTTGCCCTCGGTGTGATCGGTGACCAGAAGGTCGTCGATCTGGACGGTGCGGACGACACCGTCGCCGGCTACCACTCGGCCTTCACCGGCCCGGTGCCGGTGACCCGAGGCTTCCCCGGAGTCGCCGAGGAGGCGGGCTTTGTCGTCGAGACGGTGCGACGCTGGTTGGCCGAGAAGGCAGCCCCGTCCGCGATCGCGATCCTGGCCCGTCGTACCGCGGAGCAGGACCGGATTCGACTCGCGCTGCAGGAGGGCGGGATCGCGGTCGAGCTGCTGCAGAAGGACGGGCCAGGCAACACCGCCGCCGTCAAGATCGCCTCGATGCACCGGGCCAAGGGCGCCGAGTTCTCCCGGGTGATCGTGATCGCCGCCGAGGCAGGCGTGATCCCGCTGGACTGGGTGATCGAGAGCCAACCCGAGGCAGACCACGAGGCCGCGGTCGGACGAGAGCGGTCGCTGTTCTACGTCGCGTGCAGCCGCGCCCGTGATGAGCTGATCGTCACCTGGTCGGGCAAGCCGAGCCCGTTCTTGCCCGTCACCGCCGCATGACGGCGCGGAGGGCGGCGTCGATCACCTCGGCGTCGTCCTCCAACCCGATCGGGCTGCGGAGGTCGTCCTCCTGATCGTCGGTCCGCACCAGATATGCCACCGCCTCGGACAGCGTCCGGCGTTGCTCGGCGTCGAAGCTGCTCCACGCGCGTAAGGCGTCCCTCAGCCGCGCGTACAGACGGTGCGCTTCAGCGGCATCGACGAACTCGTACGGCTCGTTCGGCTCCGGCAAGAGCCACTGCACGCGTCTGTGGCCGGGCGGCTGGCTGGTTGATGACCCGGAACGAGACCGTGATCATCACCGCGATCTCGCCGAAGAAGAGGAACACCGGGCACCAGAACGCCCCGATGCCGTTGTAGGCGAACGGACAGGTATGAAGGAAGGATGAGCGCCCAACACCGCACCCCGTTCGACGAACTGCCGGACTTCCTCGCGCTGCCCCGGCTGGCCGGGCTCGCGCTGTCTCCGGACGGCACCCGGCTGGTCACCACGGTCGCCACCCTCAACTCCGAGCGCAACGCGTTCGTCACCGCGCTCTGGGAGGTCGACCCCGAGGGCGCCCGGCCGGCGCGGCGGCTGACCAGGAGCGCGAAGGGTGAGTCAGCGCCGGCGTTCACCGCCGACGGCGACCTGCTCTTCACCTCTGCCCGGCCCGACCCGCACGCCACCGCCACTACCGCGGACGACCCTCGCGCCGCGCTCTGGCTGCTGC
>JALYVZ010000039.1 GCA_030852965.1 Actinomycetota bacterium | reverse complement strand
GCCCGGCGCCGTGCCCAGGCACCAGCAGCCCCGACATCCCGTCCGCGACGGCAACCGGCAGCCCACCGACCGCGGCCGCCACCACAGGCGTACCGCAGGCCTGCGCCTCCAGCGCGACCAGCCCGAACGACTCGTTGTGGCTGGGTACGGCCACCACGTCGGCGGCCCGGAACACCACCGCCAGCGCGTGCGCCGGCTGCGGCGGCAGGAAGCGGACCACGTCGTCGATGCCCAGCGAACGGGCCAGCTGGGTCAGCGCGGTCGGCTCGGCCAGCCCGGAACCGGACGGTCCACCCACCACCAGCACCACCAACCGCCGGCGCAGGCCAGGGTCACGGTGCAGCAGCTCGGCGGCCGCGTGCAGCAGCACCTCCGGCGCCTTGAGCGGCTGGATCCGGCCGGCGAACGCCAGCACCACCGCGTCCGGGGCGATCCCGAGAACGGCCAGGGCGGCCAGCCGGTCACCGGGGGCGAAGCAGCGCAGGTCGACCCCCGGCGGGATGGTCACCGTGCGCCGGGGGTCGGCGTCGTACAGTCGTACCAGCTGCTCGGCCTCGGCGGCGGTGTTGCCGACCAGCCGATCGGCCTCGGCGACCACCTGCTCCTCGCCGATCACCCGGACCAGCGGCTCGGGGGCGTCCCCGTCGGCCAGCGCGGCGTTCTTGACCTTGGCCAGGGTGTGCGCGCTGTGCACCAGCGGCACTCCCCAGCGGTCCCGGCACAACCACCCCACCTGGCCGGACAGCCAGTAGTGCGAGTGCACCACATCGTAGTGCCCCGGCTCGTGGCGGGCCTCGGCGCGCAGCACCCCGGCGGCGAACGCACACAGCTGGCTGGGCAGGTCGTCCTTGCTCAGCCCTTCGAACGGACCCGCCGCAATGTGCCGCACCAGCACGCCAGGGGCCAACTCGACGATCGGCGGGGCCTCCGACGAGGTGGCCCGGGTGAAGATCTCCACGGCCACCCCGCGCCGCGCCATCCGGGTGGCGGTCTGGGCGATGTAGACGTTCATCCCGCCGGCGTCACCGGTGCCCGGCTGCTCCAACGGCGAGGTGTGCACCGAGAGCAGGCACACCCGCCTCGGCAGTCTCGCCGACGCCACGATGCCGTGCTCGCCCCTCACCGGTCCTTCCTAGCACGATCTACCGCCGCAGCGCGCGCACCCACCTAAGCTGGACGTCGTGGGCAACACCGATCAACCGACCGCCGTCGTCACCGCGGCATCCATGTCCGCACCCACATCCGCACCCTGGTACACCCAGTTCTTCACCGAGCTTCCGAACGAGTTCTGGCGTCGGGTGACCTCACCGGCGGCCACCGAGGCCGAGGTCACTTCATCGAACTCCACCTCGCCCTGGCGCCCGCTTCCCGCGCGACGGACCGGCGCGCCGCCGGTCTGATCAGCTGCCCGCCGGCCGGCGGCTACCCTCGGAGGATGGCGGGCTCGACGACGGTGATCTTTGAGACCCATTCCTGGAGCGAGGACAACGACCGCGGCGTGGCGACCGGATGGCTACCCGGGCGGCTGTCCGCTGCCGGGCGGGAGCTGGCCGGCGAGCTCGGTGCCCGAAGGCGAGAAGACGGCCTGGCCGCGGTCTTCAGCTCCGACCTCGCGCGCGCCGCGGAGACGACACGGATCGCGTTCGCCTGCAGCGCGGTTCCGGTGTTCCTGGACTGGCGACTGCGAGAATGCGACTACGGCGAGCTCAACGGCGCACCCGTCGAGCAGATGGCCAGGGTGAAGCCGAACCGCCTCCGCGACCCCTATCCGGGTGGGGAGAGCTGGGAACAGGCGATCACCCGAGTGCACGGGGCACTGGTCGACATCTCGGTCCGCTGGGCCAGTCGGCGGGTGTTGGTGGTCGGCCACGTCGCCACCTGGTGCGCGCTGGAGCACCTCGTGCACGGCATCGACCTCGAGGAACTGATCGCCGCGGATTTCGGATGGCAGGAAGGGTGGGAGTACCGACTTCCCGGCTGACGGTGCTGGCGGTCACACCGCGGCGCCCACGTGGCTGGCTGCGCTTGTCATCCGTCGCAGCTCGGCAACCAGCTCGGCCAGTGCCGACCGCTGCCCGTCGTTGACCAGCCGGCCATCGGCGTCGAACGCCTGGTGGGCCTGACCCACCGGCAGCTCCCGGCCGAGCACCCGCGCGCCGATCGTGCTGAGCACCTTGCGCACCTCGGCCTGCGCCCACAGCGCGCCGAACAGCCCGGTGGAGGCGCCGACCACGGCCACTGGCTTGCCCCGAAGCGAGCTGTCCGGGAACGGCCGCGACGCCCAGTCCAGCGCGTTCTTGAGCTGGCCGGGGACCGAGCCGTTGTATTCCGGGGTCGCGATCAGCACCACGTCCGCCGCCGCGATGGCCGCCCGCAGCGCCGCCACCGACTCGGGCGCGGCTCCGCCGTCATCGTCCTCGTTGTAGGGCGGGATCTCGGCGAGGCGCCCGAACACCTCGAACCGGTCGCCCTCGGGCAGCTCGGCGGCGGCCGCCCGCAGCAGCGTGCCGTTGTGCGAACCCCGCCGCAGGCTGCCGCTCAGGCCAAGTACCAGCATCGTGCTCAGGCCCCCTTGACCAGCTCGAGACGAGCGGTGATGGTGACGTCATAGGAGAGCACGTCGCCGCCGCCGGGCATCTGCATCTGCCAGTCCATCCCCCAGTCACGCCGGTCCACCGTCGTGGTGAGCTCTACGGCGGAGCGCACCGAGCCGAACGGGTCCTCGACCGGCTCCGCGAGGGTGCCGGTGGCGGTGACCGGCTTGGTGACGCCCTTGATGGTGAGCTCGCCCTCGGCGGTCAGGGTGCCGTCGTCGTGCACCCGCACCGTTTGCGACCGCACCGTGATCTCGGGGTGGTTGCCGCCGTCGAAGAAGTCGGCACCGTGCAGCACGTGCTGGCGGAACTCCGCCGGGTGGTTGATGGAGATCGACTCGACGCGGGCCGTGCCCTCGACGCGCAGGCCCGACTCGTCGGCGACCACTCGGGCGTCGACGTCGCCGAACGAGGCGCGGAACGTCGCCACCTTCATGTGCTTGACGGCGAACTCGAACGACGAGTGCACCGGGTCGGCCACGAACGTGCCGGTCAACTGCTGGGTGGAGATGGTCATCTGAGTGCCTTTTTGGTAGAACCGGAGGATTCTCCGTATACTTCAGAGTAACCGGAGAGTTTTCCGATTGCAACCCTGGTGGCGAAGTGTGGCCCTCGGTACAGTCGCCGAGCACGTCGAAGGAAACGAGAGATGCGGCATCTGATGGCACGCGCACCCGACCCGCCCCGACGGCGGAACCTGCTACCGCTGCTCGGGCAGCCACCGCCGGAGCGGGCCGACGCGGCACGCAACCGGCAAGCGCTGCTCGCGGCCGCGCAGCGGATCCTGACCGAGTCGGGCGTCTGCGGGCTGTCCATGGACCGGGTCGCGGCCGACGCCTGCGTGGGTGTCGGCACCGTGTACCGCCGGTTCGGTGACCTCTCCGGGTTGGCTTACGCGCTCCTGGACGAGACCGAACGGCAGTTCCAGGCGGCCTACTTCGCCGGCCCGCCGCCGCTGGGTCCGGGGGCGCCGCCGGTCACCCGGATCAGAGCATTCCTGCACGGCTTCGTCGACCGGTTGGAGACCGAGGCCGACCTGCACGCGATGGGCGAGTCCAAGGCGCCGACGGCCCGCTATCAGGTCGGCGCCTACCGTACGGCCCGCGCCCATCTGATCGGCCTGCTCACGAGCGCCGCGGCGACCGGTGACCTCGACTATTTCGCTGACGCGCTGCTCGCTCCGCTCGCCGCCGGGCTGTTCCTGCACCAGCGCCGCGAGCTGGGACTCAGCACCGAGCGGATCAAGGCCGGGCTGGACCGGGTGCTGGACGGGCTGCTCCAGGCTCAGGCGTAGGCGCCGGTCACGACCCCTTCAGCGCCGACAGCTGCGACCACTGCTCCCAGCTCAACGTCCAGTCCCAGATGTCGCCGTCGCGCGCCGAGAGCGGGATGGCCGAGCCGGTGACCTCGACCGGGTCGCCGTAGATCGCCGAGTCGTAGTACTGCTTGGCGTTGAGCAGGGACAGGTTGACGCAGCCGTGGGTGACGTTGCTGGAGCCCTGCACCCCCACGGTGAGCTGGTTGGCGTGGATGAACTCGCCGTTGTTGCTCACCCGCACCGCCCATTTCTCCATCACGTCGTAGCCGTACTTCGGGTTCACCATCCGCTTGTCGGTGAACTTCTCGCTGACCACGTGGATGCCGGAGTGGGTGTTGCGGTCGGGGTCGGTACCCAACCCGTAGCTGGCCGGGAAGTTGAACACCTGCGCGCCGTCCCGCGTGACGATCATCTGGTGGCTGTTCACGTCGGCCTTGACGATCTGTGCGCGCCCGATGGTGAAGGTCGAGCTGATGTTGGTCGCGCCCCAGGCCCCGGCACCGTAGTTGACGCCGAACACCTCGGCGGTCACGATGACCTTGGTGCCGGGCTTCCAGTACTCGCGGGGACGCCAGTGCACCCGGGAGCCACCGCCCTCGTCCTGGAACCAGGCCCAGCCGCCCTGGGTTGGCACCGACGTCTCGACCTTCAGTGCCCGTTCGACCGCGGCCCGGTCGGTGATGTGACCGGTGAACTGGATCTCGATCGGAGCCGCGATGCCGACCGCCCGCCCGTCGCCGATGTTGATCGTGCCGCGCGCCAGTCTGGCCGGTTTGACCGTGGTCACCGTCCCGGCCAACGGCACCGTCTTGTTCTCGGCGTCGGCCGCGACCCCGGTCCAGGTGTAGGTCTTTCCGTAGGACAGCGGTTCGGCCACGGTCCAGGTGCGGCGGTCGGGCGAGAGCTCACCCTGCACCGGCCGCGACCCGGGAGCGGTCAGCGCGACCTCGCGCAGCTCACCGTCGGCCGCGGTGACGCTGACCGGCGTTGTGGGACCAACCGGGCCGGGGCCCGGCTGGTAGGCAAGCGTGACCTTGGGCGGACTCGGCGCAAGAATCGCCGGGACGTTGGCGGAGTGGCTGTCCAGGGTGAGGGCAACCGACAGGCCTCCGAGGCCGGACACCGCCACCGCCACCGCCAGCAGCACCCGCCTCAGATCCCGGCTCAGATCCCGGCTCAGGTACCGGCTCAGGTCCCGGCTCAGGTCCCGGCGGCCACCGGGGCCAACAGTCGGGTCGATGCGGATCGGCTCAACACGGACGGGGAGAGCGCGGGGTGCGGCTTCGGCCGGGTCGTTTGTCGGGTCGTCTGTCGGGTCGTCACCCACAGTTGTCGGGTCATCACCCACGGTGCCCACTCCACCTCTGATCGTCCGCGCCCGCAACCGCCGGCTACCTACAGGGTGCCCGACGACGCCGCGTTCGGCACTGCACTCGCGTTCGGCACCGCACTTGCGTCCGGCACCGCACTTGCGTCCGGCACCGCACTTGCGTCCGGCACCGCACTTGCGTCCGGCACTGCACTTGCGTTCGGCACTGCACTACAGCGTGCAACCGACCAGTACCGGCTCAGCCGTCAACCGCACTCCGAAACGTGCCCACACTCCGTCCCGAACCTCTCTGGCCAGGCCCAACAGGTCCGCCGCGGTACCGCCACCCCGGTTGGTCAGCGCCAGACTGTGCCGGCCGGACAACCCGACCCGGCCGCCCGGACCGGGGTGACCACGCTCAAAACCGGCATGTGAGATCAGCCATGCGGCTGACAGCTTCACCAGACCGTTCTCGGTCGGCCACCTCGGCATGTCAGCGACACCGACACCCGCCACCGCCGCCACCCGGTCGGCGGTGGCGGCGTCCAACACCGGGTTGGTGAAGAACGAGCCGGCGCTCCAGGTGTCGTGGTCGCACGTGTCCAGCACCATTCCCTTGGACCGGCGCAACGCGAGCACGGCCTCCCGGACCTCGGCGATCGGCGCCCGCGCACCGACCGGGACGTCCAGGGCGCGGGCCAGCTCCGGGTTACGCAACGGGCCGCTGAACGGGCCCGCCGCCACGTCCAGCCGGACGCGCAGCACCACCGCCTCATCGCGGCCCTTGAGCGCGCTGGTGCGGTAGCCCAAGCCGAGCTCGGCGGCCGGCACGTGCATGCGGACGCGTCCGGCACGCCGGTCATAAAGGTCGACGTCGACCAGCAGCTCGGCGATCTCCACCCCGTAGGCGCCGACGTTCTGCACCGGCACCGCGCCCACCCGGCCCGGAATGCCGGACAGGCACTCCAACCCGCTCCAGCCCTCGGCGACAGTGGCCGTCACCACCGAGTCCCAGTCCTCACCGGCCTCGACGGTCAGCCGGGCACCGCCCGCCCGAGGCGCAACGGCCCGCCCTTTGGTGGCCACCAGCACCGTGGTGCCCGGTACCCCGGCGTCGCACACCAGCACGTTCGAGCCGCCGCCCAGCACCAGCGGCGGAGACTCACCAGCGGCTATTGCGTCCGCATCCCCCGATTGCACCGCGTTGACCAGTGTCTCCGGCGTCTCCGCGAACACCAGCCGACCCGCCGGGCCACCGAGGCGCAGGGTGGTGTGCTCGGCCAGCGGCACCGCGAACACGGTCGGGACACCAGCGCTGCTCGTCACAACCGGTAACGGTAGCCTCCGGTCATGCCCCGTCCGATCCACTACCGGTCTCGCTGGGAGACCCCGGCGCAACGCGTGTTCGAGACGCTGGCCGACCGCGAGTACCTGGAGGCGCGGCTGGCGCGGCTGGGCGGCAAGGGTGCCGCGCTGCTCAAGTTGGAGGTCGGGACGGACCCGGCCGTGCACGCCGAGTACACCATGCGCCAGGGTGTCGACCGCCAGAACCTGCCATCGGTGATCCAGCGAGTACTGCCCGGCGACCTGGTGATCGAGCGCACCGAGAGCTGGCGGCGCACCGCGCCTGGCAGCTACGACGGGACGTTCGTCGCGACCGTGGTAGCAGCGCCGGGGCGGATCAATGGCACGCTGCGGCTGGCCGACCTGGCCGACATCGGTGGCGGCCGAGCCGGCAGCGAGTTCGCCATGGACGGGTCAGCGCACGTTCCGCTGCCGTTGATCGGCGGCAAGCTCGAGACGGTGATCGCCGAGCAGGTGCAGCGGCTGGTGGACAAGGAGACCCGGTTCGCTGTTGCCTGGTTGGCCCGATGAGGCCCGCGTCCAACGGCTCCCACAGCGCGGACCGCCGGTACGTCATCACGTTCAGCTGCCCGGACCGGGCCGGCATCGTGGCCCGGATCTCCGGTTTCCTGGCCGACGCCGGCGGCTGGATCACCGAGGCCGCCTACCACGCCGACACCGACACGGGTTGGTTCTTCACCCGCCAGATGGTGCGGGCCGCCTCACTGCCGTTCGGTGTCGCGGAGCTGCGCGCCCGGTTCGCCGACGTGGCTGGCGGGCTGTCCGACGAGGCCGAATGGCGGGTCACCGACACGGCCGAAGCCAAGCGGGTGGTGCTGCTGGTGACCAAGGAGGGGCACTGCCTGCACGATCTGCTCGGCCGGGTGGCTAGCGGTGAGCTGCCGGCCCGGATCGCGGCGGTGATCGGCAACAACGAAGCGCTGCGCGCCATCGTCGAGGCGCACGGGCTGCCGTTCTCCCATGTGCCGTTCCCCCCGCCCGGCGGTGATCCGGCCGAGGTCGAGGCGCGCAAGGCCGCCGCGTTCGACGAACTGGCCGGCCAGGTCGACGCGCACGAGCCGCACGCCGTGGTGCTGGCCAGGTTCATGCAGGTGGTACCACCCAAACTGTGCCAGGCATGGGCCGGCCGGGCGATCAACATCCACCACAGCTTCCTGCCCTCGTTCGCCGGCGCGCGCCCCTATCACCAGGCCCACGCCCGCGGCGTCAAACTCATCGGCGCCACCTGCCACTACGTCACCCCGGAGCTGGACGCCGGCCCGATCATCGAGCAGGACGTGATCCGGATCGACCACAGCGACTGCATCGCGGACATGGTGCGCCAGGGCCGAGACGCCGAAAAACTGGTCCTGGCCAGAGGCCTCCGCTGGCACCTGGAAGACCGCGTCCTGCTCCACACCAACAAGACCATCGTCTTCCGCTAGACGGCACCCCGGCGTGCGCCACCTCGGCTCAGGCTGCCGCCACGCTGACTGGCTCGGGTTCTAGGGCTAGGGCTAGGACCTCCGACACGTCGGCTACCGGATGGATGCACAGCTGGTCGCGGATCGCCGGCGGCAGGTCGTCCAGGTCGGGCTCGTTGCGCTTCGGGATGATCACGTCGGTCAGGCCGGCGCGGTGCGCGGCGAGCAGCTTCTGCTTGACCCCACCGATCGGCAGGACCTTGCCCTGCAGAGTCACCTCACCGGTCATCCCCACCGTCGAGCGCACTGGACGTCCCGAAGCCAATGACGCCAGCGCGGTGGTCATGGTGACACCCGCCGACGGCCCGTCCTTGGGCACTGCCCCCGCCGGCACGTGCACGTGCAGCTTCTTCGATGCCAGGTCACCGGCCAGCCCACGGGAGCGCAGGTAGGACAGCGCGATGGACACCGACTCCTTCATCACGTCACCGAGCTGCCCGGTCACGGTCAGCCCCGGCTCGCCGTCCATCTGGGTGGCCTCGATGAACAGCACATCGCCGCCGGCCCCGGTCACCGCAAGCCCGGTTGCCACCCCTGGTACCGAGGTGCGCTCGGCCGACTCCGGGGTGAACCTGGGCCGGCCGAGGTAGCCCACCAACGCGTCCGCGTCGATGTGCACAGGGCGTCCGGCATCGGACGAGTCGAGCGCGACGCTGCTGTCCGCGCCAGCCCTGTCGAGCTGGACGATGCTGTCCGCGCCAGCCCCGTCGAGCTGGACGGCAACCTTGCGCAGCACCTTCGCCAGCCCGCGCTCGAGCTGGCGCACCCCGGCCTCCCGGGTGTACTCGGCGGCGATCATCCCGAGCGCGACCTCGGTGAACTCCACGTCCGCCGGCTCCAGCCCGGCGCTGGCGATCTGGCGCGGCAGCAGGTGGTCGCGGGCAATGGCGACCTTCTCCGCCTCGGTGTAGCCGTCGAGGGTGACCAGCTCCATCCGGTCGGTCAGCGGCCCCGGAATGGCCTCGACGACGTTCGCGGTGGCCAGGAAGAGCACGTCGGACAGATCCAGGTCGACCTCCAGGTAGTGGTCCCGGAACGTGTGGTTCTGCGCTGGGTCGAGCACCTCCAGCAACGCCGCCGTGGGGTCGCCCCGGAAGTCACTGCCGACCTTGTCGATCTCGTCGAGCAGCACCACCGGGTTCATCGAGCCGGCCTCCCGGATCGCCCGGACGATGCGCCCCGGCAGTGCACCGACATAGGTGCGCCGGTGGCCGCGGATCTCCGCCTCGTCCCGCACCCCGCCCAGCGCCACCCGGACGAAGTTACGGCCCAGCGCGCGAGCCACCGACTCACCCAGCGAGGTCTTGCCGACCCCGGGCGGCCCGACCAGCGCCAGCACGGCGCCGGAGCCTCGGCCGCCGATGGTCTCCAGCCCGCGCCGGTTGCGGCGGGCCCGCACGGCCAGGAACTCCACCAGCCGCTGCTTGACGTCGTCCAGCCCGGCGTGGTCGGCATCCAGCACCCGGCGCGCCTCGACGAGATCGCCCGCGTCGTCGGTGCGGACCGCCCACGGGATGTCGAGCACGGTGTCCAGCCAGGTCCGGATCCAGCCGGACTCGGGTGACTGGTCCGAGGCCCGCTCCAGCTTGCCGACCTCGGTCAGTGCGGCCTTATGGACGTGTTCGGGCAGCTCAGCGGCCTCCACTCTGGCCCGGTAGTCGTCTGTGTCATCCCGGCCGTCCCGGCCGACCTCGCCCAGCTCCTTGCGGATCGCGGCCAGCTGCTGGCGCAGCAGGAACTCCCGCTGGGTCTTCTCCATGCCTTCGCGGACATCGTCGGCGATCTTCTCGCTGACCTCCTGCTCGGCGACGTGATCCTTGGTCCACGCGATCAGCAGCTCCAGCCGTTTGGTGGCGTCCGGCTCCGCGAGCAGGGTCAGCTTGCGCTCGGTGTCCAGCCAGCTCGACCATCCGGCGGTGTCGGCCAGCTGGCCCGGATCGGTGATCGACTGCACCGAGTCGATGACCTGCCAGGCGTTGCGCCGCTGCAGCAGCGACACCACCAGTGCCCGGTACTCCTTGGCCAGCTCATGAGACCGGCCGGTGGCCGGTGGCGCGGCCAACAGCGAGGCTTCCACCCACAGCGCCGCACCCGGTCCGCTGACTCCGGCACCGATGCGGGCGCGCGCCTCGGCCCGCACCACGGCGGCCTTCTCCCCGCTCGGCAGCCGGCCGATCTGTTCGATCACCGCGACGGCCCCGACCGCCGCGTACTTCCCGTCCGGTCGGGGCACCAGCAACACCCTGCGGCCGGCTGGCGCGTCGGGGCCTGCTCCGGCGGCGTAGCCGGCAACACCGCCGGCAGGACTGCCGGCTCCATCACCGCCGGCTCCATCACCGCCGGCTCCGTCACCGCCGGCTCCATCACCGCCGGCTCCATCACCGCCGGCAAGGCTGCCGGCTCCATCGGCCGCGTCGACAGCCGCCCGAACGTCCGGCTCGTCCAGCCGGAGTGGAACCACCATGCCAGGCAACACGACCGAGTCGGTCAGGGGCAACACCGGCAGTTTCAGCGTCTCTGCCATCTTCGAAGTCTCTGTCATGCCGGCTACAACACTTACACCGTTGCACGCATTCCGAAGGTTGAGCCGGTTGCGCTCAAGGCGAACAAACCTCGCTCAGCGTCGGCCGCCCTGGACCTCGATCAGGCTCGGGCGCACGTCCACCAGGTAGACCAGCGCCGCGATCAGCCCGATCAGCCAGAGCAGGGACATGGGTCCCTGGAAGATCAGCAGCACCACCAGCGCGCCACCGGTGATCCAGAGCCAGGTGGGCTTGGTCAGCTTGTCCGCGGCGGTGAACGCGTCCGCCCTGGCCCTGGCGGCGTCGACGACCGCGAACAACCCAACCGGGATGCCCACGATCCAGCACGCCAGCATGACGTAGCCGTCGAGCTGATTGAGCAGCGAGTACAGGTCCACGCAACAAGACTACCGGGACGTCCGCGCATCACGAACATACCCGTAACGCCGCCGAGCCCCGAAGCGGGAGGCTCCGGGGCTCGGGTTTGAGCTGGACGGTACTAGATCTTGCTTGCGTTGGTCTCCTTGACAGCGGGCTTCTTCGGGTCGGTCTTGTTGGCCGCCTTGCGAGTGACGCTGCGGGTGGTGTGCGCCGCCTCGGCGCCGGCCTCGCTCACCGAGGCCGCGATGTCCTGGCCGGCCTCGGCGGCCGACTCGGCGGCCTCGGAGGTGAGCTTCTGAGTGGCCCGGGCAGCCTTCTCCCCCACCGAACGGGTCTGCGTGCTCACCCGACCGAGGACCTCCTCGCTGGCATCGTGCAGCTCGTCGACCGCCTTGTCGACCCGCTTCTCCAGCTGCGTGTGGGCCTCGGCCACACCGTCGAGCACCTTCTTGACCCTCGGCGTGGCGCGGATCTTCTCCACGGCGGCCTCGCCGCGGTCGGCCAGCTCGGTGTAGGTCTTCTTGACCTGCCCAGCGACGTCCTCGTAGCGAGTCTTGGCCCGCTCCGCCACCTCCTCGTAGCGTTTGCGCAGCTCCTCGGCGGTGAGAGTCTCCTTGAGCTCGGTGGGCAGGTCCTTGACCTGCGCCTGCAGCTTCTCGGCCCGCTTCGCGGCATCCTCACGCCGCACGGCCGCGCGGGTCCGAGCCTTGTCGACAGCCTCGGTGACCTTGGCAACGGCGAGGTCACCGGCACCGACCCACGCGAGCAGCGGGGTCTTGACGGCGTCGAGCTGGGTGTTGACGGTCTTGGTGGCTTGCGAACGCACCTTGCGCACGTCCGCCGAAGTCGGCAGTGAAACAGCCATGGGTATCGCCTCTCTGGGTCGGGTTGGTTGTGTTGGTTGCGTTGTGCTGATCGGGAGACTTCGGGCTGATCTGGAAACTTGGGCTAGTCGGGGCTCCACGATGAGCTCGCATCGCCGTTGGTGCTGGAACCCGTCGGATCGATGTCCGCGAGCGGGGCGGCCTCGTTCTCCCGTCGGAAGGACTGGTAGACGTCGAGCAGCACCTGCTTCTGGCGCTCGGTGAGATCGAGGTCTGCGAACACGGCGTCGGTGACCGCGCCGGCCGGGCGCTCCTCGAGAATCCCAGCCCGGACGTACAGCGCCTCCGCCGAGATCCGCAACCCCTTCGCGATCTGCTGCAGAATCTCCGCCGACGGCTTGCGCAACCCACGCTCGACCTGGCTGAGGTACGGGTTGCTGACACCGGCCAGCCTGGCCAGCTGCCGCAGGGAGACCTGCGCGCCCTCGCGCTGCTGGCGGATGTACGCCCCGATGTCCTCGACGGCCTGGCCGACGGCATGACCCACCTGCTCGACCGGGTTGACGTCCGACTTGCTCATGGGCACACCTCCTCGCACCAGCGCTTCGAGAACATCTGTTGTCTTACCCTACCGACGGTACGCCATAGTGCTAGCTCTTGCAAGCACTATGCTTGCGCAGGTGGCGTGGCCTTCACCACGTTCTGAGGTGTGCTTGCAATGCACCCCGGACCGTCGCCGTGATCGACTCCCCGCGCACCGTTACGATGGCTGACGCGAAGCATGCTTCCCCGGCGGTGGGGTCCGCCGGGCCCCAACGGGCGAACCGTGGCAACCGCCGCCGATGACTCCTGCGCCGTGCCAGCGGTCACCGACGCCGTACTACGGATCTGTGACCGCTGTCGACGTGGGAGGAGGGACAGGCGTGGCGGACACCCGCGAGATCGCCGCGGTCTTCGTCGGTGGCGCGTGCGGCGCACTGGCCAGAGCCGCACTCGGCGAGGCCGTGCCACTCGGTCCCGGTCAGTGGCCGTGGACCACCTTCGCGGTGAACATCGCCGGCTCGTTCATGCTGGGCTACTTCGCCACCCGGCTACAGGAACGGCTGCCGCTGTCCAGCTATCGTCGCCCACTGCTGGGCACCGGCGTGTGTGGCGGGCTGACCACGTTCTCGACCATGCAGGTGGAACTGCTGAGAATGCTCCAGGCGCACGACTACGGGCTTGCCGCCGGGTACGCATCGGCCAGCCTGGCCGCCGGCTACCTCGCCGTGCAGCTCGCGACGGCGTCGGTCCGCCGGGTGTGGGTGCGCTGATGAGTGCCTTGACGTGGCTGGGCGTCCTCGCGCTCGGCGGCGCCGGATCTGTGCTGCGCTTCCTGGTCGACGACCGGATCTCGTCCTGGGCCGGGCGCTCCTTCCCGTTCGGCACGCTGGTGGTGAACCTCTCCGGCGCGGTCCTGCTCGGTCTGGTGACCGGGTTGGCACTGGACCACAACGCCGCGCTGCTGGCCGGCACGGCAACCGTCGGCTCGTACACCACGTTCTCCACCTGGATGTTCGAGAGCCAGCGACTCGCCGAGGACCGCCAAGTCGCCGGGCTGGCGGCCAACCTCGGGCTCAGCCTGGTCGCCGGCCTCGCGGCGGCGGCGCTCGGCCAGCTGATCGGGTGCGCGCGGTGAACGAGGACTGCCTGAAGCTGACCACGTACTTTGGCGAACGCACCCGCACCGGCGGCCGTTTCCTCGCCGATGCCCAGCTGGACGTCTTCGGTCGGCACCAGATCGCCACCAGCATCCTGCTGCGCGGCACGACAGGATTCGGGCTGAAGCACCACCTGCGCACCGACCGGCTGCTGACCCTGTCCGAGGACCTGCCGGTGGTCTCCGTCGCGGTCGACGCCCGCCCCAAGATCGAGGCCGCGCTGGCCGACCTGCGCGGCCTGGATGCCAGGGGGCTGACCACACTGGAACGAGCCCGGATGCTGCGCGGCGAGCTCAGCCCGGTCGTGCTGCCCGAGCATTTGCACGAGGCCACCAAGCTGACCGTGTACGTGGGCCGACAGGAGAAGGTGTACCGGGTGCCGGCGTTCGTGGCGGTGTGCGACCTGCTGCGTCGGCGAGGCCTCGACGGCGCGACGGTCTTCCTCGGCGTGGACGGCACCAGCCACGGCGTCCGCACCCGTGCCCGGTTCTTCGGACGCAACGCCGACGTGCCCATGATGATCATCGCGGTAGGGCCGGGCGAGAACATCGTCAGGGTGCTTCCCGAGCTCGGCGGGTTGCTGCGCCGACCGATGGCCTCGTTGGAACGGGTCCGGGTGTGCAAGAGCGGCGGCGAGCTGCGGGAGCTACCGCACGCGCTGCC
Source organism: Actinomycetota bacterium (assembly GCA_030852965.1). Lineage (GTDB taxonomy): Bacteria > Actinomycetota > Actinomycetes > Mycobacteriales > Pseudonocardiaceae > Pseudonocardia. The sequence goes on along the minus strand of JALYVZ010000039.1, from coordinate 5,969 downwards.
TGCCCAGGACGGCAACGGACTCGCGATGTGGCAGCAACTCATGATCTACACCTCCGAGCGTGCCCTGCACGCTGGTGAGCCGGTGCACCGGGCTCTGGTCCGCAGACTGCGCGCCTCCAACGCCAGGGGAGCTACGGTGCTGCGGGGGATCTGGGGCTTCCACGGCGAGCAGCCCCCGCACGGCGACCGGCTCTGGCAGCTCGGCCGGCACACCCCGGTCTGCACGGTCGTCGTCGACACCCCGGACCGGATCGCCGCCTCGTTCGGGATCGTCGACGAGCTCACCGCCGAGCACGGCGTGGTCACCAGCGAGATGGTGCCGGGACTGACCGCTACCGCGCCGGGCCGGCCGGATGGCTCGCTGAACCTGGCTCGCCACCGGTTCTGATGGCGCTCAGCGGCTGGCGACCCGCCGGTAGCGGACCATTGCGAGCGGCAGGAACACCGCGATGATGACCACCGAGGTTGCCACCGCGTACAGCGCGGCGTGCTCGGCGACCCAACCGGTGGCCGGCGCGATGCCCGGCGGCTGAACCGGGTTGCCGAACAGCGCCCTGGTGGTGTCCGCGACAGCCGAGATCGGGTTCCACTCGCCGAACGCGCGCAGCGGGCCGGGTAAGGTCTGCGCCGAGACGAACACGCTGCATAGGAAGGTCACCGGGAACAGCCAGATCAGCCCGGCGCTCTGGGCCACCTCCACGCTGCGGCACAGCAACCCGATCCAGGCGCCCACCCAGGACATCGCGAACGCGAACAACAGCAGCAGCAGGTAGCCGAGCACCGCCCCGACCAGCGAACCCTGGATCCGCCAGCCGACCACCAGCCCGGCGCCCGTCATGATCACCAACGTCACCCCGCTGACCACGAGGTCGGAGGCGGTACGCCCGAGAACAACCGCCAGCCGCGACATCGGCAGCGACCGGAACCGGTCGATCATGCCTTTGGTCAGGTCGTTGGTCAGCCCGAGCGTGGTGAACGCCGAGTTGAACGCCACCGTCTGCGCGAACACCCCGGCCACCAGAAACTCTCGGTAGCCCTGCCCGCCAAGGCTGCCGGCGAACACGTAGGCGAACAGCAGCACGAAGATGATTGGGTTGACCACCGCTCCGAACAGCAGGTCCGGGTTGCGCCTGATGGTGACCAGATTGCGCCACGCGACCACGCTCGAGTCACGGACGGCCGCGACCAGGACCGTCATGAGGTCTCCTCCGCCTTGCGACCGGTGAGGGTGAGGAACACGTCGTCCAGGGTCGGGCGGTGCAGCGCAATGTCCAGCACGGTCACCTCGATGTCACCGTTCGCCGACTCGGCGTCAAACCGACGCAGCACCTCAATGAGCGCCTTCGGCCCGACATCGACCGCCACCGAGAGCCGGCGCAGGTGCTCGTCCACCGAGGGCTCACCGGACCCGACCTCGGCCAGCACCCGGCGTGCCACCGCCACCTGATCCGACTCGGCAACCACCAGCTCCAGGCGTTCGCCGCCGATCTGCGCCTTGAGCTCGTCGGCCGAGCCCCGCGCGATCACCCGGCCGGAGTCGATCACCACCATGGTGTCGGCCAGCCGGTCGGCCTCCTCCAGGTACTGAGTGGTCAGCAGCACGGTCGCACCGTCGGCGACCAGCTCGCCGATCACGTCCCAGGTCTCCTGCCGCCCCCGAGGGTCCAGGCCGGTGGTCGGCTCGTCCAGGATCACCACCTCGGGCTCGGCGATCAGCGCGCCGGCCAGGTCGAGGCGGCGGCGCATCCCCCCGGAGTAGCCCTTGGCCGGACGCCCACCGTCGGCGGTCAGCCGGAACCGGTCCAGCAACACCCGGGCTCGGGCGCTGGCGTCGGCCCGGCTCATCCCGTAGAGCCGGCCCACCAGGTACAGGTTCTCGTAGCCGGTGAGATTCCCGTCCACCGCCGCGTACTGACCGGACAGCCCGATCCGCCGGCGCACCGCATCCGGCTCGGCCGACACGTCGTGACCGGCCACCCAGGCCCGCCCGGAGTCCGGCCGCAGCAGCGTGGTCAGGATCCGCACCGTGGTGGTCTTGCCGGCACCGTTCGGTCCAAGCAGCCCGAGCACGGTGCCGGTCGGGATCTCCAGGTCGACTCCGTCCAGCGCCCGGACGGCACCGAACCTCTTCACCAACGCCTCGGCGCGCACGGCCGGCCCGGAGCCGCTCGACATCATGGGACCGACCATAGGTGGCCAGACCGACCGTCGTCGCCGGAGTTTCGCCATCGGCGCAGTGCGGTTCGGCACAGCGTCGGTTCGGCACAGCGTCGATTCGACGACGGTGAGTCAGACCCGGGTCAGAACAGCAGTTCGGACGCCGTATAGATGACCAGGCCAGCCAGCGAACCGACCACGGTGCCGTTGATCCGGATGAACTGCAGGTCGCGGCCGACCTGCAGCTCCACCTTGCGGGAGGTCTCCTCGGCGTCCCAGCGGTCCACCGTGTCGGTGATCAGCGTGGTGATCTCGTCGCGGTAGTGCCGGACCACGTACCCGGCGGCCTCCTCCACCCACCCGTCCACCTTGGCCCGGAAGTCGTCGTCGTCGGCCAGGCGACGGCCCACCGAGGCCAGCCCCTCGGCCACCCTGCGGCGCAGCGCGCTGGACGGGTCCCCGGCGGCGTCCAGGATCATCGCCTTGGCGGTCTCCCACGCCTTGCCGATGAACCGTTGGATGTCAGGGTGCTCGATGAGCTGGAGCTTGATCTGCTCGGTGCGCTCGATGGTCACCGCGTCGCACTGGAGGTCGCGGGCGAACTCGATCAGGAACCGGTCGACCGCCTGGCGCATGGGGTGGCGGCCGTCGACCTTCACTGCCCAGGCGAACGCCAGCACCTCGTTGTAGAGCTTGTCCGCGATCAGCGAGTCGACGAACTTCGGCGACCAGTTCGGCGCGTGCTCGCCGACCACCTGCATCACCAGCTCGTAGTTCCCTCGCGCCCAGTCGTAGGCCCGGTCGCAGACCAGGTCGACCAGCCGGTGATGGGCTCCGTCGTCGAGCACGCCGGACAGGATCCGCCCCAGCGACGGGCCCCACTGCCGGCTCAACAGCTGCCGAACCAGCACCTGCTCCAGCACCTCCTGAACGTCCTCGTCACGCAGCACGGTGACCACGCCCCGGGCGGCGGTGGCCAGCTCGGCGGTGACCCGTTCGGCGTTCTCCGGCTCGCGCAGCCAGCCGCCCGCCCGCCGAGCCAGCTCTGTGCGCCGCAACTTGTCCCGGACCACGTCCTCGGACAAGAAGTTCTGCCCGATGAAGTCACCGAGGCTGTCGCCGATCATGTTCTTCTTGTTCGGGATGATCGCGGTGTGCGGGATCGGCAGCCCGAGCGGCCGGCGGAACAACGCGGTCACCGCAAACCAGTCGGCCAACGCGCCGACCATCCCAGCCTCGGCCGTGGCCCGCACATAGCCCAACCAGTGCGGCCCGCCGTGCCCGAGCCACGCGCTGGTGGCCAGGAACACCAGTGTCGCCGCGACCAGGAACCCGGCGGCCACCGCTTTCATCCGCCGCAGGTCGCGGCGTTTGCGGTCGTTGTCCAGCCCGTCCAGGCCGGCCGGCGTGAAACCCGAACCGGCGTTGCTCGGCGGGCGTGGTCGGCCGTTGGCTGCTGGCCCTGAGGTCGGCTGCCCGACGGGTTCATCGGCGCCGTACTCGTCGCTGCCGTCCTGGTCGGTGCCCGGCGGAGCTGTCTGCACGCACTCCATAGTGCCTGTTGGACAAGCCTGTCCGGCAAGGACGCCCGAACCATATCCCGCAGAATGCTTGGGCCGGGGCGGTAGCTGCTGGTCAACGCCCCGCCTCGGACGCGAAACGGCCCCGGATCCATGAGCGGATCCGGGGCCGTCCGGAAGTTCTGAGCGTACGTCAGATGACGTGCACCGAGTCAGCCTGCGGGCCCTTCTGCCCCTGGCTGGCCTCGAAGCTCACCCTCTGGTTCTCCTCCAGGCTACGGTAGCCGTCGCCCTGGATCGCCGAGTAGTGCACAAATACGTCTGGGCCGTTGTCGTCGGTGGAAATGAATCCGTAGCCCTTCTCGGCGTTGAACCATTTCACAGTGCCCTGAGCCATGTCTCTCCTGAATCACGTCCGATACCCGGCCCAGCACCTCGCCGGCCCGGTGTTGCGGAAGGGCACCGCGTTCATCTTCAGGTGCGAGAGAATACGAAGCCCGGTGTCACGCTCCACGGACGCTTCGCAACGATCGAGGAAAACACGACTGCAACGGGCGAACGGTACCACAACGAGGCACGCCTGAGCAGGTCGGCATGATCTATGCAGGGCCCGCCGCCGATGACCACCACTTCCGGGTGATCACGGGAACTGTCCGCCGTCGAGAGCCGACCAGGCTCAAGAAGCCCACCGACTCAGAGGAGCTCATCGATGCCCGAATCCGCCGCAACCACGACCAGGGGTTACCGCCACGTCGCCACCTTCTGCGGCAGCTGCAACTGCGGGTGCCCCGAGTTGTTCCTGAACGAGGCCGCGCCCACCGAGCGCCGAATCGTGATCACCGACGACTTCGGGCAGCGGATCGAGATGAGCGTCGAGCAGCTGCGTGACCTGGTCACCGACGTCAAGGGTGGGATACTGGACGCCCTGTTGACGCCGGCCCAGGTCTAGCACAAGTCCAGCCCGGAGTCGGCCCGTCGGGCCGCGCCGACCTCGAGCATGCGCCGGGCCATGTCGTCCATGGCCGGCGCGATCGCGGAGGCGTAGCCCCGGTCGTGCAGCGAGGTGATCAGTCGCGGCCGCGCGAGGTGGACCTCGGTGTGATTGTGTACTGGTACATTCCGCTCGACGTACAGCTGGTCACGATGAGGTGCTGGCGGGGCCGGGTTCACTAGGCGTTCTCGAGCTGGTCGTGGTGACCCGGGCCGAGGCGGAGGTAGGGGCATGACGTCGGGCGTCAACTACGAGCGTCGGGGAGCCGGCAGCCCGCTGGTGCTGCTGCACGGCATCGGGCACCGCTGGCAGGCCTGGCGGCCGGTGCTGGACCAGCTCGCCGAGCACCATGACGTGATCGCGATCGACCTGCCCGGCTTCGGCCGGTCCGCCCCGATGCCACCGGGCACCGAACACGACCTGCCGTCCGTCATGACCGTGCTCACCGGGATCTTCGAGCAGCTCGGGGTTGCGGCGCCGCACGTGGCCGGCAACTCCATGGGCGGGCTGATCGCGATCGAGGCGGCCTCGCGGGGCATCGCGTCGTCGGCGACCGCGCTCTCCCCGGCCGGGTTCTGGGATGGCCGCGACCGAATCCGCGCGATCACCACTCTGCGAATGCTGCGGGCCGGCGCGGTGGCACCCCGGCCACTGGGGTTCGCGGTGACCGGCAGCCGGCTGCTGCGTTCGGCGTCGCTGCGGGTGCTCTACGCACACCCGGAACGGATCGACGTCCGGTCCGCCCGCGGGGACATGGCCGCGCTGCGTGGCGCGCCGGCGTTCAACCCGACGCTGCGCACCGGCCGCGACTTCGTCTGGTCCGGGCCGCAGCCGACGGTGCCGCTGACCATCGCCTGGGCCGAGCTGGACCGGATCCTCCCTGTGCGCCAGGCGCGACGGGCGGCCGCCGTCCTGCCGTCCGCGCAGCACGTCACCCTGCCAGGGTGTGGGCACGTCCCGATGATCGACGACCCGGAGCTGGTGGCCCGGACGATCCTGGACACCTGCGCCCGCGCGGACGCGCACCGCTCGCCCGCCGCATAGCGTCCCCATCTCGTTCGCCCTTTCGGCTGCGGGTCGATGCCCGCTCCAGATCGAGGAGCCACTTCGTGCTCCGCTGGCGGTCGGGGACTGCGCGGTCGGGTCCGTGAGAGTGTCCTCACGGCTGTTTGGCCTGCCGCGCTGAGGCAGCTCCGGGAGCAGGCCGAGCTCACCCAGGCGCAGGCGATCGAGCTGCTGCGGACCGGCCCTGAGCACTGGTAGCGCTCCAAGCTGTCCAGGGTGGAGAACCGCGAGCACCA
>JALYVZ010000182.1 GCA_030852965.1 Actinomycetota bacterium | reverse complement strand
CACCCGTCCCAGTGGGGGATCCCGCCAGCGGCCGTGCGCCCGACCCGCCGCGCCGTGGGCCCGCAGCAGCCAGCCGCCCAGCCAGTCGTGCATGCCCCGCAGGCAGTACGGGTCGTCCAGCTGGGCGGCCAGCACCGGAGTGACGCCGAGGGTCAACACGTCGCGGCGGCCCTCGTCGGCCAACGTCCGCAGCAGGTCGAGCACCGGCAGGTACGAGCCGGCCCAGGCCTGGTAGAGCCACTCCTCGCCGACCGGCCAGGCCCCGTGTCGGGCCAGCCACGGCAGATGGCTGTGCAACACCAGGCAGAACGTCCCGGTCGGTTGCTCGTGACGGCTCATGGGAGCCGGGCGATCGCGATCAGGTCCAGGCTGTCATCGATCCGCTCGCCTTGGATCTCGAAGTCCTCCGCACACACTCCCGCGACGTCGGCGCGCAGCCGGGCCGGCCACGGCCGGCCGTCCACAACCACCGCGACCTGCGCGTCGATCACCGAACCGCCGTGGCGTGAGTCCAGCGCCCGCAATGCTGGCCCGTGGTGCAGCCCGAGCATCGCCTGCACCAGGAACCCGGCGTCCACCAGCAGCGCGGCCAGCTCGTCGGCGGCCAGCTCACGGGTGTGAAACGGGTTGAGCGGGGTGTCGCGGCCGCGGGAGAAGGTGATCCGGTTGGGTGTGCTGAGCAGCAGCAGCCCGTCCGGGCGCAACGCTCGAGCACACTCCGCCAGGAACCCCGGCTGGTCCCAGAGATGCTCGATGACCTGCAGGTTGACCACCACATCGACGGCCGAGGTGCGCACCGGCAGGGCGGCCAGGTTGCCCCGGACGACGGTTACCGACGGGTACCGAGTGGCCACGTGCGCGGCGGTGAGCTGGTCGTAGTCCAGCGCCAGCACCGCGTACGCGGTATCGGCGATGAGGTCGGCGCCGTATCCCTCGCCGCAGCCGGCCTCCAGCACGCGCGCGCCCCGGCAGTATGGCAGCAACTGCAGGTAGGCGGCCTCGTGGCGGCGGAACCAGTAGTTCTCCTCGGCGATCCCGGGCACCGTCCGCTCACCGGTGAGCGGCAGGGACCTGCGTTGAACGGAGCCAATGTCCGTCATCGTGTTTGCTCCCTACCGCTCGAAAGCTATCGCGCCCGAGATCATCCTGCACCGCGTCACCAGCAGCTGGGCTCATCGGGGCAACGATGGCGTTGCGCCGCCGTTACCGGCGCGGGCGAAGTTCAGCGGCGGTAGACGCGAGGGTGAGGATGACGCGCAGTGAGCTTCGGTAGCTTCGGCCCACGGTGGTGGACGGGCCGGCGTCCGTACGAACACGCAGGGTCGGAGGGCCGCCGCCGTGCCATCGCGATCATGCTAGTCACGCTGAAACGGTCAGACGCCGGGCTCATTATCGGTTCAGCTCGTCGACTCTCGCCACCTCACGGTCAGTCATCTGCCAACCAGTTGTGAGGGATGTTCTTCAGACCGCACTCTGTGCAGATCGGTTCCGGTTCGCGCTCGCATTCGCACATCTCCGTCGCGTCCTCGTAGATGCTGATGATGTGCTCACGTCGGAACGTGATCTTGTCGCCGTGGACCAGCCGTGGAAATCCGACGGGCTGATTGTCGAGGTGTCCGACCAGACGACGCCGGCCAACCTTGTCGACCACCACCCACATGCGCTCGGCCCACCCGTCGCTCTGCTCGAACATCAGCTTCACGACACTGCTTGGCTGGATCGTGGCCTTCTCCTTGGGCGATGGAATCCAGAACGACTCTGGATACCGGTGGTTCCGCTTCACGCCAGACGCCAGACGCCACCGGAGGATGAGCCGCCCGGTGAGCGCAAACCTGATCCTTGGTCCGAGTCCATCGAAGATCGCCGTCTCGCACTGCTCGGCGACCCAGAACGGCCGCTTCAGCCGCGGGACCACGTACAGCTCCGCCACCAGCTCGTCCCGGCGCGGGTCATCGGGCTCGTAGAACAGCACGATCAAACGGAGCAAGAACCCCGGAGCGAAACCGTAGAACAACACCGCGAGCATCAGCGTGGGCCAGGAAGCCAGGCTATCGGGCAGTTCGGTCACGTTCACGCGAACCGCCCGCACAGGCCGGGAAGCCCAACGAATCGGGCGTCCCGGCGGGCTTCCTGGAGCACACCTCCGAGGGCAATGTGACCCTCGTCGGTCAGCTCGTAGTACCTCCGGGGCGGACGCTTCTCCTTGATCGTCTCAGGGTCTTCCCATCCGTCTTCCAGCCACCCCTCGATCAACATCCTGGTCAGCAGTGGGTAGAGAACGCCGGACCGAACACCGGACGACCTGGAGAGCCGGTAGCCCCAGTAGCGACCCGAAGGGTCTTCCAGCATGGCAATGGCCACCTGGATCAGCGCGTGCGTCTTCCGCATAACTCGTAGTCTACATAGGTAGTCGACGAGTTGTCAGAGCCTTCTCACCTCTGGCGCTTTGCACGGTGTTGTCGACCAGCCAGCAGCCTCGCACGACGGACTGGCCCGAACAGTGGCCCTCCGGTCATCAGCTCGGCTCCGCTGAACAGCTCCAGCACCTCGCCGAGCGGCTGCTGTTCCAACGCGGGGTGGCCTACGTGGAGCTGGGTCGCTACAGCGCCACGGTCGAGTTGTTCGCCGCTGCTCGGGGCTGCTACCAGCCGGCTACCGGCGCGACCACGGCCGCTACGCGGCCAATCTGGCGGTGGCTGCAGCGCTGGACGGCAGGTGGATCGAGCCGGCGCGGCGGCGCTGGAGGTATTGGGCATCGCGGTAGGGACCGGCAGCGCGCGCGCACCATCGCCGACCTGCGCGGCGCGCGGCGCGCGCTGGATCGGTGGGCCGACGACCCAGCGGTGCCGGGACCGGTGCGAACGGCCCGTCACCGCCACCGGGTGAGAGAGATCACGCACGTCAGCGGGGGTCCGGAGGACCGGGCTCGGCCACGATGGAAGCAATTCCATCGGCGATCCTTCGGATGGGGACGAGACGTCGTCCCGCGTAGGGTCGCCGCAACTGCTGGGCCACGCCGCGGCACTCGGTCGTCACAGACCACGCCGCCGGCCCAACCAAGGTAGGAGGTCGAAGGGGACCGATGAACATCGTCGTGCTGGTCAAGCAGGTGCCGGACACCTATTCCGAGCGCAAGCTGGCCGACTCGGACCACACGCTCGACCGGGACGCCACCGACGCCGTGATCGACGAGATCAACGAGCGCTCGGTGGAGGCCGCGTTGCAGCTGAAGGAAGCGCACGACGGCGAGGTCACCGTGGTGTGCATGGGTCCGGACCGGGCACGAGAGGCGATCCGCAAGGCGCTGTCGATGGGCGCGGACAAGGCGGTGCACCTCTCCGACACCGCACTGCACGGGTCCTGCGCGGTGCAGACGGCCAAGGCGTTGGCCAAGGTGATCAGCACCGTGGAGTACGACCTGGTCATCGCCGGCAACGAGGCGAGCGACGGACGGACCGGGGCCATCCCGGCGATGGTCGCCGACCTGCTCGGGATCCCGGCGCTCACGCATGCCCAGGAGCTCGCCGTCGAGGGCACCACGGTCACCGTCACCCGAGGCACCGACGACGGCATCACCAGGTTGAGCGCCGAGCTACCAGCGTTGGTCAGCGCCGGGGAGAAGCTGAACGAGCCGCGCTACCCGTCCTTCAAGGGCATCATGGCGGCCAAGAAGAAGCCGGTGACCACACTGACCCTGGCCGACGCCGGTATCGACGCATCCGAGGTCGGCCTGGCCAACGCGCTGACCTCGGTGGCGCAGGCATCCCCGAAGCCGCCGAAGTCCGGTGGCGAGAAGGTCGAGGACGAGGGTGACGGCGGTTCGAAGATCGCCAAGTACCTGATCGGCCAGAAGCTCATCTGACCGGTTCGACGAGAGGACAAAGACGCACATGAGTGAGGTTCTGGTACTCGTCGAGCACGCGGCTGGCGAGATCAAGAAGGTGACCTACGAGCTGCTCACCGCGGCACGCGCGCTGGGCGAGCCGGCCGCGGTGGTGGCCGCCGCTCCAGGTACGGCGAGCAAGCTGGCCGACGGGTTGAAGTCCTATGGGGCAGCCAAGATCTACGTGGCGGAGTCCGGCGACGTGGACGGCTACCAGGGAGCGGCCCAAGTGGCTGTGCTGGAGTCGCTGGTCGACTCGGCTTCCCCGGCGGCGGTGCTGATCGCCGCCACCTCCGACGGGAAGGAGATAGCCGGTCGGTTGGCTGTGCGCACCGGCTCGGCGCTGCTCACCGACGTGGTCGGGGTGGGCGATGGCGGCTACGAGCACTCCATCTTCGGCGGTGCGTTCGTGGTGACCTCGAAGGCAAACACGGAGCACCCGGTGATCACCATTCGGCCCGGCGCGGTGGAGGCCGAACAGATCGACGGCGCGGGCGCCGAGGAGATCGTCGAGGTCCCTTCGATCGACCCGGCCAAGCACGCCAAGGTGCTCAGCCGCGAGCCGATCGTCGGTGGTGACCGGCCCGAGCTGACGGAGGCGTCCATCGTGGTCTCTGGTGGTCGCGGCGTCGGCTCGGCGGAGAACTTCTCGGTCGTGGAGAAGCTGGCCGATTCGCTGGGCGCCGCCGTCGGTGCGTCCCGGGCGGCGGTCGACTCCGGCTACTACCCCAACCAGTTCCAGGTCGGGCAGACCGGCAAAACGGTCTCGCCGCAGCTGTACGTGGCACTGGGAATCTCCGGGGCGATTCAGCACCGGGCCGGGATGCAGACCTCGAAGACGATCATTGCGGTGAACAAGGACGGCGAGGCACCGATCTTCGAGATCGCCGACTTCGGGGTCGTGGGTGACCTGTTCAAGGTGGCCCCGCAGCTCACCGAGGAAGTCACCAAGCGCAAGAGCTGAGCCGTAGCTCGAGGGAGGGGCCGGTCACCTGCTGACCGGCCCCCTCCCCGGTGTTCATCCAGTTGCCAGCACACTGTCAGTGTGCATCCGGTGACGGTTCGCATCGGTTCGGTACACCGGGGGCATGACGCAGTCGCAGCTGTTGGTCTCCACCCCACCCACCGAACAGACCAATCCGACCGCACGATACTCACTGCTTCTGACCAGGGACGACGCACTCGTCGAGGCCGCCCAGCGGCTCCGCTACCGGGTGTTCGCCGAGGAGCTGGGCGCCAGCCTGCCCACCACCGAGGCCGGCCGGGATGTCGATCGCTTCGACGAGCACTGCGACCATCTGGTGGTCCGCGCCGACCGCACCGGTGAGATCGTCGGCACCTACCGAATGTTGCCGCCGGAACGGGTCGCGGCCGCCGGTGGCTACTACTCCGAGACCGAGTTCGACCTGACCGCGTTTGCCGGCCTGCGTCCGAACCTGGTCGAGGCGGGCCGGGCCTGCGTGCACCCGGAACACCGGGCCGGCGCGGTGGTGAGCCTGGTCTGGGCGGGCATCGCCCGGTATCTGCTGCTCACCGGACACACGCAGCTGATGGGTTGCGCGAGCGTGCCGTTGGCCGATGGGGGCGCCTTGGTCGGCGGGGTGTGGGACGTCGTCCGAGCCAAGCACCTCTCGCCGCCGGAGCTGCGGGTGCGCCCCCGGGATCCCTGGGACGTCTCCAGCGGGCCCCGGGCCGCCCGGGCCGTGGTGCCGCCGCTGCTGCGCGGCTATCTGCGACTGGGGGCGTGGGTGTGTGGCCCGCCGGCGCACGACCGGGACTTCGATGTCGCGGACCTGCTGGTGCTGCTCCCACTGGACCGCATCGACCCTCGTTACCTGCGCTTCTTCCTCGGGGAGCCGACATGAGGACGGTGTACCCGGCACCGCATCCGGCACCGCACCCGGCGCTGCCGCCGCCGAGCGAACGTGCCGGACACTCGTGGGCGCCGTTGTCGCCGTGCACCGAGGGTTGTCTGCCGGCGCCCGACTCGTTGCCGAGGGTGAGTGACGTCCGGGTGGCCGCCCGGCTGGCGGGGCTGGTCGCGGTGCTGGCCGGGGCCGGACTGGTGACCCTCGTGCTGCCGCTGTTCGGTCGGCAGCGGATTCCGGTGCTGCGGGCGCTGTTCCGCTCGTTGTTGTTCACCGTCGGGGTGCGAGTGGTGGTCCGAGGGCCGAAACGGCTGCGCGCCGGGGACGCAGGGGGCGTGCTGGTGGTGTCCAACCACCTGTCCTGGTTGGATGTCCTGGCGCTGGGCGCGGTGCACCCCATGCGAATGGTGGCCAAGTGCGAGATCAGGGACTACCCGGTGCTCGGGGCGTTCGCCAAGCGGATCGGCACCCTGTTCATCGACCGCTCCGAGCTGCGCCCACTACCCGGCGTCGTGGCCAAGGCGACCGAGGTGTTGCGGGCCGGCGGGATGGTCGGGCTGTTCCCGGAGGGCACCACGTGGTGCGGCGCCGCGTCGGGTGTGTTTCGCCCAGCCGGGTTCCAGGCCGCTCTGGACGCCGGCGTGCCGATTCGGCCGGTGGCCCAGCGGTTGTGGCTGCCCGACGGCTCCCCGACCAGCGTGGGTGCATTCGTCGGCGATGACACGGTGCTCGACTCCCTGCTGCGGGTGGCTCGGCTCCCTGGGCTGGTGGTGGAGGCCCAGGTGCTGCCGGTGCTGGAGGCCGGACCGGGCAGCGACCGGCGGGCGCTGGCCCGCGACGCCGAGCTGGCCATTGCGGCCGCCACCGGGGTACCCGCCCCTGCGGATCGGCGACCGGCCAGGGCGGTGCCGCTGGCCGCCTGAGGCCGGGCGGCCGACGGCCGAAGCATCGGCATGAGGTCGGGCGGTCCGGATCGACGGTCGACGCGCCGGGGACGGTGGGGAACGACTAACCTGGCCGTTGAGATGACATATCTGGATCACGCGGCCACCACACCGATGCTGCCCAGCGCGGCGGCCGCGATGAGTGAGGCGTTGTCGCGCACCGGCAACGCCTCGTCGCTGCATTCCGCCGGACGCCTCGCCCGCCAGACGGTGGAGGAGTCCCGGGAGACGATCGCGGCCGCGCTGGGGGCCCGCCCGTCCGAGGTGCTGTTCACCGCCGGCGGTACCGAGGGCGACAACCTCGCGGTGAAGGGCATCTACTGGGCCCGTCGCGCCGCTGACCCGGTGCGCACGCGGGTGCTGGTTTCCGCCGCCGAGCACCACGCTGTCCTGGAAGCAGCCCAGTGGCTGGTCGAGCGCGAGGATGCCGAGCTGGTGCTGCTCGACGTCGACCAGCAGGGCCGGGTGCAGCCGGACACGCTGCGAGCCGCGTTGGCCGCGGCTCCCGAGCGCACCGCGTTGGTCAGCGTGATGTGGGCGAACAACGAGGTCGGCACAGTCAACCCGATCAGGGAGCTGGCCGAGGTCGCGCACGAGTTCGGGATCCCGCTGCACAGTGACGCAGTACAGGCCGCCGGCATCCTGCCGGTCGACTTCGCCGCCTGCGGTGCGGATGCCCTCACCGTCACCGGGCACAAGCTGGGCGGGCCGTACGGGCAGGGTGCACTGCTGCTGGGCCGCGACATCGCGTGCACCCCGCTGCTGCACGGTGGCGGACAGGAACGCGACGTGCGCTCCGGCACGCTGAACGTGCCGGCCGTGGTGGGGTTGGCGGTGGCGATCCAGGAGTCGGTGGCCGCTGCACCCCGATGGGCGGCCGAGCTGGCCGCGCTGCGTGACGACATGGTCGTGCGGGTGATCGAGCGGGTGCCGGACGCGGTGCTCAACGGTGACCCCGGGCTGGGCGTGGTCGATGGCGCCGCGTCGCGGCTGCCCGGCAACGCGCACCTGTCGTTCCCCGGCTGCGAGGGCGACAGCTTGATCATGCTCATGGATGCCAGGGGCGTCGAGTGCTCGACCGGCTCGGCGTGCACCGCCGGAGTGGCCCGGCCCAGCCATGTGCTGCTGGCCATGGGCTCGGACGAGGCGCTGGCCAGAGGGTCGCTGCGGCTGTCACTGGGGCACACCTCGGGCCCGGCCGACGTGGACGCCGTCGTCGAGGTGATCGGTCCGGTGGTGGAGCGCGCCAGGCGGGCCGGCAACGCCGGCGGACGCCAGCGCGGACCGGCCGGTTC
>JALYVZ010000508.1 GCA_030852965.1 Actinomycetota bacterium | reverse complement strand
GGGCGGGAGCGGAGGGAGGCGGCGTCGCGGCGGACGCCCCGCCGATCGGCAGGCTGAGCAGCTCGTAACGGGCCCAGGCCAGCCGGTGGCCCAGTTCACCCAGCTCGGCGGCCAGGCGGGCCACCCGCTCGGCATCAGTGGTTGGCGCGGTCATGGCGGCAGCATGCCCGCGCGGTGGGCACGCCGGTATCAGTAGAAGTACTGGCTTCTCGCCAGAGCCCGCTCTCCCTGGACCTGCTTTGCGTGCGCGGCACCCGTTCTGCCTGCGCCGCACCCGTTCCGGGGCACGTTTCCACCACACCCTCCGGTACAGACCGGCCCATGCCCTCGCAAGCTCGCCCGCGAACTTCGGCCACTGGATGATCGATCCAAGGGCTCAGTGGTCGTAGGCTGGCAGAGACCGCTTGATCGGCTGGTTTGTGGTTGTTGTGCCAGATCGCGGCGGTGCGGCCAGTACACGCTGCACGATCCGGACCCAGACCCCGGCTGGGGGTGTGTCCGCTGTGGCCAGCGCCGCACGCCAGGAGTTCGAGTACATCCCGGCAGGACCTCCACCAAACCCTCCAGCTGGACCCACGACGGCGGCTCCCGCAAGACCGCATGATCACAACCCCCACGGCACCTACGCGGCGCTGCACTAGGGTGGGCGACCGTGCCCGCGAGTGACCAGTTGCCGCATCGCCGGCGCGAGGTGGTCAGCTTCGTGCACCGCGGTGGGCGGATGACCGACGGCCAGGCCCATGCCTGGGACCGGTGGTGGCCGAGGTACGGGCGAACCATGAACGACACCGAGGCGCCGGACACCGAGTTCGCGCTGGACCTCACCGGCTGGTTCGGCCGGGATGCGCCGGTGGTGCTGGAGATCGGTTCCGGGATGGGTGAGTCGACGGCCGCGCTGGCCGCCGCCGCCCCGGACGTCGACCATCTGGCGGTGGAGGTCTACCAGCCGGGGCTGGCCCAGTTGCTGATGCGCATCCGTGAGCTGGGGCTGACCAACCTGCGGATGCTGCGCGCGGATGCTCGAATGGTGCTGCGTGATCACATCCACGCCGACGCACTGGCCGGCATCCGGATCTACTTCCCGGACCCGTGGCCCAAGCGCCGCCACCACAAGCGCCGACTGGTGCAACGCGAGTTCGTCGCGCTCGTCGCCTCCCGGATCGCGCCCGGCGGCACCCTGCACCTGGCCACCGACTGGGCGCACTACGCCGAGCAGATGCGCGAGGTGTGTGACGCCGAGCCCACCCTGTGCGCCGAACGCCCACCCGGGCAGGACTGGAACCCGAGGCCACCGTTCACCCGCCCCGCCGGCCCCGCCCGCCCCGCGGGCTCCGCCGGCTTCCGTCCTCCGGCGTGGCGGCCACTGACCAAGTTCGAGCAACGGGCCGAGGCCGAGGGCCGGGACGTCCGGGACCTGATCTATCGACGGATCTGACCTGGCGAGGCGGCTAGTGTTCGAGGCATGACCGTCATCGAGCATCAGAGCGACGCCGCGACGCAGAGCGACGCCACCGTGGCGAGCCCGTCCGCACCGAACGCCGAGCGGGTGCTCCTGGTCTGGGACGCGCCCAACATGGACATGAGCCTCGGTTCGCTGCTCGGTGCCCGGCCCACGTCGGCGTTCCGGCCTCGGTTCGACGCGCTCGGTCGGTGGCTGCTCGGGTTGGCCGGCGCGGAGGGGTTCGCCGAGGCGTGTGTGTTCACCAACGTGACCACGGGCAGCACCGACGTGGTGCGGCCCTGGGTGGAGGCGCTGCGCAACGTCGGGTTCGCGGTGTTCGCCAAGCCCAAGGTCACCGAGGACAGCGACATCGACTCGGACATGCTCGACCACATCGAGCTGCGCCGGACGACCGGCGAGCTGACGCACGTGGTGGTGGCTTCCGGGGACGGCCGGGCGTTCCGGGCGCCGCTGGAGGAGCTGGTGGCGGCCGGGGTCGGGGTGACCGTGATCGGCTTTCGGGAGTACGCGACGTTCGCGCTGGCCAGCGACGTGATCGAGTTCCTGGACCTGGAGGACATCGGTGGGGTGTTCCGCGAACCGCTGCCCCGGATGACCCTGGAGAACCTGCCCGACGAGGGTGCCTGGCTGCCGCCGTTCCGCTCGCTACGCTCGCTGCTGGACTCCCGCCGGTGAGCGCCGCGGTTACGGGTACCGCGTCGGTCGGCCGGGCGGCGTCGGTCGGCCGGGCGGCGT
>JALYVZ010000181.1 GCA_030852965.1 Actinomycetota bacterium | reverse complement strand
TACGGGAGGCCGCCGATCAACCAGTGCAGCAGCACGAGCTGGGTGATGGCCAGCGGGTGGCTGTGGCATTCGCCGCTGATCGTGCCAAGTGAGGTCGGCAGCTCGGCGCCGACGCCCAGCGCCGACCAGAGCGCCTCTTCGCACTAGGCTGTCCTCGTGAGGGGTGCGTCCGTTGATGCTCAAGGCGTCGACCGGGGGGCCGCCGCCGTCCCGAATGCGGTCGAGTTGGATCGCGGCGTGGTCGAGCAGGGACAACACCGAAGTGTGATTCGACCGTAGGGTAGGTCGGAGTAGCAGCTGAGCCGAATGGGGCGCGTCCTGCGGGTCGTGCGGCTCCGCGAGCGCTGCCAATCGCACCACGATGTCGGCGTGAGCGCGCTGGGGCCGGATGAACGCGGTTGCCTCGGGCCCGCAACGGTCCAGCTCGGCATGCGCCGCCGAGCTGGTGTACCCACGCCGGGTGGTGTCTCGGCGGATTTTCCACGTCCGCCGGATTTCCTCCGGCGGGTCGAGGTACCCGGTCAGGTCGAAGCAGGCCCGAGCGAGTTTCCTGGACAGCGGGAGTAGACCCTCCACAATGATGAACTCCGTCGGCTCGACCAGCTGAGGCCGGGTGAGCAGACCGGTGGAGTGGTCATAGACCGGTTTGAGCACGGGCTGACCGGTGGCCAGAAGCTGCAGACTGCTCCATGATGTCGAGGTGGTTGCAGTCGGGATGCAGGGCGGTGAATGCCAGGTCCCGGCGTCCGCGCCGGTCGTAGCGGTGGTAGTCATCCACGCATACCGAGGTGATCCGATCAGCGGGCAGTGCCCCGACCAAACCCTTGGCCAGGGTGGTCTTCCCGGCCGAGCTGTCGCCAGCGACGGCCAGCACCACCGGCCGGATCCGCCTGGTGTCGGCCCGACCCGGGCTCATCTTCGCGCTGTCATTCGCTGCCTAGTCTGCCTTGGCGCCGCCCGCGTCCGGGCTGGCGGTCGCGTCGGAGCATGCCTCGGTCTCTGGCGCTGCGCTCTCGGCCTCGGCTGCCCCCTCTACCTCAGCGACAGCTTCCGGCGGACCAGCCTCGGTGTCGTCGGCGGCGGGATCGGAGAGCCCAAGGAATCGGGCGATCTTCTCTTTCACGGTCATCACAGTGTCCTTGAGGGTTGGGGCTGTCTCGAACAGCAAGACCTGACTGACAAACTATTGCATATTACTGGCAACAATGCTCGCCCGGACAGGTGCAGCGCCCTGCCGCGTTCCCCTCTTTGCCCGAACCACCCTTCTGGGTGTCGACAACTGGTGTCTGATCTTCGAGCTGGGAGCGCCGCGTCGCTAGGCTCGACGAAGTCGGCGAGGAGGACTCCGCCGAACTGTCCGGCCGGCGAGCGCAAGCATCTCGTACTGGAACTGATGTTCACGTCGGACGCCAACGTCCTGTTACTCGACGAGCCCGACAACTACCTCGACATCCCGGCCAAGCAGTGGATGGAGGACCAGGTTAGGAACTCGGGCAAGACCATTCTCATGATCTCGCACAAGCAAAGACCTGTGCGGTCGCCAAGGACCGAGAACGTCTCCAGCAGCCCGATCCAGAGAGCGGAACATTCCGTGGGAGGCAGGTACGGGCGGCTCCTGATCAGTGCCGGCGGGTCGAGGGCCGTGGTGGCCGTGGCCCTGGGCGGCGCGAGGATGGACGTCATGCCTGATGACAGAGCACTGGAGCCTGTACCCCCGATCCCGACCGTGTCTCGACGGTGCGAGGGGGCTGCATGAAGTTCACCGTGCAGGTCGTGTTGCACGCCGATGATGAGACCGAGACGGTGGTGACCGAGGCCTTCATCCCGCGGCGGGAGGAACCCCTGACGAGCGACACCCTGGGCCTGCGGCACTGATCAGGGACCACCCGCCGATCATCCCAGCCACCAGGAAGTCCCACCAAGGTGACGATGCCCAGATCAGAGCTCGAACGTAGCCCGAAGTGCGTTGTCGATCTGCTCCATCTCAACGGTTGTTGCCTCGCCGACGCGCTCGATGAGTCGTGACCGAAGCGGGCGGTCGATCTCCACAAGGTTTGCCCAGCCGAACTCGCCGACACTGACGGCGACGAGCGACTGCGGATCGGTGTCGGCGAAGTGCGCGCCGTAGACTGTGGGGACCGATGAGCTCGCGATGAGGCTGTCGGCGGAGAGAATCAGCCGCAACGGAGACCGGCCCTCGCGCTCGATGACCGAGCGATAGCGCCAGACTTCGCCTCGTCTCAACGGTCGAGCCCAAGCTGCTGCAGCGCGGCCTGTTGCCCGTCCGGATCGAGGGCGGCTAGCTCAGTCTCAACAGCGTCGAGGAACGCGTCTGTCTCCGTGTCGGCCTGAGCCTCGTACCAGCGCCCCATGGCGGCGGCGGCCTCTTTGACCTGGTCCTGGCGAACCAGACGCTCGAGGTAGCCGGAGGCACCTCCCCGGGAGCGTGCCCCGCACTGGCGGACCCGCGCCGCGACGCCGGTATCGAGGCTCACAGTTAGTCGCTCTTTCTGCATACCGCATAACATACGCTACCGGGCCAATCGCGCTGTTCACCCTGGAGTTGCTGGTGCCACAAGCCCGTCCTGAGCACGTTCCGCTGGGTGTTCCCCGTCGTCGCCCACACCGGGCAGTGACGACTGCTACGTCATAGGGGTGGGCCGACGGGGGGTCCGTATTCCCCGAGCGCGCTTTGGCGTGGCTCAGTGGCCGGTACCGCGCCGGCCGCCCTTGCCGCGGAATCGGCCGAGTAACTGCTGTGCCTTGGCTCGGTTCTTCGGGTCCTGTGCGTACCGTTTTACCTGCTCGGTGACTCGTCGGCCCTGCGGGCCGCGCGCGAAATCAGCGATCTTCTGAAACATCGATGCCATGACTTCGACTCCTCCTCGATCGTTGAGTTGATTTGTCCAGGTCTGATCGTCCACGCCGACGAGCGGTCCTGGTGAGGCACGCGATCTTCGTTCCGGGTAGGCGACGGCCGACGGCCCCTGCTCCTATCGGCTTGGCTCCCCGGTGGCCCGCGGTCAGCGGTTGACGCCGCGGCGTCCGTAGGCCCCGGCGACGATGGCGACGCCGATCACGGCGACGATGAGCTGGACCAGCAGCTCCAGCCAGTCGATGCCGCTGGTGGCGGTGGGGATGCCGATCGCGCGGGCGAGGAAGGTACCGATGAACGCCGCGACGATGCCCACGACGATGGTCAGCCAGATCGGGATGTTCTGCTTGCCGGGCAGGATAAGCCGGGCCAGCGCCCCGATGATCAGTCCGATGACGATTGCGCTGATGATGCCGGTGACGGTCATGACGTTCCTTCCAACGGTAGGCGAGCGAGTGATCGAACGTGGAGGATCAGTGTGCGCTGGGGCGCGCCAGGGCACCGTGCGAAACCCGACAGGCAGAGAGTCGAGGGACAGGATCAGTGGCGGTCGTGATCGCGGGCGAGCGGGCCGCTGCTGCGGCGCCGCAGCCAGCCACGGCCCTTCTGTAGCGCGCGGCTGATGCTGGTGGGTCCGTTGCGGGCTTCGAGCCGGTCACCGATGACGCCTAGTAGCCAGCTCAGGGCGGGGGCGCCGACAGCGAGCAGCAGCCACAGGCGCAGCCGGGCGGACAGGAATGCCCACATGGGCGGTCTCCTCACGGGTCGGGTCGCGCGCACCGGTCGCGGGGCGGGCGGGGTGGGTGATGACTGGCCCGCCGCGCGTCCGGTGCGGGGGCCAGGTGGCAGCAGCACGACGGCGAGGGGTCAGTCCTTCGTGCGCGGGTTCAGTTCTTCTTGAAGGTGTCCTTGACCGCGTCCTTCGCGTCGGTGGCGCCGTCCTTGACGTACTCGCCGGTCTGCTTGAACCCGGAGTCGGCCTGGTCGGCCTGGCCGTCGCGCTTGAGGTCCTCGTTGCCGGTGGCGTCGCCGGTCTTCTCCTTGGCCTTGCCGGCCAGGTCCTCGGCCTTGTTCTTGGCCTTGTCCACAAAGCTCACGTGCGTCCTCCTCTGTGGAATCCCAGCCGCGGGGGGCCGGGAACTGTGTCGTCCGCTGGGGAAGACCCCGGCGGCGGGGGTTCGTCACGGTATTTCACCGCTGCACTTCCCCGCCTGTCGCCGTGCTCGGCGTGGGTGCGGGTGTTTCCCAGCTCAGCGGCTAAGGATGAGCCGGTAGTGAGGATCGTCACGACGAAGGAGTTGGGCGATGACCGTGAGGACGGGGTCTTCGGCGGTGTCTTCACCTGCGCGGCTGTTGCCCGGCACCGGAGCGCCCGGAGGCGAGGCCGGGAGGAGGCGATCGGTGACCGTCACGGACTCGACGGGCAGCACGACGGGCCCGGCTGGTGCGGTGGAGTTGGACGAGGCCACTCTGGTCGCGCGGGCCCGGGACCGTGACGTCGGCGCGTTCGAGGCACTGGTGCGCCGGTATGAGCGCCGGATCTATGGGTTGTGCCTGCGGATGTGCGGGGCCAGCGGGGAGGCCGAGGACGTCACTCAGGAGGTGTTCCTCACCGCGTGGCGGCGGCTGCCGGAGATCGAGACCGACGCCGCGTTCGGCGGCTGGCTCTACCGGACCGCGACCAACCGGTGCCTCAACGTGCTGCGCCGCCGCCGCCCGACCACGGAGTTCGACGAACACACCGCGCCGGTGGCGCCGGGCGGGGACCCGGAACGGACGGCGCAGAACACCGCGGCGATGACCGCGTTGAGCGTCGCGCTGGCCGCGCTGCCCGCCCAGCAGCGGGCGTGTTGGTTGCTGCGCGAGGTGCACGGACGATCCTATGAGGAGATAGCCCAGGTGGTGGGTACCACGCCTGCGGCGGTGCGCGGACGGATCGCGCGGGCACGAATCGAGCTGGCGGAGGTGATGGCGCCATGGCGATGAACCCGAACGTCCCGGCCACCGGGACCCGCGCCGAGCATCTGTTGGCGTGCGGGCGCAGCGTGGAGCAGGTGTGGGCCGAGCTAGAGGCCGGGCAGATCAGTGCGCACGCCGCGGACTGCCCGCACTGCACCACCGCCCGCGCCAGCCTGGAGCAGCTGGCCCAGGCCACCGCGCTGTTGGTCGACGAGCCGGTCGAACCCCCGACCGGGCTGCTGGACAAGATCATGGCCGCGGACGGGGCGGGGGATCCGGCGCGCGCGGCGGTGAACATGGCGGCGATGAACGCGTTGACCACGGCACTGGACGGGCTACCGCCGGGGCAGCGGGCCTGCTGGTTGCTCCGGGAGGTCCACGGACGGTCTTATGAGGAGATCTCGCACGCGGTGGGGCCACGGTCGCGGCGGTGCGGGGACGGATCGCGCGGGCACGGGTCGAGTTGGCGGAGGTGATGGGTCCATGGCGGTGAACCCGGGTAACACCCCGACCTCGGATCGGGCCGGCGCCGGGCATCGGTTGCCGTGCGGGGCCAACGTGGAAGGGCTGTGGGAGGACATCGAAGCCGGGGTCTTTGGTGCGCACGTGGCGGGGTGCGCGCACTGCACGACCGCGCGGGCAAGTTTGGAACAGCTGGCCGAGGCCACCCGAATGTTGATCGAGGAGCCGGTCGAGGCGCCCGGGAGCCTGCTGGGCCAGATCATGGCGGCGGTCCGCGCGGACCTGATCGCCGGTGATGTCGTCGCGTTGCCCGCACCGTCGGGGGCGGTCGATATTTCCATCCGGGCGCTGGCGGCGGTGTTGCGGTTCGCGGTGGACGGGGTGCCCGGGCTGCGGGCGCACCGGTGTCGTATCGAGCCGGTTCTCGACACCCCGCACACGGTAGGGGTGTGGATGTCGGTGTCGCTGCACTACGGATCCGGGCGGGTGATCGCGCTGGAGCAGGCCCGGGCTCGGGTGGGTGCGGCGCTGGCGCAGCGGATCGGGCTGGCTCTGTCCGGAGTGGATTTCGAGGTCACCGACGTCTGGACCGACGCCACCACCGCGGAACGCGGACGCATGTGGTGATCACCCGCTGGATGCCGGAGAGCGTGCTGCTCGAGGTGCGGGCCGCGGACGCCGCCGCCCGCGCGGCGCGGGCGGTGCCCGGGGTGGTGCGGTTGCAGCCCGGGGTGTGGGGGCTGGTCGGCCAGCTCGCCGCCCGGGTCTGGGAGCAAGCCACCGGCCAGGCGCTGCCCGACCTCGCCGGGGTCCGCGCCGAACTCGTCGATGGCATCGGAGTGGCCGTGGACGTGCAGCTGGTGGTCGACGGCGGTTATCAGGCCGCGGCTGTCGGTACCGCGGTGCACGATGCCGTGCGCGCCGCGCTCACACGCGCGGCGGGTCTGGTGGTCACCGAGGTGCAGGTGCACATCGTCGAGGTCGACCTCACCGCCGACCAGGATCAGGACTGACTCGCCCCGGTGCTGCGGACGACGCACACCCCAGTCCGGTATGGCTGTGTGAGTCAGCTCTCCGCGGGGAATCCGTGAGGGACGCGGCCCGGCGGTGTCTCTCCTGGTGTGACACCCGGGCATGCCGACCGGCCCGTCCCGGATGCCGACCTCGAACGACACCTTATGAACAGGAGCGCACGCCATGACCACCTCGACCGCGAACACCCCCACCGGAAACCCCGGATCCAGCTACCCCACCGGCGGGGCCGGGTCGTCCGCCCCGGGCAGCCGGGTCGGTGCCAGCGGTGGTGAGCAGGCGACCAGCCTGGGCCGGACCACGATCGCCGAGACGGTCGTGTCGAAGATCGCCGGGTTGGCCACCCGCGAGGTCAGCGGCGTCTACGCCCTCGGTGGTGGAACGGCGCGGGCGTTCGGCGCGATCCGGGAGCGGATCCCGGGCGCGACGAGCAACGTCAGCCAGGGAGTGTCGGTCGAGGTCGGTGAGCGCCAGGCCGCGGTCGATCTGGACATCGTCGTCGAGTACGGGGTCGCCATCACCGAGCTGGCCAAGGCGATCCGACGCAACGTCGTGACGGCGCTGGAACGGATGACCGGGCTGGAGGTCGTCGAGGTCAACGTCTCGGTCAACGACGTGCACCTGCCCACCGACGACCAGGACCCGGGCCCGTCCCAGCCGCCGCGG
Organism: Actinomycetota bacterium; assembly: GCA_030852965.1. Lineage (GTDB taxonomy): Bacteria > Actinomycetota > Actinomycetes > Mycobacteriales > Pseudonocardiaceae > Pseudonocardia. The sequence goes on along the minus strand of JALYVZ010000181.1, from coordinate 1,005 downwards.
GTCGCGTGAGCACTCCTTTGACCGCCGGCTTCCGGGCAGCAGACCTCGTGCCGAACCCGGACCTGATCGCCGCGGCCGTACATGGCTGCCCGGTGGTGGCCGCGCTGCACGCCGGCCGGTTCGGGGAGGTCGCGACCTACCTGCCCGGCCGCCGCGTCACCGGGGTTCAGATCAAGGCCGGCGGGGTGGCGGTGCACCTGGTGGGCCGCTACCCGCACTCGGTGACCGTGATCGACCAGAGCGTGCGCTCGGCGCTGTCCGGGCTCACCGCGGGACTCCGGGTCACCATCGTGATCGAAGACGTCGAGGCCGGCGTCGACATCCCGGCCAACCCCATTGCGCCCGTTGCCGGTCCCAGCATCGGCTCGTCAGAGGAGATGCCATCGTGAATCCCACGGCCACCACACTCGGCTTGATCGTCGGTCTCGCGCTCGGTTTCGCCGTCGCGTTCGGCGGCTTCGTCGCCTTCCTGATCGTGGGCGTGTTCGCCGCGATCGGTCTGGGCGTGGGCCGCTACCTTGACGGCCAGCTCGACGTGTCCGCGTTCACCCACCGCGGCCAGGATCGGCTGCGTCGATGACCCCGCCCGCCGTCCTCCCCTCACCCGAGACCGCCACCGAACGCCGCCGTGGCGAGGCAGTGCTGGCACCGGCCGCTGAGCGGGGAACCCTCGACATCGCAGATGTGGTGGTGGAGAAGATCGCCGCGACCGCACTGAGCAAGGTCGCCGACATCGGCGGGGTCGCCCGCCGAGTCCTCGGCGTGCCACTGGGCGCCGAGGACCCCGACCGGCTCGCCGACGTGCACGCCACCGTCACCGGGACGGTCGTGGTCCTACAGGTGCGCGCCACGGTGGCCTACCCGGCCCCGGTCGCCGCGACCACCGACCGCGCGCGCCGGCACCTGGTCGACCGGATCGGCGAGCTGACCGGCCTGCACACCGAGCGGGTGGACATCACCGTGACCGCGCTGACCGCACCGGCCGCCACCCCGCGGGTGCTGCGA
>JALYVZ010000507.1 GCA_030852965.1 Actinomycetota bacterium | reverse complement strand
GTGCAGCACCTGGCGCCGCTGCGCACGGTGTTGGCCCCGGTGCTCGGCAAGGATCGCGCCGTGGCGCTGGCCTGGCAGATCGCGTTCCAGTACCCCTGCCTGCGGCAACCCCGGATCCGCGACGGGATCACCGAGCCGCCGGCGGCCGCTGTGCTGTGGGCCGACCAGCCGTTCGCCGGCACCCGGGACGGCAGCTGGCTGCCGTTCCGCGGTGGGATCCACGGGCGGGTGCTGCGCTCGCAGGCGGTATTGCAGCTGACCGCCAGGGTGCGGGGGATGCCGGCCGAGCGGCGGATGGAGGTGCTGGTGTTCGACACCCGCCTGGCCTCGGCTGCCTACTTCCTGACCACGGGTGAGCGCCGCACCGACGGCTGGGCCCAGCCGGTGCCGATCCCCACCCGCACGCTGAACGAGCTGGAACGCTGCGTCCAGGACGCCGCCGCGACCGCCCAGCCAGCGGTGGCCGCCCGCTGCGTGCCCAAGCCGGTGCCGTAACCGCTGATCATGATGCCGATCACCCGACGAGGAGAACGCCGCATGGGTTCGCCGGAGGTACCCGGAAGCTGCCCGCGGCGGTTCGAGCTGGTCCGCGACGCGCTGGCTGACCAGCTCGGCAGCGCCGAGGAGCTCGGCGCCTCGATCTTCGTGAACTCCGGCCGCGAGCCGGTCGTGGACATCCGGGGAACGGTAAGGGCCTGCCGCTGACAAGGCGTCGTTTCCACGATGTGGACTGGTTCTTGTGATTGGGAGATCAGCGTGGTTGTTCATGCTCCGCTGGCGGCCGGGGACTGCGAGGTCGGTCCGTGAGAGTGTCCTCACGGCTGTTTGGCCGCGCGATGAAACAGCCGTGGTGACACTCTCACGGACACGCCAGAGCGAGTGGCGGGCGGACTCAGGCAGCTGAAAACTCGCACACCTCCGGGACGTCCCCTCGGTGGCCCGGATGCTCGCCGCGGTCGCGCTGGGCGGTGAGGTGGACGGGGTGCGGGGCCGAGCACCCGGGCAGGCCGCTGTCGAGTGGCGCGGCGTACCGTCGCGCAGGTGGATCTGGCTCGGGGGCGCGCTCGGTTGTCGAGGGCTGGGTTGTCCGAGGCCGCTCCGGTCGGCGGCGGGCTGGCGCTGATCGCGTTGTCGGCGTACGCGGTGCTCGCGATGGCCGGGCACGCGCTGGCCCCCGCCGACTACGCCGCGGTCGGCTCGCTGTACCTGCTGGTGTCCATCCTCGGGCCGGGCATCTTCGTCGCCGTCGAGCAACAGACCGCCCGCGAGGTGGCCGCCCGGATCACCGGCGGCGACGGCAGTGTCGACAACAGCGGCAGTGTCGACAACAGCGGTGGCGGCTGGGCGCCGGTGCTGCGCGCCGCGGGAGTGGTCAGCGCCCGGTTGGCCGGGCTGGTCACGCTCGGGGTGGCTGCGTTGTCCCCGATCCTGGTGCCCCGGGTTTTCGGCGGGTCCTGGCTGCTGCTGTTCGCCGCCGTGCTCGCGGTGTGGGGGGCGGCGGCCAGCTATCCGCTGCGCGGAGTGTACGCTGGTCAGCGCCGTTTCGGCTGGTACGGCGGCTGCATGGCGATCGAGGGGGTGGCCCGCACGGCGGCCTGCGCGGGGCTGGTCGGGCTCGGGGTGACCGGCGGTGGGTGGTACGGGCTGGTGTTCGGCTTCGGCCTGGTGATCAGTGCCGGGCTGACGCTGGCTGGCCCCCGCACGGGTGGCGCTGGGCCGGCGCTGCCGGTCGCCCGGATGTCCGCCGGGGTGGGCCTGCTGGCCGGTGGCTGCGGCCTGACCCTGGTGGTTGCCAACCTGGGCCCGGTGGTGCTCACCGCCCGGCTCGGCCAGCAAGACCCGGAGAACGCCGCGCTGGCGGCCAGCTTCGTGTCGCTGTTCGTGCTGGCCCGCATCCCGGTGCTGTTGGTCACCCCGGTACAGGCGCTGCTGCTGCCCCGGCTCACCGCCGCCGCCGAGCGGGGTGCGTTCGACGTCTTGCGCGGTCTCGTCCGGAACGCACTGCTCGCGGTGGCGGCGGTGGGGGTGCCCGGCGTGGTCGTCGGGACGTTGTGGGGACCGTGGGCCGCGCAAGCGATCTTCGGCGCCCCACTGCGGCTGTCCTGGCTGGTGGCCGGGTTGCTCGGGGTCGGCACGGTCGGCATGGTCGCCGCCCAGGTGCTGCAGCCGGCGCTGGTGGCGCTGGGCCGCAACCGGGCGGCGA
>JALYVZ010000180.1 GCA_030852965.1 Actinomycetota bacterium | reverse complement strand
CGTCAGACTATTCAACGGCCTCAGCGAGGCACCAAGCTACAACGACGTCACGGGCAGCCACACATCAGATTTTCAGCCCGGCACGGGCGCCCCGCCAGGGGCATCTGGGACTATTCAGGCCCTGGACGGCATCGGAGCGGGGCTGCAGGGGCCGCTGTTCGCGATCATGGTGGCCGACCTGACCCGGGGCAGCGGGCGCTACAACGTGGCCATGGGCGCGGCCACCATGGTCCAAGGCATCGGCGGGGCGCTGAGCCCCACCCTGGCCGGCGCGGTCGCGCTGGCGGCCGGCTACAACGCCGCGATGCTCACCCTGACCGCGATCGCGCTGGTGGCGCTGGCGCTGCTGGTGGTCGCCGTCCCGGAGACCCTGCACCGCGAGGCCGAACCTCCCCAGCGGCCCCTGCAGCCACCCGCAGGCCCTGTCCCCGAGCCGACCCTGGTCGGCTGACCGCAACCACATGCGGCGATGCCGCCCAGAGCTGGCCCGGGTCGCGCCCACCCCGGCCAGACAAGAGCAGAGTGAATGAGGTGTTCGTCCTGGTGACAGGGGTGTGGGCCGAGGTCGCCGCGCTGGGGGCGCTGGCCCGCAGGTGATCCCGGCGCTGGACAGATCGACTGTCCAGCGCCGCGAGCCAATCAGCGGCCCGTCCCAGGGAGGCGACAGCTCGAGCCCCGGGTGAAACCGCCCGCGCCACTACGGCGGCCGGACCACCAGGGCGGAAATCACGTCTGAGCATCCTCGTCGTCGCCTCGCCCACCGGGCCGGCAGCCGGGTCCGCCAGCTCGCCGTGATCCTCGGCGAGGATCAAATACAGACCGCGTCGCGCCTCGGAGAGTGTCTTGCGCGCGGCGCGAAGTTGGGTCTCGGACCCGGTTCGGCTGAGCTGGCGGGCCGCGACGTGATCTCCTCGACCGCCTCCCGCAGATCGATCCCCGCGGCGTTGCGGGCGGCCGGGACGGCAAAGGGGTCCCCGAGGCGATCGGCGTGCTCGGTCAAGTATGCCTGGTCTGTCTCCTTCATAACGTAGCAAACGTGATGCAGTCACGATATATCGTTAATACTCAAAGATGCAACCCTTCGGCGGATAACGCGGTGGCGGGGCGTGGAGAAGTTGAGCACAGAGGTAGGTGATCCATCCGGGCGCCAACACCGCCGCTGTGTCCAAGGCCAGCAAGGATCGTGCGGTGGCTGTTTCGCGGCGTCGCTGAGCCTGGTCGGGACCGGCCGGCGTGGTGGTGGCGAGTTGTTCAGCGGCGACCTGGGTCCCGGCCAGTGGGGTGCGCAGCTCGTGCGCGGCGGCGGCGAGGAAGCCCCGGGTTTGCGCCTCGGCGCGCCGGGCGGCATCCCGGCGGCGGCCTCGTCCTCGTGGGCTGCGTAACGCGAACGGATTCCGGATTTCTCGACTTATCGGGCACTAGAACCATCGCGAGCAACCGACTTCTTCAGGTTCGCTTCATGTTACCGCCGGGTATCCATACCATGATCACGATCGCGCGACGTTAGAGCCGGTGGTAGGGGACCTAAGTGAGGCTCGATCAGATCCAGCGGGGCAGCGCGGAGGATGATCGTGGCGGGGGATCCCTGCCTCGGTCCTTGCACGCGCTGGACGGGCTGAACTTTTTCCTTGCCGACGTACAGTCCGGACTCGGTCCGTTCCTGGGCATCTATCTGCTGACCGTGCCCGGCTGGAACCCCGACGGTATCGGCCTGGGACTCCCGAAGCTGACCCGAGCCGCAAGGTAGCCGTCAGGTTCGGTCGGTGGCCGCTGGTTCGGGTCGATGGATGAGCGGTGGATGGTGGATCGGCCGACGCTGTATTCCTCGGCGAGATCAGCCAGGGACACCTCACCATCGGCGTAGCGGCGGCGGATGGCGCGGGCGGCTGAGGGTGGCAGCTTGGGTTGCTTGCCTCGGAGTTTGCCCTGGCGACGTGCTTTGGCCATGCCCTCGCGGGTCCGGAGGTGACCGATGTTGGCTTCGAACTCGGCGACCATGGCCAGGGTCTGCAGGAACAGCCTTCCGAAGGGGTCTTTCCAGTCGTAGACCGAGGCGCCAAGCCCGAAGAGCACGCCACGCTCGGACAGGTCAGTCAGGATCGCGTGGGCATCAGCGACGTCGCGGGCGAAGCGGTCGAACTTGGTGACGGTGAGGATGCTGCCGGGCCACAGCGCGGCGAGGGCTTGGTCGAGGCCGGCGCGGTGGGCGCGGTGGGCGCGGCGGGTTCCGGAGAACCCGCGGTCGATGTAGATCCGCTCGGGCGCGACGCCGAGTGAGGTGAGTTGCTCGATTTGGATGTCGACGTCTTGTTCGTCGGTGGAGCAGCGTGCGTAGCCGACCCGGTTACCGGTTATGGTCGTCATTGTTCCGGATAAGGGGCCTTCATCGAAACCCTTTACGGAACATCTATACGGAACATCTCGACCAGGCGTGTTGCCCCACCGGGGTGCTGTTCCGTTGGTGGATCGGCTTACGGAACACCGCTGAGACCAGCATCCGGGGTGGTGATGACTTCCCGGCTGGCGGGCTGGTTCGGGTCTTGGAGCTCTGGTTAGCGCGGGAGGTCGAGGCCGGCAGTGGTGAGGATGATCCCGGCCGTAGCGGCGAGGAGCAGGGTGAGGACCGCTCCGCGTTTCAGGGCGAGCAGCATGATCGCGGCGGCTAGTACGGCGTACTGCCAGGGTTGGCTCAGTGCGAGCGCTAATGGGACCGCAGAGCCGAGGATGGCTCCGATCGCGGCGGGGCCCGCGCCGTCGAGAAACGCTCTGGCGCGGGGGTCAGCGCGGATACGGTCGAAATGTGGGGCGCCGAGCAGGATGAAACCGAACGACGGGGCGAACGCGACAGCGGAGGCGAGCAGTCCGCCGGTGAGGCCGGCGGCGGCGTAGCCGATCACCGCGACGGTCTGCACGACCGGGCCTGGGGTGATCTGCCCGAGCGCGACGGCGTTGAGGAACTGCGCTCCGCTCATCCAGTGGTAGTGGTCGACCGCGTCGGCCTGCATCAGCGGGATGATCACAAAACCGCCCCCGTAGGACAGCGCGCCCACCTTCAGCCCGACCCAGGCCACCGACAGCAGGGTGCCACCGCCCGCCGTGCCGGCGAGCAACAGCAGGGGGATCGCCCGGCCCGGCTTGTCCGGGTTGTCAGGTGTGGTGATGCGTCGCGCGGTGAGTTCGGTGATCCCGCAGGCCAGCAGCACCCCGACCAGCCAAGAGCCGAGGACGATCGCGGCGAGGGTTCCCGCGAGTAGGTAGGCGACCCAGCGGCCGTGGTGGGCCGCCCGGGTCCAACTGCTGGGTACCAGAGCGACACCGGCCTGGACCGCGACGGCGGCTACGGCGGCGCCGGCACCCGCGCCGGCGCCGAGCACCCAGCGTGGCGGGGACCCGGTGAGGAACACCGCGGCGAGGGCCAGGATCAGGATCAGCCCGGGCACGATGAACGCCGCACCCCCGATCAGCGCGCCGGGGCGGCCCCGCAGGCGCCATGCGCAAAAGATCGCCAGCTGGGTCGACGCTGGCCCGGGCAGCAGGTTGCAAGTCGCGATCGCGTCCTCGAACTCGGTGGCCCCGATCCAGCGTCGTCGTTCGACACAGAGCTGGCGCAGCAACCGGATGTGGGTGGGTGGGCCACCGAACCCGATGCAGCCGATCCGACCCCATTCGCGCAGCACCGTGCCCAGGCTGGGCGGATCTGGGTCTGGCGAGGCCGGGTCGGGCGGCTCGGTGTTGGTCGGGTCGTGGCTCGTCATTCGGCTGCGGCGGGTGACGGGCTAGGCACTGTGTGTGGTGAGCTCGACGAGCAAGGCTCGCACACGGGCGTCGATGTCGTCGCGGATCGGGCGTACGGCCTCGAGGCCTTTGCCGGCGGGGTCGGTGAGTTGCCAGTCGAGGTAGCGCTTGCCGGGGAACACTGGGCAGGCGTCACCGCAGCCCATGGTGATCACTACGTCGGCGGCGTGTACGGCGTCGGAGTTTCTTGGGGAACTCGGTCGACAGGTCGATGCCGATCTCGGCCGTTACCTCCCGCACTGCGGGGTTGACCTGGTCGGCGGGCTCGGAGCCGGCGGAGGTGACGCGCACGGCGCCGGCGGCGTGGTGGTGCAGCAGCGCGGCGGCCATCTGGGAGCGGCCGGCGTTATGCACGCAGACGAACAGCACTTCGGGAACGGCGGCCATCAGGGAACGATCTCCTCGCAGTCGGACTGGTGTGGTTGGGGTGTGGCGAGTTGGTGGGTCAGGCCGGGATGGCGGGGACGAGTTCGGCGAGTAGGGCACGGACGTGGCGCTCGATCTCGTCGCGGATCGGGCGGATCTGCTCCACGGTGAGCCCGTCGGGGTCATCGAGCGCCCACTCCTGGTAGCGCTTGCCGGGGAACACCGGGCAGGCGTCACCGCACCCCATGGTGATCACCGTGTCGGCGGCGCGGATGACCTCGTCGGTCCACGGCTTGGGGTACTCGGCGGCGATGTCGATGCCGCGCTCGGCCATCGCCGCGACCGCTGCGGTGTTGACCTCGATCCCGGGTTCTGACCCGCCGGACCAGGCGATTGCCCGGTCACCGGCGAGGTGAGTGAAGAACCCCAGTGCCATCTGCGAGCGACCGGCGTTGTGGGTGCACAGGAACAGCACCACCGGGCGGCCGTCGCTGCTGTGACCCTCGATTCTGGCCAGGGCCCGCAGCCGCTGGCGGGCGAACTTCTCCGCCAGCAGCGGCAGGTAGTTGAGCACGACCGCGCGGCCGGCGAACTTGTCGTAGGAGGAATGCAGGAACCGCTCGATAGTCTCGGCGCCGAACGTGCCGTCGAACTCCCGAGCCAGGTGCCCGGCCGCGGTTTTGAGCGCGACCTGCTGATCGACCGACAGGGTCTGGCGGTGCCACGTACTGCTGGTCATGACGGCCTTCTTCCTGGAAGGAGTTGCAGTGACGCCAGAGGGGACCCGCGCTCCCGTGGGGAGTCGCGCGGGAACTCAGGTGGTGTGGGCGGCCCAGCGGCGGCGCAGGGCCAGGGAGACGTAGACCAGGCCGACGAGCACCGGTACCTCGATCAGCGGGCCGACCACTCCGGCCAGGGCCTGCCCGGACGTGACTCCGAACGTGGCGATGGCGACGGCGATGGCGAGCTCGAAGTTGTTGCCCGCAGCGGTGAACGCGAGCGTGGTGGTGCGCTCGTAAGACAGCCCGACGGCCTTGCCGAACGCGTAGGAACCGGCCCACATGATCGCAAAGTAGGCCAGTAGCGGTAGCGCGATCCGCGCGACGTCGAGCGGGCGGGAGGTGATGGCCTCACCCTGTAGCGCGAACAAGATGACGATGGTGAACAGCAGCCCGTAGAGGGCGAACGGCCCGACGCGGGGCAGGAACGTCGACTCGTACCACTCGCGGCCCTTGGCCCGCTCACCCAGGCGTCGACTTAGGTAGCCGGCCACGAGCGGAACCCCGAGGAAGATCAGCACCGAGGCGGCGATCTGCCACGGCGACACGTTCAGGTCGGTCTGGGGCAGGCCGAGCCAGCCGGGCAGGACGTCAAGGTAGAACCACCCCAGCGCGGCGAAAGCAATCACCTGGAACACGGAATTGAGGGCCACGAGCACGGCGGCGGCCTCGCGGTCCCCGCAGGCGAGGTCGTTCCAGATGATGACCATGGCGATGCAGCGGGCCAGCCCGACGATGATCAGCCCTGTGCGGTACTCGGGCAGGTCGGGCAGCAGTAGCCACGCCAGCGCGAACATCAGCGCCGGCCCCAGCACCCAGTTGAGCACCAGCGACGACACCAGCGGCCGGCGGTCACCGGTCACGGTGACGAGCCGGTCGTAGCGCACCTTGGCCAGCACCGGGTACATCATCACCAGCAGACCGAGCGCGATCGGCAGCGAGACGCCGTCGATAGCGACCGCGCCGAGAGCAGCGCCGAGCCCGGGGATCAGCCGTCCCGCGACGAGCCCGACCACCATCGCGGCGATGATCCATACCGGCAGGAAGCGGTCCAGGGTGGACAGCTTCGCGACCACTCCCGCCTCGTCAGAGGCAGTGCGGGTCACGCCGTCACCGCCGCGGTCTCCTCGAGCACGAGTACGGCTGACAGCCGGCGCAGGGCCTCGGGCTGGATCCGGTAGTACACCCACGTGCCCCGGCGCTCGCCGGTGATCAGCCCGGCCTCGCGCAGCACTTTGAGATGGTGCGAGATCGTCGGGCCGGACAGCTCGAAGGCGTCGGTCAGGTCGCACACACATGCCTCGCACCCTCGTGGGAGGCGATCAGCGATGCCAGCCGCAGCCGGACCGGGTCGCCCAGGGCCTTGAACACCGCCGCCAACTCGACCGCCTGCCCCGGCGACAACGGCTCGCGGGTCAGCGGGGAGCAGCACCCCACCTGGTCGGCCACTCCGACAAGCATCCGCTCTTGCTTCGACATGCATCTAGCTTGACAGATGTCGATTCAAGGCGCAACGTTGAGTTGACCGACATCAAATCAAGGAGTGGTGATCATGTCTCGTGTTCAGCTGGCGTTGCGGGTATCGGACCTGGAGAGCTCGATCGTGTTCTACACGTCGCTGTTCGGGACCGAGCCGGCCAAGCGCCGCCCGGGGTACGCGAACTTCGCCGTCACCGAGCCCCCGCTCAAGCTGGTCCTGATCGAGGGCGAACCCGGACAGGCCACTGTGATGGATCACCTCGGTGTCGAGGTGGACAGCACCGATGAGGTCGACGCCGCCACCGCACGGCTGTCCGAGCTGGGGCTGTTCACCGCCGTGGAGAACGACACCACCTGCTGCTACGCCGTGCAGGACAAGGTATGGGTCCACGGTCCAGGCGCCGAGCCGTGGGAGGTCTACACCGTCAAAGCAGACGCCCCCGACGCCACCACCATCCATCCTGCGGGCACTTCACCGCTGGCCGCCGCTAACGCGTGTGAATGCGGCACCCCGACCAGCTCATCCGGTGTGCCTCTTACGTCGTCCTGCTGCTGAGCTCCGGCGGGTTGACTGCGGCCAGGTCGATGCGGGCGTTCATGTCGAGACGGAACCGGCCGTAGGGTTGATGTTGGACCAGAACAGCGGGCTGAGTCCTCGGCGTTCGTTGGGGCCGATCAGGTGTGGAAGGCCGGGACCTCGAGCACGGTCTGCAGCAGCAGCGTGTTGATGTGCACGAGCGCGGACTGCAGCAGGTGCCGGGCCAACATCGACACTTCGGCGTGCTCGCGGTCCGGGCCGGTGAGGGCCCCTTCCTTGCCGTAGAAGATGACGGTGTTGCCGGAGTTCCAGTTCTCGACAACCTGTAGCCCGCCGTGTATCTCCCGGCGCAGCTCCGGGGCGGCGAGGTAGTCACACGCGAAGATCGTCCGGACCGCGCGGCCGAGTTCCTCGAGGGCTTGGTAAGTGGGGTGTTTCGGACCGCCTCGGGTGAACCGGCGCAGGATCGACTCCGACTCGGCGAGACCCAGTCGCACCGCGGTGGCATATTTGACCATCTGGTCGTACTGCTGGCTGATCAGCTCCCAGCGGATCGGGCGGGTCAGCACAGACCCCAGTTGGGCATACGCAGCGTGCTCGTCTGGCCGGTAGAGCCGGATCGAGCCGATGTTCTTCAGCCGGGGCAGCAGCCGGAACCCCAGCAGCTCGGTGAACGCGAACCCCACCACCGAGGCGCCGTGCGTGTCGACGTAGTTGGCCTCGATGTCGGCGTCGGTGCAGTGGCGCAGCAGCCCTTCGATCATCGCCGCGACCCCGCTGGAGGAGCAGGATTTGAGTTGGGAGTAGATGCACACGTTCCGGCGCTCGACGTGCCAGTAGATCATCACTCCAGGTCCGCCGTAGCGCTGATGCCATTCGGTCATCAGGTTTGACTCCCACGACCCGAACTTCTTGCTGTCTGAGCTTGACGTTTAACCCGTGGGGGTCTTCTCGACCGTCTTGCCGGTGTCCGGTTTGATGTTCTTGCCGACTGGATAGTGCGGGGCGGGGCGCTGGTTACGGGATCCAGCTGGGCGGCCGGGGCCGGG
>JALYVZ010000179.1 GCA_030852965.1 Actinomycetota bacterium | reverse complement strand
TGCCGAGGCTGCACGCCGAGATCCTGCGCCGGCTGCACGCGCTGGACCGCGCGTAGTTCCCCCTGGGCGCCGGCGGCGGGTGGGCAGCGCTTCGGCCGACGGGCGCGCGGGCCATGGTGTTCAGTTCGATGCGGTTCACTACGCCGACACGCGCGCCGCTAGCCGTGGTCTTCCGGGAGGAGGCCACGCTCGATGGCGTACCGGGCCAGCTGGACTCGGTTGTGCAGCTGGAGCTTGCGTAGGGTGCTCTGCACGTGGGTCTCCACGGTGCGCGGGGACAGCACCAGCCGCTCGGCGACCTGCCGGGCGGTCAAGCCGTTGGCCACCAGCCGCAGTACCTCGTCTCCCGGCTGGTCAACGTCGGCGCCGGCTGCGGCTGCTGGTCGTCGGTGTCAGGTCCGGCACCGGCCAGTCGCCGGTACTCCCCGAGCACCAGTCCGGCCAGCCCCGGGGTGTACACCGCTGCCCCGGCGGCCGTGCGGCGAACGGCGGCCACCAACTCACCGATGCTGGCCGACTTCACCAGGTAGCCGCTCGCACCCGCTTTCCCCGCCGCCAGCACGTCCCGCTGCTCGCCGCTGGCCGAGAGCACCAGAATCCGGGTCTCCGGCAGCGTCGCCAGTATCCCCGCGATCGCGGTGACCCCACTGGTGGAACCCAGGTTCAGGTCCATCAGCACCACACGGGGCCGGGTGGCGGTGGCGATCCGAACAGCGGCCGGCGCGTCGGGTGCGGTAGCCACCACCCGCAGGTCGTGTTCAGCCAGCTCACGGGCCACGCCGTCGCGCCACATGGGGTGGTCGTCCACCACCATCACGGTGATCTCGGGCTCGGTGTTCATTGCTCGGCTCCACGCTCGTTCCGCTCCTCACTCGCTGACGCTCGCCGCGTTGTACCCACCCCGGCCGGCCGCGCCGGCGACCGTCCCCGGGATGCTCGCTCGCGGTCGCCTTCGCTGTTCATGGCGGCCGTCGGACAGCGCCGAAGGCGGGCCGGTGGCAATCAGGGTGCAACGCCACCTCCTGCTCTCCTGCCAGCTCGCCCAGCTGGCCCGCCGCACCACCGACGGCCCGTCCTCGCCGGTGCACCTGGGCCAGCACCTGCAACACCCCGTCGTGGATGGTGCGGGCCAGCCGCTCCCGCTCGGCCAGCGCGGCCCGCAGCTCGATCGCAGCCCGCAGCTCGGACGCCGAACGTCGCAGCACCGTACCCGCGTAGCCGACCGCCGAGGTGGCTGCCACCAGCAGGAACAGGTCGGTCAACTCCGCCCTGCCGAGCCCACCGCGCACCACCAACACCGTGCCCTGCACCACCAGCGCGCCGAGCAAACCGACGGCCGGACCGTAGGCCAGCGCCACCGCGATCGGCGACCCGGCCGACCACACCGACGTCAACACCGGCGCACCGCCCGCAACGCGCTCCGGGGTCTGCACCAGCACCGTGGCGCCCACCGCGACCACGGTGACCGCCACGTCGGCCACCGACAGCCACCGGGCCGCCGCCCGAGCCCGCAGGTAGCTGTAGGTGGTGACCACCGTCCACACCCCGACCGCGGCGAGCACCACGGTGGCCACCGCCGGGCGCCGATAGTCGGCCCACCCGGTCACCACCAGCGTGCACGCGTACCCGAACGCCAACACTCGGTACCCGACCAGACCCCGCCAGAGCGGGGCCAGCACCCGCTCGGCCAGGTTGAGCTCCGCACCACCGGCCATCGGTGGCTACTCGGCCAGGCCCTGCGCGATGGCGTAACGCACCAGCTCGATGCGGTTGTGCAGGTGCAGCTTGCGCAGGGTGCTCTGCACGTGGTTCTCCACGGTCCGATGTGACAACCCCAGCCGGGTGGCTGTCTGGCGGGAGGTGAGTCCGGCGGCCACCAGACCCAGCACCTCGGTCTCCCGCTCGGTCAGCCGCGGCACCGACCGCGAGACCGCGGCCGTCCGGGCGGCCGCCGCGACCGGCTCGGGGGTTGCTGAGACGGGCTCGGGGGTTGCTGAGACGGGCTCGGGAGTCACCTCGACCAGCGCGGGCTGTCGGGCCAGCCGCTGGTACTCCGCGAGCACCAGGTCGGCCAGACCGGGGGTGAACACCGCGGCACCGTCGGCGGTGCGGCGCACCGCGTCGACCAGTTCGTCCGGGCTGGCCGTCTTGACCAGATACCCAGACGCTCCGGCTTTCACCGCGTCCAGCACATCGCGGTGTTCGGAACGCTCCGAGAGCACCAGCACCCGGGTCTCGGGCATGGTGTTCGCGATGGTTCGGACCGCCTCGACGGCTGACCGTTCGTCCAGGTCGAGGTCGATCACCACCACCTGCGGTTGGGTAGCCGCCGCCACCCGCGCGGTGAACGAGGAGTCCGCGACTGTGGCCAGCACACTGAACCCGCAGGCTGCAAGGTCACGGGCCACACCTTCACGCCAGATTGGGTGCTCGTCGACCACCAGCACGGTGACCGCGCCGAGCTCAGTATCCGGCACCCGCCACCCCGGTGATCAGCGCGTTGTAGAAGAACCGGCGCGGCACCACCCGGGTAAGCACCCGGGCGTCCAGCACCGAGAGCTTCTCCCAGGTGCGCCAGGCGAACATGGCCCAGCGCAGGCCCAGCCGCCCCGGGTGGACTGCCGCCTCGAAGGTCCGCACCGGCCAACCGAAGAACGCCGCCGACAGCTCCTCGGTCACCACCCGCACGTCCTTCGCGCCGGCACCGATGGCGAGTGTCTCCAGCTCATCCGGATCGAAGGTGTGCAGGTCGACGAGCGCCTCCAGCGCCGCCGCCCGGGACGACTCGTCCAGCTCGGCCTGCGGGCGCTGCCAGCTTCGCAGCGGGCGCAGCCGGGTCGCCCGGGTCACCGTCCACCAGGTGAGCTGGCCGAGCCGGCGGGCGTACCGGTCGCCGATCCTGGTGGGCTCGCCGGCGAACACGAACCGCCCGCCCGGCTTGAGCACCCGCAGCACCTCGCGGAAGGTGGCCGGGACGTCCGGGATGTGGTGCAGCACCGCGTGCCCGACCACCAGGTCGAAGGTGTCGTCGTGGTACGGGATGCGTTCGGCGTCGGCGACCCGACCGTCCACGTCCAGCCCCAGACCGTCGGCGTTGCGCAGGGCCACCGCCACCATGCCGGGCGACAGGTCGGTCACCGAGCCGCGCTCGGCCACCTTGCCCTGGATCAGGTTCAGCAGGAAGAAACCGGTGCCGCAGCCCAGCTCCAACGCCCGCCCGTACGGCCACCCCGCCCGGCCGGCCACCAGCTCGAAGCGACCGGTCGCGTAGTCGATGCAACGCTCGTCGTAGGAGATCGACCACTTCTCGTCGTAGGAGCCGGCCTCCCAGTCGTGGTAGAGCACGTTGGCCAGCTTGGGGTCGTTGCGCGCGGCCTCCACCTGCTCGGGGGTGGCGTGCGGGTTCGGCGCGGGGTCGGTGCTCATCGGCCGGTGAAGGTGGCCTTGCCGGGCCCGTTCGCCATGAACGACTCCATCCCGGCGGTGCGGTCGTCGGTGGCGAACAGCGCGGCGAAGACTTCGCTCTCCAGGTCCAGCCCGGTGCGCAGGTCGGTGTCCAGGCCGCCGTCGATGGCCCTCTTGGCGGCGGCCAGCGCCTGCGCCGGACCGTTCGCGAACTGGTCGACGTAGCTGCGCGCGGCGATGTACACGTCGTCCGGGGCGACCACCTCGTCGACCATCCCGAGGTCCAGTGCCTCCGAGGGCCCGACGAAGCGGCCGCTGTAGATGATGTCCTTGGCCTTGGCCGGGCCGATCAGCCGAGCGAGCCGCTGGGTGCCGCCCGCGCCAGGGATGACCCCCAGCAGGATCTCCGGCTGGCCGACCTTGACGTTGTCCCCGACGATCCGGCGGTCGCAGCACAGCGCCAGCTCGTAGCCGCCGCCAAGGGCGTAGCCGGTGATCGCGGCCACCGTCGGCTTCGGGATCGCCGCCACCGCCCCCACCGAGCTGGACAACCCTCGGGCCCGCGCGGACATGTCGACGTAGGACATGTCAGCCATCTCTTTGATGTCCGCGCCGGCGGCAAACACCTTCGGGCCGCCGTACACGATCACCGCACGGATGTCGGCGCGGTCACTCGCCTCCAGCGCAGCGGAACGGATCTCCTCCTGGACCTGTCGGTTGAGGGCGTTCATCGGTGGCCGGTCCAACCGGATGGTGCCGATCGCGCCGTCGACCTCGAGCCGTACGAACTCACCCACAATGCCACCTTCCCGCAGTCGCCCGGAGATCACCCTACCGTCGGCGCGCCGAGTAACGCCCGCGTCGCGCCGCACCACACCCTGCGGTTGAATCTGGCTCGGTAGTGATCGGGTCGGACTGGCGCACGGCCCTTATCCTTGCTGATGATGCCGCCCGATGAGCGAACCTCCGGCCCCGCCGCGCCGGCCGGTCCGGTCTTTCCGTTGGGCGCTCACCTCACCGACACCGGCGCCCGGTTCGCGGTCTCCTCGACCGGCGCCGAGGCCGTCGAACTGTGTCTGGTCGACGTCGACCCAGACGGCGGCGGGCCGTCTGAACGACGTATCGAGCTCCCGGCCCAGACCTACGGCATCTGGCACGGCGAGGTGCCCGGGGTGCGGGCCGGGCAGCGCTACGGCTACCGGGTGCACGGGCGCTACCGGCCGGCGGCCGGCCAGCCGATCAACCCGGCGAAGCTGCTCGTCGACCCCTACGCGCGGCGGATCACCGGCACCGTGACCGACCTGGACGCCGCCCTCGGCTACCTCGACGATCCGCTCACCGGGCCACCCAGCACCTGCGACTCGCTGGGCGCGGTGCCGCTGTCGGTGCTGACCGAGCCGCCGCCTCGCGGTAGCGCCGGGCCGGACGTGCCCTGGGCCGACACGGTGATCTACGAGCTGCACGTGCGCGGCTTCACCAAGACCCACCCCGAGGTCCCCAAGAGCCAACGCGGCACCTACCTGGGTTTGGCCCACCCCGCGGTGACCGGGCACCTGCGACGGCTCGGGGTGACCGCCGTAGAACTTCTCCCGGTACACGCCTTCTGCGACGAACCTGGCCTGTTGCGCACCGGCCGGCACAACTACTGGGGCTACGCCACGCTCGGCTTCCTGGCCCCGCACCCGGGCTACGCGAGCACCCCGGGAGAGGAGGTGACCGAGTTCGCCGCGATGGTGGCCGAGCTGCACCGGTGCGGCATCGAGGTCATCCTGGACGTGGTCTACAACCACACCTGCGAGGGCAGCCTGGAGGGCCCGACCCTGAGCATGCGCGGGCTGGACTCCCAGGCCTACTACGTGCACGGCCTGGACGGTCGGATGCTGGACATCACCGGCTGCGGGAACACCCTCGACCCAGGGTCGCTGGCGGTGGCCCGACTGGTGTCCGACTCGTTGCGCTACTGGGCCGGGCTGGGTGTGGACGGGTTCCGGTTCGACCTGGCCAGCGTGCTCGGCCGTCCCCACGGGGCTACGTTCGATCCGGCCGCCGGGCTGCTGTCCATGATCACGGCGGATCCGCTGCTAGCCACCCGCAAGCTGATCGCCGAACCGTGGGACGCCACCGCCGAGGGCTACCGGGTCGGCGGGTTCGGGGTGCAGTGGGCAGAGTGGAATGGCCGCTACCGGGACGCCGTCCGGGACTTCTGGCGCGGCGAAGCGACCGGGGTCGCCGAGCTGGCCTCGCGGCTGACCGGCTCCTCGGACCTGTACGCCGGCTCCGGACGCCGACCGTGGGCCTCGGTAAACTTCGTCACCGCCCACGACGGGTTCACCGTGCGCGACCTGGTCTCCTACCGGGACAAGCACAACCTGGCCAACGGCGAGCACAACCGGGACGGCACCGACGACAACCGCTCACAGAACTTCGGCGTCGAAGGGGACACTGCCGACTCCGCCGTTGTGGCGGCCCGGCTGAGCACCGCGCGGGCGCTGCTGGCCACCCTGCTGCTGTCCACCGGCACCCCGATGCTCACCGCCGGTGACGAGCGCTTGCGCACCCAGGACGGCAACAACAACCCCTACTGCCAGGACGGGCCGGTGTCCTGGGTGGACTGGTCCGAGCCCGAGCCGAACGGCCAGGCGGCGCCCGACGCCGGGGCGCTGACCGCATTCACCGCCCTGGCGATACGGCTGCGCAGGTTCCTGCCCGGGCGCGACGTGTTCTTCGACCACGAGGATGTCGTGTGGTGGCACGCCGAGGGGCGCCCGTTCGACCATCCGGACTGGCATGACGGTGGGCTGCGAACGCTCGGGATGCAGGCTCCGGGCGGCGGGCTGATGATCCTGCACGCCGGCACCGAGCCGATCGACTACACGCTACCGAACGTGGTCCTGGTGCCCCTGCTGGACAACCACAGCCCGGACGGAGTGCCCACTGCCAGCGCACCGCTCGCCGCCGGCGCAACCCTGACCATTCCCCCGCGCAGCCTGCTGCTGCTCACCGAGCTGCCCGACTAGGGAGCAACCGGCGCGTCGCGGACCACGCCGGCTGCGGTACGGCGCCGGGACCGGCACAGTGTTTCGACCGGCACAGTGTTTCGATATGACAGTGTTCGATATGACAGTGTTCGGTATGACTGTGTCCGGTATGGACCACGCGCCGACCGAGCTCCCGCGACCGCCTCGGCACCGGGTGGACCCCCGGGCGCTGCGCTGGTGGACCGTGCGCGCACTCCTGACCCTGGCCGCCGTACTGATACCGCAACTGGTCGCGCTGGCCCTGCTCGACGACAGGTGGCTGGTGCTCAGCGCCGGCGTGACCGCGGTGATCGGTGCCGGATACGTGGTTGTCATGCCGCGCTGGCGCTACCGGGTGCACCGCTGGGAGGCCGACGAACAAGCCGTGTACGCGCTGGCCGGCTGGCTCAACGTGGAGTGGCGGGTTGCCCCGATCTCCCGGATCCAGACCATCGACACCGATCGCGCTCTGCTGCAGCGGCTGTTCGGGCTGGCCACCGTCACCGTGACCACCGCCTCGGCCGCCGGCCCGGTGCGCATCGAGGGCCTGGATGCGGACGTCGCCGACCAACTGGCCCGCCGGCTGACCGAGATCACCCAGGCCCACCCGGGTGACGCCACATGACCGAGCCTTCCTGGCGACGGCTGGATCCGCGGATGCTCGCGGTGTTCCCGCTCGGGCAGGCCAAGGCGCTGATCCCGGTGCTCATCGTGCTGGTGCTCGGTGGGCGGGCCGACGTGCAATGGCAGCTGTTTGCCGCGGCGGCGGCGCCGGGCGCCCTGGTGGGGTTCGGGGTGCTGCGCTGGCTGACCGTGCGCTATCGGGTCAGCCCCGAGCGGGTGGAGCTGCGCAGCGGCCTGTTCAACCGTCAACACCGCTCACTGCGCCGAGACCGGGTCCGCACCGTTGACCTGACCGCGACCCTGGTGCACCGGGTGTTCGGGCTGAGTGTCGTGGAGATCGGCACCGGCTCGCAGTCCAGCTCAGACGGCCGGCTCAACCTGGACGCGGTTTCCAGCGCCGAGGCTGAGCGGCTGCGGCGGGAGCTGCTGGACCGTTCGCCGGCCCGGGCAACGACCGCGCCCGACGAGACCATGACCGCACTCAGCTCCGGGGCTGCAACCCCCGCCGAGCTCGTGGCCCGGCTGCGGCCGTCCTGGCTGCGGTTTGCACCGCTGACCACGTCCGGGCTGGTCGCGGTGGCCGCGGTGGCCGGAACGGTGTCCCAGCTCGCCGGCGACCTCGGGGTGCGGTGGAGAGATCTGCAGGCCATCCGGCAGGCCGGCGACCGGATCAGCGAGTTGCCCGTGTGGGTCTCGGTGGCCGGGTTCGCGGCGGTGGCACTGCTGGTCGGCGGGCTCGGCTCGCTGGCAATCTACGTGGAGTCCTGGTGGGGCTACCGGTTGACCAGGGAGCCGGACGACACCCTGCGGCTGCGCCGCGGCCTGCTCACCACCCGCTCACTGTCGATCGAGCAGCGGCGGATGCGCGGCGCCGAGGTGACCCAGTCGCTGCTGCTGCGAGCGTTTCGGGGGGCCCGATGCGCGGCGGTCACCACCGGGCTCGACGCGAAGGCCAGCATGGGCGGTGCCCTGCTC